>DAIMZF010000091.1:0-13048 GCA_036734085.1 Aggregatilineales bacterium
TACGCGCTTATCAATCTCCGCCATCTGCTAGCTGAGGAAAAGTTTCAATGAGTTCATAGATACTTAAACTTAGTTTGAGTCATGAGCTTCTCATCATACAACCCGATGCGTTAACCCTTATCCCATTTTACTCCGCTATCATTGATGGTTAGTTCCAGTTGTAATGTTATCAAGGGTTGGCGCTACGGTGAGTTATTTAGGTTTCCATGTTTTATTTACTCTTCCCTGCATTGCTTTGCTGATTATAGATGCCCGCCGCCGTTCTCAACGGTGGGATCGCACGCTCTATCAGGGAATCGCCATCATTATCGTTCTGGCCGTGCTTTACGCGACGCCATGGGACAACTGGCTGGTGATGGAAGGCATCTGGACATATGCTCCGAATGCTGTCATCGCCACACTAGGCTATGTTCCGGTCGAAGAATATCTTTTCTTTGTGCTCCAGCCTATCCTGACCGGACTCTGGTTGCGTTCGGTGCTTGCCCGACGACGCGGACGATGGTCAGATGCGAAGCGTCCGGCGGTCGTCTGGATGGGGGTGACTTTCTGGGTGATATTGGGTGTCATCAGTGGATTATTGTTATTGCTGGCCGGTTCAGAATGGCGTTACTTCGCCATGATTGGCATATGGGTAGCACCGATCATAGCCTTGCAGTGGGCGATTGGTGGCGCTCAACTATGGTCGAATCGTGACATATGGGCGCTGGGTATTCTGCCGCCGACGCTCTATCTGGCCGCTGTGGATCGCGTTGCTATCGGGGCGGGTGTGTGGCACATCACCGAAGCGACTAGCACCGGTTGGTTTCTCTTCGGTCTGCCCATTGAAGAATTCTTGTTTTTCCTTTTTACCAACATCATGATCGTGCAGGGTGTTTACTTGTTTCTGTGGGTATTGGAAACCGGACGTTTGAGAGTGATTTACAATCATTTGAGGCTCCCCACGATCCGCCACAGACCCACCATCTCCGACCGTACCCATCGCACCATCCAGCAGATTGTCATTCGTCCGGGCTTCATCCTGCTGGCCGTCGTGACGCTGGCTTTTCTCATGCCCGTGCAGATTCCAATCGAAATGCAACTCGCTCCGCTTGTGCTGAGTGCAGTAATGCTCGGCTTGCCGCACGGCGCGGTTGACCATCTCGTGCCGGGTAAGATGGCCGGAGAGCGGCTTAACCGCTATCAAATGGCGACTCTGCTCGGCGGCTATCTGGCTCTGCTCGGCCTGGTATTGGCGCTGTGGGCACTGTCGCCCGTTGTCGGCTTCGTTTTCTTCATCGCGCTAACATGGTGGCATTGGGGATCGGCGGACTTGCACACGACGCTTACATTTCATCGCGCCGCTTTCCTCAATAGCGAGATCGCGCGTCTGTTGACTGTGTTCGTTCGGGGCGGATTGCCGATGTTTGTCCCTCTATTGTTCTTTCCGGACGATTACCGTTTAGCGTTGCAGAGCATCACAACGCTATTCACGACGACGGATGTTAGCTCACTGAACGGATTTTTTACCAATCAGTTTCGCCTCATGGCTGGAATCGGGTTTGTTACCATCGTTATTATGACGTTGGCGATCACTTTTTCGGGTACTCGTCAGCAGGATCATCGTCAGCAATGGATGATTTATTGTGGAGAGACAGTTTTGCTCGGCCTATTCTTCGCTATCGTACCGCCATTTCTAGCCATCGGCCTATACTTCTGCCTATGGCATTCAGCACGACATATTGCTCGCTTGATAGTAATTGACCAGGCGACATCACCTGATGATCTGGACGTCGAACAATTTGGATCGGACTTCTTGCGGTTTACGAAATCGGCGACGCCTTTAACGTTGGTTTCGCTCGTCTTTCTGGCGGCGTTGTATGTCATCATCCCGACTAGCCCCGACAATATGTTGTCGCTGGTTGCCTTATATCTGGTGTTGATCTCGGCGTTGACGTTGCCGCACAGTGTCATCGTCTTCTGGATGGATCGTGTTCAGGGTGTCTGGCGTATAAATAAGCTGGCAAAACCGCGAAATTATTCAGTACATATTGGAGCCAGTCTACGTGATTTCTAACTGGATGCTCTGTATGTATCGCTTGTGATCCGGCGTCGGCACAGTGCAGTATAGAGCCTGTCATGTGCTGTAGTCCTTGCTACCCGTGGTCACGAGTGTGGCATGTCCTTGCGAGTCGGTGTCTATCAGCAGAACACGGGGATTGGATGTACCGGCTGAGCGCAGGACGTTTACCAGTCCGAAGGCGATATTGGTGGCGGACGTGGATTTTCCGCCGCCTCCTTTACAGTTCGTCAGTACGAGTGTACGGGGCATGAGTAGTCCTCCTTATATATACAGGGAAATGCAGAAATCAGAACGGGCTCACATCCCGAGGAACTTGCGCCAATTTCTATAACGGGTGAGTTGTAAAGTAACCGGGATCTACGCGACGGCCAAGAGTGCTTTGACCACCTGCTGATACTCGGTTTTATGGGGAAGAATGGCGTAGCCAGCGAGCGATCCATGCCCGTCGCTCCCGCACGGATAAATCCCGTCTAATTTGGCGGGATTTTTGTTTTTCCTCACGTTTTCTATGCTAAAATCACCCAAAACAGCTCCAAGTATTGAGAAAATATTGAAATCTATCCCTCAAAGCGTAGCTAGTGCGGGTTCGATAATGTGATGTGGCGTTGAACCCGCGTCTAATTTCACCCATTTCTTACTCCAGATGATATGCAGGCCGAAGCGCGTATACTAGCAGTCTGTCGAACGAGAAGTCACTTTTGCGCCAGAAAAACTCTAACCCTGCGCAGGGATCAACACCTTGTGGCTGAACTTCACAAGGGTTGTTGAAGTAGCCATCACTCACCAAGATCCAGTCGATAACCGTCTGCATAAATCTGTATTTCGGCTTTCACCCAGTCTGCGACCTGCGCGCCTACCTGCTCAATCGTCAGTGGTGTGGTATCGATATACTCACAGCGCCAATGTGGATGCCCGCGTTGCCACCCCGTCCAGCGTGACCAGATCATCTCACTGTTCTGGTCGGTTTTAATGACATCCTGCCGGAACTGTGGGTCTCGATGATGCACACGCAACCATGCCGCCCAACACAGCATTTCCATTGATGCATTTTCGGCATCTCCACGCTGGTGAATACGATCCAACCGTTGCAGGTCATCACAGTCCAGCAGACAGAAAGCAATATGATCCATCAGTGGGGCAGAGGGGCAGGCAAGGACTTCACCCATTACAGCCAATCCACTAACGACAGTATGTCGTGGTGCGTTTACCAATGCCTGTTGAATCCATACTTCCGCGACCCGTTGGCGTTGTTCGGACGAGTTTAGTGGGCCGATGGTCTCGTAATGCGGGTATACGTCGAAATCGTATACATCCATCTCTGGTAGCAATTGTTTTAAGACAGGAATGATCGCGGACTTACCTGACCCACTGGCTCCCGGTACAAAGAAAAGCATAAAATCTCCTATGACCCTTAAAAAACTTTTGTGATGTTTGGATTGTATCAGGTGCTTTCAGAAAGGGTACACCGGAAATAAAAGGTGAGATAATTCGCGCGGTGCGTCGCAAGCGGGATTTTGGGCACTTGAGCCGGAGGTAACCCGCAGAGCAGGGCTATTGGGTAGGGAAAAAGGCGTGCAGAGGGGTAGAATACCCCGAAATTTGGTCGGGTACTCCAAACATAAACCGTTGATAATTGACGCACTTCCGCGTCCGCCACTTTTTACAAAGATTAATCATAGATGAGAAAATAATGCCGACAAAAATGTTGAGTGCTAGAATAGGTTAAACGATTTACTAAATCGTTTAACTCAGGTATTACACCTGCAAAATATTTTTAGAGCAGTATCTCGGAGGATACAAATGAAACAAGTACGTTTATTTTCTTTACTCGCTATTTTCGTCCTACTACTCATTATCCCGAACATGGTTGCCGCGCAGGATGAAGACGACGACGCCAGCGATGTGCGTCTTGTACTTGCGGGTTGGTCTTCCAGCACGGAAGAAACCAATACTTTAAATACATTACTAGCGGAATTTACAGAAGCGACAGGCATCGAAGTGGATTGGCAAATCTCCACTGACCATCGCACCCAATTACAAACCGCGTTTGCAAGTGGCACCTACCCCAACGTATTTTATATTGATAGCTCCTACCTGCTGGATTGGGTAGATGCAGGGGTCGTCGCCATTGGTGAAGACGTAATCGAAGACCAGGACGGCTTCTACGAAAGCCTGCTGGACATCTTCACTGTAAACGGGACGCTCTACTGCCCGCCGAAGGACTTCAGCACAATGGCGCTTCAATACAACAAGGATTTGTTTGACGCCGCCGGGCTGGACTACCCCACATCTGATTGGACATGGGATGACCTATACGCCGCCGCCGAAGCCCTGACCGATAGCTCTGCTGGCGTTATTGGTATGGTCACACCGCCTAACTTTGAGCGCTGGCTACCTTTCTTGTATCAAAACGGTGGTGCAATTTTTGACGACATTACCGGCGAATATGTCCTCAATGACGAAGCCGCCATTGAAGCCCTCGACTTTTACATCAGTTTCGGCGTGGACGGAATCGGCGGGACACCTGATACAGTGGATGCTGGCTGGGGTGGTGAAGCCTTTGGTGAAGGCCGCGCCGCGCTAGCAATGGAAGGCAACTGGGTGATTAACTTCCTGCTGGAAAACTACCCCGACCTTAACTGGGGTGTCGTTGAACTGCCCGTTGGCCCGGTTGACCGCGCTACAATGGCTTTCACCGTATGTTTTGGTGTTGGTGCAGATAACGCTTATCTGGAAGAAAGCTGGCAACTCGTGAACTTCCTGACAGGTGAGGACGGCCAATTAGCCACTACGGAAGTCAGCTTTGGCCCCATGCCCACCCGCCCATCCGCCGCAGATGCTTACGTTGACATCTGGGTTCCGCGCTCCGAAGGTAGAGGCGTAGACCCGGCAGATGTAGGCGCATTTATCGCTGGTGCGGAATACAGCTATCCCTGGCAATTACCTATCGGCTTTGGCCCTTATGTCGATGCGTTCAACGCCGCCCTGCAACGTGCCTTCGCTGGTGAACTGACTGCCGCAGAAGTGCTGGCAGAAGTTGAAGCCGCCGCGATGGAAATTATGGACAACTAAGATACTGACTACCGGATGCCCCTTGTAATCTCTCTGTGCAAGGGGCGTCCGGCGTTTTAATTAAAATCAACAAAATATTATTTCATCAAGAAGGGGGCCATAATGACCACCCCGAAAACGGCCAATAAACCCAAACAATCACCGTTTTTGAATAACTTTAGCAAAAAGCAACTAGAAGAAACTTTTGCCGGGTTCGCATTTATGGCTCCGGCCATGCTTATCTTTATCGTGTTCCTGATTGTGCCCATCGGCTTTGCGCTTTACATCAGCATGACGGACTGGAACGGCATTACCCCACTAGGCCAACGTGCCCAAGCCGCCAGTGGCATCATTCTTTTTACCAATGAAACCGACGAAGAAATTATCATCCCGGCGCAGACAGTCGTGCGGGGGTTAAGCGAACGCGAAGTCGTAACATTCATCGTGCCCGATATTTTCATCTTAGAACCGGGCGAGTCAGTCACGACAGGGATTAATTTGCAGGATTCCGAGCAAGAGGCATTTTTTAGCCGACTTAATAATCTGGTCACGGTTGTTCCGCGCAACCTACGCAACACCTTTGAACTAACGAACCCTGAGCAGGATGACGTAGGCAATTTTGTAATCACCATAACTAACACCTCCGATGTTGACGCTGAAACACCGGAAAATATGGTGATTTCGTCGGTGGGCAACCTGAGTATTGAATTCGTCACGCTGGAAGATGCGATATTACCTGCGGGCGAAGGTGCAACGGTGGAAGTGCCCATTATTGCAGTCGATGAAACGCTGGGGCGTGCCACGAACTTAGCGCGGAACAACGTCACGATTGCGCCCCAAGCATTACACGGACAAGTGAGTGTTGTAAATCCGCAACGTATGGAAGGCGGTCAAAATCAGGATTACACCTTCATCGGCTTACGCAATTACGAAGCCTTGCTCATCCGCGAAGGGCTATCCCAGCGCGATTTCTTCATTTCCGTAAAAAACACACTTTATTTTGTGTTAGGTGTTGTGCCTGTACAGACCTTTCTTGCTTTGGTGCTGGCCGTCATCGTTAATCAACGGTGGCTAAGGGCTAAAGGCTTCTTCCGTACTGCGTTTTACTTTCCATCCATCACATCGTCGGTGGTTATCTCCATCATCTTCATGTGGATGTTCACACGCGGCGGTCTGGTCAATACGTTGATTAGTGGGGTTTTTCCAGATTATCAGAATGTGACATGGCTGAATGACCCTAACGGCGTCATTCATAACATTCTGGGCATCTTCGGCATCACACGGGACAACGTGGGAAGCTGGGCACAAACGCGGATGGCCGGGCTTTCTTTATGGGAATGGATAAGCGGCCCCAGTGTGACCATGCTTACCATCATGATTTTGAATACATGGACGACCATCGGCACGCTGATGATTATTTTTCTGGCGGCATTGCAGAACATCCCGTCATCAGTCTACGAAGCGGCCTCAATGGATGGCGCAACAGCATGGCAATCTTTCCGCCGTGTCACTGTGCCCTTGTTAGCGCCAACCACATTTTTTGTCATCACGCTGGGCTTAATTGGCACATTCCAGGTGTTTGACCAAATCTACGTGATTTCTAGCGGGGGGCCAGCCAAAACCACATTGACTGTCGCCTATATTGTGTATCAAAACGGCTTCAACAACTCGCAGATGGGTTTAGCGGCGGCGACAGCGTTAATCCTGTTCGTCATCATCTTTGCCTTTACCATGTTCCAGCGCGTGTTCACATCAGAACACGCCAACGCCTAAGGGAGATGTGACGATGACTACAATAGCCCAAACAGAGTCACAGAAGAAGTTGGAAGCGAGCGCACTAAGGCGGACGTTTATCCGGCGTACATTCTCGACATTGGCATTCTCCTTACTCGTCATTTTCGCCTTGGTGGAAACAGTGCCGTTTGTACTGACAGTCGCCAATTCATTTAAATGTCGCCCGGTGGTACAAAGCCGCCCGCAGGTATTCATCCCTGTGCCGCCGTTTGGTGTAGATTGCCGGACGGAAAGCGGCGCGGCGCTCCCCGCCGAAGATACATCAACGCTGTTCTTCTTCAACCCGGCGCTGGAAGGTTACGAACGTGTGTTTGAATACAATCTGGGCACATGGTTCGTCAACACCGTGTACTATGCTGTAGCAATCACTGTGTTGCGCTTGATATTCGACTCGTTGGCGGGATATGCACTGGCGCGAATTAAGTTTCCCGGTAATCGTGTGTTCTTCTTCATTATTTTGGGCACGATGATGATTCCGGGTGTTGTTCTGTTGGTTCCACGTTTCATCATCCTGCAACAATTAGGATTATTAAACACCTATCAAGGCGTTATCCTCACGCTGGGCGCGGATGCCTTCGGCGTGTTCCTGATGAAGCAATTCTTTGAATCTATCCCGCCTGAGCTAGAAGAGGCGGCGATGGTAGACGGCGCAAATCGTTTTGTGATGTTCTTCCGTGTAATTTTGCCTATGGCAACCCCTGCGCTCACCGCCTTAGCAATCTTCAGTTTTCAAGGGACATGGAACAACTTCATGGATTTACTGATTATTGTCGGCGGCGATGCGTCCAAGCACAACCTGCCGTTAGGTCTGGCTCAGTTGCGCGGGCAGTTTGGCGAAACATTGGAGTGGAACACGTTCCTGGCGGGCGCGGTGATTACCACGCTACCGTTGGCGCTTCTGTTCTTCTTCTTCCAGCGTTACTTTGTAGAAGGCATTAGTTATACCGGGTTGAAAGGCTAACCAGCATGATTTCCGCTTTAGGCGCATTATGGCACGGCCTCAATGATGTCCGGGTGAAGGGCTACACTTACATCTGGTCAAATATCCTGTTTGTTGTGTGCTGTCTGCCGATTGTCACCCTGCCTGCCGCGTTGAGTGCGCTCTATCGCGTCAGCTATGAAGCGCAAACCAGCCCATCCAACGCTGACCTTGATTTATTCTGGCAGACGTTTAAAGCAAACTTCTGGCGCGGGCTAGGCTGGGGGTTAGCCCATATCGCCTTTGTGGTGGTGAACTTTACCAACCTCAGCGCCTATGCGGACTCACCCGGCACAGTCGCGGGGGTTTTGCGGCTGGTGTGGATTTCGGCGGCTTTTATATGGTTGGGGGTGTTCCTGTTTACGTGGCCGTTTTATTACCAGATGGAACAGCCTAGTTTATGGGGCGCAACCCGCAATGCGTTGGTGATGGTCTTGCAAAATCCCTTTTTCACGTTGATGATTTTGGTAGTAGTGGTGCTCATCGGGTGGTTAAGTACTGTGTTGGTGGCGATGTGGTTTGTGCTGACTTTCGGCATTTTCACCGCTATTGGCACGTCGGCTGTACTAGGACAAATTTCGGAGTACACTGCTACTGCTACCCAAAACATTTGAACAGATTAAGGGATGGAGAATCATGTCGTCAATTAAAGATGTTGCGCGTTTGGCAGGTGTTTCTACTGCGACTGTTTCATTAGTCTTAAATGGCAAAGGAAACATCAGCGAGGACACCCGCCAGCGAGTCATCAACGTTGTAGAAGAACTCGGCTATAAGCGCAACGTCCGCGCCCGCAATCTGCGTGACCAGCAATCAAGGGTCATTGGTTATGCACAGTCCAGTTTTCGCACGGCCTATAACCCGGTATTGGAGCGTTTTATGTATTTTCTCGTGCAGGAGATTGAACAACAAAATCGGCATGTCCTGTTGTTCACTTCACAGGGCGATCAAGACACCGACGCTTATGCGGATTTAATCGCAGGACAGCATGTAGACGGCTTTGTGCTGTCTTATACCGTCAGCAACGATGCCCGCTTCCGCTTTTTGCACGAAGCGAGTGTGCCCTTTGTGGCCTTTGGGCGCAGTCTTTCCGGTATGGATGACCTCACCCATTGGGTAGATGTTGACGGGCGCGCGGGAATCCATGCGGCAACTCAACATCTCATCCAACAGGGACACCAGCGCATTGCCATCATCGCATGGGATGAGGGGTCAGCCAGTGGGCAAGAGCGTTTTTCTGGATATATGCAAGCCTTAGCAGAAGCTGACCTGATGTGTGAGGATGGGTATGTCATGCGGCAGACGAACACCGTAGAGAACGGTTTTTATGCCGCTACCCAATTGATGAACATGCCAACCCCACCAACGGCGATTGTGTGCATCAGCGATACATTGGCGGCGGGAGTCTTGCGCTGGTCGGCACAGAACGGACAGCCGCTTGCCGTCACCGGGTTTGACGATGATCCTATTGCACAATTTACCCATCCATCACTGACTTCACTCCGGCAACCGTTGGAGCAAGTCGCGGCGTTAGTCGCAAAATTGTTGATTAACCAACTCGAAGGGCGGGAAAATCCTGCCCGGTCAAAACTCATCGCACCGGAATTAGTGGTGCGGGAGAGCAGTCTTATCAGAAATCATTAGCTAACTAACCACGAGGACACCTTTCCAACATGAATCAGTTTGAACAAAGACAATGGCAGGTCGTGGAACGTCCTTTCCGGCCATGTGACTTACCACACACAGAGACAATTTACACTGTAGGGAATGGCCTGTGGGGTGTACGCGGCACATTTGAAGAAGGCTATCCTGGTGACGTTCCAACCACATTGGCGGCGGGGGTCTTCAACCATAAGGACGGCCAACTTGTGCCGGAACTTGTCGCTATGCCCAACGCCTTATCGCTCGTTATTACCATCAATGGCGAAGCCTTCCGGCTGGATAGCGGCATTATCATGGGCTACGAGCGCACACTTGACCTCAAGACAGGCACACTATCACGCGGGGTATTGTGGCTTTCGCCTAAAGGCACTCGGCTTCGCCTGCATTTTGAGCGTTTCGCCAGTTTGACAAATGAGCATTTGATGGCGATACGGGTATTAGTGCAACCGCTTAGCGACGCGCAGGACGGCTTGCACACCCTCACTATTGATAGCGCACTGGACGCTACCGTAAGCAACGCAAATGGCATCCGGCATTGGGCGACGCTTCAAGGGGAAGCAACACCGGAACGCCTGCAAATCGTCGGCAAGACCGACCAGAGCGGTTATGAAGTAGCCATGGTTGCGGGGTTATCCGTTGAAGGTGCGTCCGCACAGTATAGCGTTCAGGTCACAGATGAAAGCCAACCCACACACCGCGCAACATTCCAGTTAGCGGGCAACCAAAAAGCAATCGTGACAAAAATTATCGCCTTGCATACCAGTCGGGATGGTGATAATCCATCGCAGAATGCAAACATCAGCCTAAAAACAGCCCTTGATAGCGGCTATGATGCGCTGAAAACGGCCCATGATTCCGCCTGGGCGGATGCCTGGCACAAGCTAGACATCCTGATTGAAGGCGACGAAGTAGCACAACGGGCGGTTCGCTTCTGCCTGTATCATCTGCTCATCGCCATGCCGCAGACTGATGAGCGCGTGAGCATCGCCGCCAAGACGTTAAGCGGTTATGGTTATAAAGGCCATGTGTTCTGGGATACTGAACTTTTCATGGTGCCGCCCTTTAACCTCAGCGACCCGGAAAAAGCGCGTCATCTGTTGATGTACCGCTACCATAATCTGCCCGGCGCACGCAATAAAGCCCGCGAAGGCGGTTATGCTGGCGCGATGTTCCCATGGGAAAGCACCGACACGGGCGAAGAGACAACCCCGCGCTGGACAGACCCCCATCCAGTCACAGGGGAACGCATCCGCATTTGGACGGGGGATAGCGAACAGCACATCTCATCAGATATTGCCTACGCGATTCTGCAATACTGGCGCTGGACGGGAGATGATGCATGGTTTGTGGGATATGGCGCGGAAATGGTGCTGGATACGGCGGTCTTCTGGGGTAGCCGCGTGGAGTATAACGAACAACAAGACCGTTATGAAATCTCTATGCAGATTGGCCCCGACGAGTATCACGAAAATATCAACAATAGCGTGTTTACAAATCGGCTGGTCAAGTGGCATTTGGAACAAGCTATCGCTGTTGTTACATGGTTGACACAAAACCACCCTGCGGACGCCAGTCGTCTACAGTCTGCGTTGGGCATCACACCGGAGCTTATCACCCTTTGGCAGACCATCGCAGATAAAATGTTTATCCCTATGAGTGACGAAAACGGCGGCGTCTTCGAGCAATTCGAGGGGTTCTTCCAGCAATTACAGCCCTTTAATCTGGAAGATTATACGCCACGCACCAAAAACATTGACTGGATGCTAGGCCAGGAGAAGATGCAATCAACGCGGGTAATCAAACAGGCAGATGTTGTGATGATGATGGCGATACTCGGCGATGAACTTGGTGAGCGCGACTTCCTCATGCGAAACTGGGAAACATACCTGCCTGTTGTTGATCACGGTTCGTCGCTCAGCCCGTCTATCCATGCGTGGGTGGGCGCTCGGCTTGGCCTGATTGAACAAGCCTATGAGTTATTCATCTACAGCGCCACCATCGATTTAGAAGACCATAAGGGCAATGTGCATGACGGCATCCATGCGGCGTCCTGTGGTGGGGTGTGGCAAGCGGTGGTATTCGGCTTTTGCGGTCTGCAACTCACCCCCGATGGCCCCGTTGTTAAGCCGAATTTGCCCGGTCATTGGCGGCGGGTATGCTTCACGGTTCAGTATCAAGGGCAACCTATCACATTTGATATTACACCTGAAGGAAATGCATAATGCGTGGCTTGATTTTTGACTTAGACGGCGTGATTACAGATACGGCAGAATATCATTATCTGGCATGGCGGCAATTGGCGGAAGAAGAAGGACTCACCTTCACACGGGAAGATAACGAAGCTCTGCGCGGTGTCCCGCGCCGCCGGAGCTTAGAGCTTTTGCTTAAGGAAAATCTGCGCCCGGATGACGAGATGCAAGCGTTGATGACCCGCAAAAATGGCTACTATCAAGCCTACATTGAGCAAATCACCCCGGCGGATTTATTGCCGGGTGTATTGGATTATTTACACGCCGCACAAGCCGCCGGATTTCAGTTAGGGTTAGGCAGTGCCAGTAAAAATGCCCGCGCTGTCTGCGAAAAATTAGGCATTCTGGATTTATTCAATGTGTTTGGCGATGGCTATAGTGTCGTCAATGCTAAGCCCGCGCCGGATTTATTCATCTGGGTGGCGGGCGGTATGGGGCTTAACCCGCGTGATTGTATTGTGTTTGAAGACGCTGAAGCAGGCATCGAAGCGGCTTTAGCTGGCGGATTTTACGCCGTAGGTGTCGGGCCAGCCTCTCGTGTAGGGCGTGCACACAAAATCATTGCTGGCTTGCATGTGCCTTCCGTCTTGCAAATGTTAGAAGATATGGCGCAGAGTTACGAATAATACGGCATTGCATCGTGGGTGAGGACGAAGGTGTTCGTTCTGTTTGGTTCGTCCGCCGATGACGCTGTTCTACCTTATATTAGCATCATTGGTTATTGGTGGGGGCAGGCGCTTGTCGGCGTTGTATTTAGCGGGAGATGATTTCGCCATCGGCGCCGAGTTGGACAGCATCGGTCTGTTCGTGTTGGATCATCTCGATCATCGTGCGTGCGCTGTATTCATCCACGCCATGATAGGCACTGTATACCTCGATGGCACGGTCAATGTCTCCCGCCTCGACAAGACGGCGCAAACCGGCGGCTTCATCGTTCAACTGCCATACCTCATTAACTTTGGCTTTTCTCATATTCGCCAGAAGATAATCGACGACGCGCTCGGCCTCATCCGCCGAGACCCCCGCCGCCTGGCTGTAATTACGCATGGCTTCCAGACGATTGTCCGGTAGCAAACCAACGACGTGTTCGCCAGTCGCAATTTCCCATTCAATGTGTAGCGGTTTCTGTCCGCGTAGCCGCCCGCGCTCGCCACCAGACATCCAATAACCCAGGGCGGCCATCATCATGATGCCGAGCATAATAATAATCCATTCCATAGGGCTTTCTCTCCTCAATCCGTAAGCAGATGGTTTCAG
>DAIMZF010000092.1:0-12980 GCA_036734085.1 Aggregatilineales bacterium
TTATCCCGTCGCGTGTGTTGAGGTAGGCGGGCAACAGCGCGTTATCCAGCAGGCGGGTTGTGCCAAAGCGCACGGTGAGCGAAGCCAATAACGGGGCGTCGCGCTCATCCGGCGGGGCTAAATCCGCCGCCCGCACAACGGCGGCATAATCCAGTTCCGCTAATGGCTCTGTGGCTACAACATCGTGCATCACACGCGCTAGCTGATTGGCCGCACGTTCGCCGCTTAAATAGGCGTTATTGGCCGCATCCAGCGCCCGCCGCAGGACACCCGCCGCCTTTCGTTGCTCTGAGCTGAGGTAGACATTACGCGAACTCATCGCCAGACCGTCGGCTTCGCGCTCCGTTGGGATGACCACCACCGCGACCGGGATGTTTAAGTCGGTCACCATCCGGCGGATAACAACCACCTGTTGCGCGTCCTTCTGCCCGAAGTAAGCCAGCGTTGGCTGGGTGATGTTAAATAGCTTCGTGACGACCGTCGCCACACCCCGAAAGTGACCGGGACGGCTAGCGCCTTCCAGCCCTTGCGCGACGCCTTCCACCGTGACATACGTCTGGAAGCCGGGCGGATAGATGACTTGCGGCGTCGGGATGAAGACCACATCCACCCCTTCTGCTTCCAGCTTGGCAAGGTCGCCGGGTAAATCACGCGGATAAGCGTCGAGGTCTTCCTGCGGGCCGAACTGCGCCGGGTTAACAAAAATGGTCGCCATCACGGAGTCGTTATCGGCGCGGGCGTGACGTACCAGCGATAAATGCCCGGCGTGCAGAGCGCCCATCGTCGGCACAAGGCCGACCGTGCCGGGTAAGTCCGCACGAGCACGGCGGGTGGCAGGGATGGAGTCGGTGGTTATCATGGGTTATGACCTGTTTTTCATAGATTTATGGGTTAGACCCACCATCATACGACAAAATCAGTTTTCGTCTATTATGAGCCGACGGCTAACCGTCCCTTGCAACGCCCCCCACGTTAATTTAGACTGCTAACGCTGTAACTATTCATAAAAGGGGGCGCATCCCTGATGCCCAAATTGACGGTTGTACTGCCAACCTACAACGAAAAAGAAAACCTACCCCGCATGACGCAGGCGCTATTCTCCTTGCAAATCCCGGAGCTAGCCCTGCTGATTGTGGATGACAACTCACCAGACGGCACCGGCCAACTGGCGGACGAACTGGCGGACGAGTTCGCGGGGCGTGTGACCGTTTATCACCGTATGGAAAAGAACGGACTCGGCCCGGCCTACCGTGCTGGCTTCCAACGTGCGCTGGATGATGGTGCAGACTACATCCTGCAAATGGATGCAGATTTTTCTCATCAGCCTAAATACATTCCGGATATGCTCCGGGCGTTAGACTCGCAAAACGCCGATATGGTGCTTGGCTCGCGTTATGTCAAAGGCGGGAGTGTAGACCCATCGTGGAGTTTTTATCGTAAGGCGTTAAGCTGGTGGGCGAATCGAGTATATGTGCCCAGTATCTTGCGCGTGCCCATCTACGATGCCACTGGCGGCTTCCGGCTATGGCGGCGGGATACACTCATCGGGTTGGGGCTAGACCGCATCCAGAGTAACGGCTATGTCTTCCAGGTGGAGATGGCTTACGTGACTTCTAAGCTGGGCTACCGCGTGGTAGAAGTGCCCATTCACTTCCCTGACCGTGAACTGGGCGAGTCCAAGATGGATAGCCGCATCGCTATGGAAGCGGCATGGCGCACCTGGTCACTCCGGCGTAAGCACCATCACCTCATGCCGTCGGATAGAGTAGGCTAAAGCGGCCAGCAGTCAAAATCGGGGACGGTATAAAAACCATCCCCGATAATGTGTATCTGTGTGTGTCTGTTTGAGATAATGCCTAGTTGCCCAATAACGGAATCGGCAGGCTACCACTATTCCGCACAGCGCCGCTTTCCGCCGGAATCCAGCCGACGACGGATTGCCCATCATCGCACGTTGCGCGGATGCCGAACCAGTCTGTATCCGCGTTGCGCCCTTCAATCACATATTCTGCGTTGCCGGGTACTTGGCAGATGACAGGTGAGGATGTGCTAGGGGCGGAATAGATGTTTGCACGCAGGAAAACGAACAAGCGCGGCGGGACTATCTCGCCCTGTGGGATGAGAATAGGCGTGTTGCGTAAATCCCCACGGAAGAAGAGTAATTCCGTATCACCCCGCACCCATCCGCGCAAATCGCCTACCTGGATGTACCACCAAGTCCGCGCCGCATTGGTGCCCAGCACCGCCCCTTGTTGGCCGCCGTTCAATTGGCCGAGTATGGTATATTGCGGGCCATCCCCACTACGCACGTTCAACCGGAAGGTATTGACGATGATTGAACCGGGTTGTTCGGCGGCATCCTGTGGGTTAGCGACGGGTGCGCTCACATTCGGCAGGCTGAGGGGTGGCGCTCCGGCGGCGGCTAAATTCGGACAATTGCCACTGGCGGCATACACAGCCTGCGTTACAAGGCCATTCCCCGCCGGGCTGGTGACGCGCACAATAAGCGGGTTGGCCGTAGGTGTGCGTGACCAGTTAAAGCGCACGCCGTTTTCAAAGCTCACGCGCCCGCCGATGAAGAATGTCTCGCTGACTGGCCCGAAGATAACGTTGCCGTTACCATCAAACGCAGTAATCGTGAATTGCTCCCGCCCGGTGCCGGTGTTATCCCGGTCGATGAGGAAGCCGCCGCCGTTGCTGGAAAATCCGGTGCAGTCCACCGTCCACACCGCGCCGTCGCGTGTCATGGCGTAGGTGGCGCTAGTCGCAAAGCCGAGCGATAGCAGGATGAGAAGAATGGCAAATCGTTTCATAGTATGACAGTCCTTTTCGTAAGAGAGATATTAGTTCCTAGATTTCAGATGTTAGTTTAAAGCACATAGAAGACATCGCCATCCCGGTAAACTGAACTAAAAACTAATATCCATTATCTAATGCGTTTGCTCTTATATCATGGAGCAAAACGCGCATTTTGCCAAATGCTTGCCTACAAAAAATCTCATCTTATTCACATCTCCGCGTAGGTCTGCCGTAGGGCGTCCGTTGGGAAAGCACAAATAACGTATGTTACACTTTATTCAGCTTATTGAGTGATGCCCCCACCACCTCAATAAGTAGCTTCCCCGATAACCAAGCGCCCATCTTCCTCCTGATGGGCGTTTGGATTCCAGGCACAGAGTCCTTTACAATAGAACCATGACTACAACCACACCCTATGCCCAAGTCGCCGTGAACACGGCCGTTGACGCCGTATTTGATTATCACATCCCGCCACAGTTGATAGACCAGGTGTCTATCGGCGCGTTGGTGCGTGTGGCCTTCGGCACAGCCCAACAACCAGCAATCATCGTCAACCTGATGGACTCCACACCCATCACACAGACGAAGCCTATACTGGAACTCATCGACCCTGCGCCGGTTGTCACCCCAACACAGATTAACCTTGCGCGATGGCTGGCCGCCTATTATCTATGTCCGTTGGGGTTGGCACTGTGGCTGTTTCTGCCGCCCGGCATATCCGGCAGGCGGGATGTGCGTGTGCGCTTATTGCCATCCGCCACGCCGGACGATGCCCTATCCGCCGAAGCCCAACAGCTATTCGACCTCCTGCAACGGCGGGGCACCCTTACCGGAGAGCAAATCAACCGGGCGATGAAGCACACCCACTGGCACAAAGCCCTCGACGCACTCAAGCGGCGCGGACTGGCACAGAGCGAGTCGATGCTCCATGCGCCCCGCGCCAAGCCCCGAAAAATTCAGGTGGCCGCGCTGAATGTACCCGCCCAACATCTGCCTTATGTGCGCGACAAGCTCGGCAGATCCACACGTTTGACGGACGCACTGCAACAGGCTATCGCGCTGTGCCGTGATGCTGATGCGCCTGTCTCCTTGTCGCAAATTCTCAAAATTCCCGGCGTAGGCGAAGCCACATTAACGCAAATGCTTGATTCCGGCCTTATCATCTGCACAGCAAAGGGTGAGGCCGTGATTGCCGCACCAGACGCGGAAGACTTGCTTTTTCATCTGCGCGGGGGAGAAACAGACGCGGCAATCTTGCGGGTGTTAGCACGGGAGGACAAGCCCGTGGATGTCAGTTGGCTTTATGCCCAAAGCGGCGCGGAACTGGCCGACCTTAAGCGGTTGGCCGCCCATAGCCTGATTCAACTTGGGGAGCGCGAAGCCATCCGCGACCCGTTGCGCGGGGTGGAGTTCGTGCCTGTTTCCGCGCCACGCTTAACAGCAGGTCAGCGTGCGGTATGGGCGACCTTGCAGGCGGCGGTGCAGAAAGCGGTATCAAATACGGGCGCTCCCCCCTCTGGCGGACTAAAGCAATCACAGGGGAGAGTCTTCTTACTACACGGCGTTACGGGCGCGGGGAAAACAGAAATCTACCTGCGGGCAATGGAACAAACCGTCGCCGAAGGCCGCCAGGCTATTCTGCTTGTGCCGGAAATCGCGCTCACCCCGCAGACCATCCGCCGGGTGTTGGCACGCTTCCCGGTGGAGCAAGTCGCCATCGCCCACAGCCATTTAACAGAGGGCGAACGTTACGACACATGGCGGCGTGCCCGCGATGGGCAGATTAGCGTTGTGGTTGGCACACGTTCCGCCCTATTTACCCCCCTGCCAGACGTTGGGCTGATTATCCTCGACGAAGAACACGATGCCAGCTACAAGCAAGCGCCGCCCTTCGCCGCCCCACACTACCATACGCGTGAAGTTGCGGAGCAGATGGCAAACGCCCACCATGCTGTGCTCATCTTAGGGAGCGCCACGCCCGACATCGGCACTTATGAACGCGCCCAACATGGCAACATCGGCTATCTGCACCTGCCCCAGCGTATTATGGGGCATCGTGTCCACCTGACCGAGCAAGCAACACAGGTCGGGCGCACCGCCCCCCGCCACACATCAGACACGGACAACGACTCCGCGCTGATGATTGACCTGCCGCCCGTGCAAATTGTTGATATGCGCGACGAGCTAAAAGCCGGGAACATGAGCATCTTCAGTCGGGTGCTGGAAGATTCCCTGAAAGATGTGATAGAACGCGGGGAACAGGCAATTTTGTTCCTCAACCGACGGGGGACAGCCACCCATATCTTCTGCCGGGATTGCGGCGCGGTGTTCCAATGCCCGCGCTGTGATACGCCGATGACGTATCATCACGACAGCAACAATTTACAATGCCACCACTGCGGCCATAAAACCGCACAACCGGACTCTTGCCCATCGTGCGGCTCTAAGCGGATACGTTACTTCGGCGCTGGCACACAGCATATCGAAGAAGCCTTCAAAGTCGCCTTTCCACAGGCGATCGCGCTTCGGTGGGATGCTGATTCCGCCCGTGCGGACGGCCACGACTTGATTCTAACGCGCTTCCTCAACCGAGAGGCGCAAGTGCTCATCGGCACACAGATGATTGCCAAAGGGCTGGATTTGCCACTTGTCACGCTGGTGGGGGTGGTCAGCGCGGATGTTGGCCTTAATCTGCCGGATTTCCGCGCGGGGGAGCGCACGTTTCAGGTATTGGCGCAGGTGGCAGGCCGTGCCGGGCGCGGCATCTTAGGCGGACGGGTTATCTTGCAGACTTACCAACCGGAGCATCCCGCCATTGTTGCCGCATCCCAGCACGATTATTCCGCTTTCGCAGAGCGTGAGCTATCCGCCCGGCGGGATTTAGGCTATCCTCCGTTCCGGCGGCTGACTCGCGTCATATTCACAGATGCAAACCCGGCCAAAGCACAGGCCAACGCCAAACAAGCGG
The DNA here is from genome assembly GCA_036734085.1 of Aggregatilineales bacterium. Taxonomy (GTDB): domain Bacteria; phylum Chloroflexota; class Anaerolineae; order Aggregatilineales; family Phototrophicaceae; genus J038. The sequence goes on from DAIMZF010000092.1 coordinate 5,768, forward strand.
CGCACACGCTGACCGAGCGCCTAAACGAGTTGGAAATCACCAGTGTTGAGGTTATCGGGCCTGTGCCGTGTTTTTATACACGGCTTGACCGCCTGTATCGTTGGCAGGTCATTTTACGCGGGGATAACCCGTCTAAAGCATTGGCAGGCTGGGCTATACCGCCGGGCGCATCCATTGATGTTGACCCTGTAGATGTTTTGTGAAAATTGCCCCAAATGGTCTAGGCTTGCCGTGACAAACCCTCATTAATGCCGTACAATGAGAGGATAACTAGGCGTGATGTTAGCTGAATTTTAAAGGGAATCATGTTAGCTGAAATCGGATTTAGTGCGACGTTATTGGCTCTGCTGGCGTGTGTTTATGCCGTTCCCGCCGCGTTGTATGGCGCATGGAAGCACCAGGAACGCTGGGTGGTTAGTGCGCGGAATGCCGCCATCGCTACTTTTCCTCTGTTGACGATTGCATGTGGTGTGTTGCTCATCGCGCTGATGATTGGCGATTATCAGATTAATTACGTCCGCGCCACGACAGACCCCAGCACACCGGATTTTTACCGCTTTACGGCCTTGTGGGGGTCGCAACAGGGGTCTTTGTTGTTCTGGTCATTGACCATGAGCCTGTTTATCATGCTGGCGATGGTGTTTAACTGGCGCAAGGAGCGCCGTCTGATGCCTTACGTCATCGTTTTTTCGTCCGTGACGTTGGCGTTTTTTCTGGCGCTGTCGGTCTTTCTGGAAAACCCGTTTGAGCGTGTATGGTTCCCGGCGAACGAGACCATGCCGGTACAGACTAAAATCGCTAACGCCGTGGATTCCATGTTTGCCCCGCCCAACATGGAAGCACCGCCCGCGCAACTGCTCGCCAACAACGCACAAGGGCTAAACCCCCTGCTACGACACTTCGGCATGATTATCCACCCGCCGATGCTGTATCTGGGCTTTGTGGGCTTTACCATCCCGTTTGCGTTTGCGATGGCCGCGCTTGCCAGTGGCGATCTATCCACCAATTGGATTAAAGCCACACGGCGCTGGACGCTGGTCTCGTGGTTGTTCCTCAGCTTAGGGCTGATTCTCGGCGGGCGTTGGGCGTATGATGTGCTGGGATGGGGGGGCTACTGGGGCTGGGATCCTGTGGAGAACGCCGCCTTCCTGCCCTGGTTGGTGGGCACGGCCTTCTTGCATAGCGTGATGATCCAGGAAAAGCGCGGGATGTTGAAGGTATGGAACATGATGCTCGTCATCGCCACATTTAGCGCGGTGATGTTCGGCACATTTGCCACCCGTAGCGGCCTGATTTCCAGCGTGCATAGTTTTGCACGGAGCAATATCGGCCTGCCGATGTTCCTGTTTTGGGCAGGCATTACGCTGGTGGCGGTTGCCCTGCTGGTGTGGCGCTGGAACGGCGGCAAGCTAAAAGATGAACATCACTTCACCGGCTGGCTAAGCCGCGAAGGGATGTTTGTGCTGAATAACATCGTCTTTATCGCGCTGACCGCCGCTATCTTCTGGGGGAGCTTCGGCGCGCCGATTATCTCCGAACTGTTTTTTAATGAGCAGATTACACTCAGCACGGAATATTATATGCGCGTCACCCCGCCGCTATTCGCCGCCATGTACCTGCTGATGGGCATTGCGCCGTTAGCCGCATGGGGCGCTATTTCCGCCCGGAGGCTGGGGCGTGCGCTCGTTCTGCCACTCGTGCTGACTGGAATCACGGTTGTGTTGTTGTTCATCACGGGCATTACATCGCTGGCCGCGCTGGTCTCTTACGCTGTGGTGTTCATGGCAGGTTATGTGGCGCTGTATGAGATTGGGCGCGGCATCCTGGCCCGCATGAAGACCCGCAAGGAAGACCCATTCAGCGCATTTATCGCCATCTTCACGCGCAATCGGCGGCGTTATGGGGGGTATATTGTGCATCTGGGGATTGTGGTCATTGGCATAGGCGTTATCGGCAGTACATTATTCCAGGTGGAACGCCAACAGGCGCTGGATGTGGGCGAAAGTATGCGCGTTAACGAGGAATACACGCTCCGCTTTGACCATATGACCGACGCCATCGCGGAGGACATGCGCCTGATGACGGTGGCTGATGTGACGGTCATCCGCAATGGGGAAGAAATCGCCCGGTTGCGCCCCCGCATTGACCACTTCGAGCAAATGCCGATGACCATTGCCGGAGCGCATAGCACGTTTGAAAATGACTTTTATGTGTTGCTCATCCCATCACCAGATTTTACGTTTACACGGGCGACATTTAAGGTTTACATCAACCCATTGATTAATCTGGTATGGTGGGGCGGGTTAATCCTGATTGTTGGCACGGTGATTTCCGCATGGCCGCAACAATCCGCGCCTGCCCGCGTGACCAGTAGCCGCCCATCACAAGTAATAGGAGCAGGAGCTACTGCCTGATATGACAGATATTGAAACACTCTTGAACCCAACGGACGAAAACCAGCCCACCACCAGCAATTCCTCCCGATGGGGGACAATTGTATTGATGCTGGGTGTCATTATGCTGACGGTAACGGTCGGCATCGCCTTTATGCGCCAGAATGCCACGCTCGCACCCGGCGCATCTGTGCCGGGCTTCACCGTAACAACATTCGATGGCGAAGAAGTCGCGCTGTCGGATTTTCGCGGGCAAATCGTCGTGCTCAACTTCTGGGCGAGTTGGTGCGCCCCATGCCATGACGAAGCGCCGGATTTGCAGTACATCCACGAGACCTACGGCGACGCGGGGGTGGTCTTGTTGGGTGTGACCTACGCGGAAAGTACCGTGCAGGATTCAATTGATTTTATGGCGCGTTACGGCCTGACTTACATCAACGGCCCGGATAGAGGCACGCGGATTTCTCGGCAATATGGCATTACAGGCGTGCCGGAAACTTTCATCATCGACCGCGAAGGGCGGCTCGTGCCCGGCGGCTACTTCCCGGGCCCGGTGAACGCGGTTACACTCAGCCGCATGTTAGACGAATTATTGACAAATTAGCGCGCTAAGTTTGTTGATTTTTAACGCTGGCGGCGTAGCAAGTCCCGCAAGGCTTCATCAATCTGCGGGAAGCGGAACTGATAGCCACTTTCCGTTAGGATGGGCGCATACACACGTTGGCTATCCAGCACGCTTGTCGCCATCTCCCCTAATGCGAAGTGAAGCGCCCACGCCGGGACAGGCACAAATGACGGCCAGCCCCACACCCGCCCCAACGCCGCCATAAATTCCCGATTGGTGGCCGGGTAAGGCGCAACAACGTTCACCCCACCGTGAATGTCTTCATGTGTGATGAGGTGCAAGATAGCATCGGCCACGTCCGCATTGTGGATCCACGGCACCCACTGGCGGCCATCGCCCAATTGCCCACCCATCATCCGCACACCCAACGCCATCGCCGGGAGCGCCCCGCCGCCGCGTTCCAGCACAATGCCAATCCGCAAGAGTACCCGTCGCACGCCTAACGCTTCTAAAGGGTCGGATTCTGCTTCCCACAATTTGCATACTTCCGCACGCCAGCCCGTACCGGGTGTGGTGATTTCACCGATGGCTAGCTCTCCGCGTGTGCCATAATACCCCACCGCAGATGCCTGATGTACGGCACGGGGTTTTTGCGGCGCGGCGGCCACCGCCTGCACAACAGCGCGGGTTGCATCCAGCCGACTTTGCAGAACCACCCGGCGATGGGTGGCCGTCCAGCGCCAGTGCGCGACATTTTGCCCCGCCAGATTGATGATAACCGTATCCGCATTGATGAGGTGCGACCATCCTTCCGGCGTAAGCGCATCCCATGCGTGCAGATGCACATTAGGCGGCAGATGGCGCAACGCCTCCCGGCGGCGTAGCGGATTACGTGTAAGGACATAAACTTCGTAGCCATTACGAGAAAGCAGAGGCACAAGTCGCCGTCCGATGAGTCCCGTCCCACCTGTGATAATTACTCGTGTCATGTTGACTTCCTTATTCACCGAGCAAGCCTTCGCGCAACGCGATGGATACCGCCTCCGTCCGGCTTTCGACGTTCATCTTCGCCAATATCGAGCTAACATGAAATTTGACGGTGGAACGGGCAAGGCTCAGTTCCAGCGCGATTTGGTCGTTCGTCCGGCCTGCCGCCATTAACTGCAACACCTCTATCTCGCGCTCTTTTAGCTGATACTGCGGCTTGGGCGGGCGTATCTGTGACCGGATGAGCGCCTGTGTCGCCTCCGGTGATAGCGTGGCTTTGCCCATCTTCGCGGCGCGGATGGCGGCGGCTAAATCTGTGATGCCGGTATTTTTCAGCAGATAACTGGTTGCTCCGGCCTTCAGCGCATCCTGCACCAGGTCATCATCGCCGAAGCTCGTCAGGATGATGATATGCGCGGTGGGATGTTTCGCGCAGATTTGCGCCGTCGCTTGCACCCCATCCATACGGGGCATTTTTAAGTCCATCAGTACCACATCCGGCTTAAGCTGATTGTAACGCAGGATAGCCTCCTCGCCGTCGCTGGCCTCGCCGACTAACTCCACATCAGACATCGCCCGTAAAAAGCCGGATAAGCCCTCCCGTACTACGTCATGGTCATCAACAACCATCACGCGGATTTTATCATCACTCATGACTTTGCTTCCTTCTTAATTATCTTTCACGCTCTGTCTTTAAGTCATCCATTGCAGGCGAATCACCGTTCCTTGTCCCGGTTCACTGTAAATGTTTAAATCTGCGTTCATCTCGGCGGCACGTTCGCGGATGTTCGCCAGCCCAAAATGGCCGCCGGGAGTCTGCTCTACATCAAACCCGATACCATCATCACTGATGCTCAACGTGAGGTTATCACTATCCCCGAACAAGCCCACGCTGATGTGCTGGGCGCGGGAATGCTTGGCGATGTTGTTTAGCGCCTCTTGCGCGATGCGATAAAACGCCAGTTGCACATCCGGCGAGAGCCGCCCGTGAAAATTGCTCTCTAGCTGAATATGCAGGTTTTTGCGCCCGGCAATGGTATTCGTCAAGTGGCGCAGTATCTCGCTTAAATCCGCCTTGACGAGTGATTCCGGGCGTAGTTCCAGCAGGAGTGTTCGCATCTCCGCCAATGCCCCCTTTGTAAGCCCGACAAGCCGTTGAAGCCCTTCCTGCACATCGGGCGGGGCATCGGTGTTAAACATCAGTGTTTCGGCGGTGATGCTGGCGGAAAATAACGTCTGGCTTACCGCATCGTGTAAATCTCGCGCAAGGCGTTGGCGCTCGTTGAGTGTGGCAAGCTCCCGCGCTTGTTCGTACTGGCGGGCGTTAAGGATGGCAATAGCGGCTTGTTTGGCAAAGGTCAGCAGTTTTTCCGCATGGCTGGGGCTAAAAAAGCCGGGAGGCCGTGCCTGCAAGTTGATGAAGCCGATAAGCTCTTCGCCACTGACGATAGGCGCACCCAGATATGACCGCAGGCCGGTTTCCGCCGCCAGTTCACTAGGCGGGTTCTTCTGGTCAAAATCCGCAATGATAATCGGCTGGCCGTCCTGTGCCATCTGGTGCAGATAGTCCAGATTTTTAACGTGGACGGTCAAGCCAGTCACCCGTGCTTCCAGCCCGCCGCCGGTATAATCACGACACCCGACGACACGCGCAATACCGTTCTCTACAATGTCAATCAGGGCTAAATCATGGGGGACAACCCGCCCCACATTGAGCAGGATACGATCCAGCACTTCCTGGATTTTAAGCGTGCTGGTCAATACGCTGGTGACATCCGCCAGTGCTTCCGCGAAGGTACGCTGTTCATGTTCGGCCTGTTCCGCCCGTTTGCGCTCCGTAATATCCCGCATGATGACGATGCTCCCGGCGGGCTTTTTGTAGGAATCAATCAAAAGAGAGGTGTTAATCTGCACGTCGATAACCGTGCCGTCCTTCGTGACTCGTTGTGTGTCGGGGGTCAGGAAGGCGTCTTCGCGTTGCAGGATGATGTGCGCCCCTGTCAGGCCGGAGGGCGTGCCTTGTGGCACAAAATCCATCGCCTGGCCGACAACCTCACTCAATAGCCAGCCAAAGCGCCGTTCAAACGCGCTGTTCACATATTGCACCAAACCATCCCGATCATAAATCACCACCGGGTCGGGCAAATTGTCGAGGATGTGGCGCTGGTCTTCTGTCAGGTCTATAGGACGCATACAGCCGACTTTCTTAATGATCCGCACGAGTTTAGTACACGCCGACATTATAACATGGGAAATTGTTACAAACCTTTAGGTAAAGCTGAATGAAACATCAATTAAGCGCTTAACTGATTTTCAGAATGTCGCTGTATAATCCCATCCGATAATACGCATAATCTCAGCATAACAAGGTCAAGCATGAACGCTGTATCACAAAATGTTACCGAAAAACTCAATCTTAAGACAACTGAATATACCTATCTTGAGACTAGCCCTATCCACTACATCCGCTACCTGGAATCATCGCGCAAAGCAGTGGACGAAGGACTTAAGATAACGGATATTATCTACGCTGAAATCACAGAAAAAGATGAAGTACGCTTCTTAGTGGATTACCGTACATCTGGTATACCGCCCGTCACTTACTTTATGAACAGAGCACGGCAATGGGCCGCCAGCTTAACCATTCATCCTCCTGCAAAGATGGCAATCATCCACCCACCCGACCCCATCGTAGGCATTACAGGTACGCTCATTAACATGATGCGCTTCGACCATCTGCGCGCGCACTTCTTTCGTGGGGATGATGAAGCCTACGATAAAGCAGTTGCATGGCTGATGGAACCGTTTTAGACTTCATTAAAAGACGGGCAATACTGCTCAACCTATTGCCCGTTAAACCGACATCTTCCCCATGAACATGCTGTAAACATAACCTGGCACACCGCCTTGTGTATCGCCGCAGTCTATTCACCAACCTGCACGACTTCCCTACGCAACCTTGTCTTATCGTGCATTCAGGGCTACCATGCTACCTGCTTTGACGTGAGATGAGGCAAGATTTATGTCAAACGATTCACAACATTGGGAAGATGAACAATCCCGCATTACAGGGGAAGTCCCACAGGTTTTTTCCGGTCTATCCCCCAAGAAGTCCGGGCCGCCCCGTTGGGTTGGCCTCCTGCTGATGGTGGCCTCTTTGGGATTTACCATCGGCACAGTGACGTTACTGCTGACACGCGGCGGTGATGCCCCTGCACCGGAGCAACCCGCCATCGTTGCGGATGTTGCGGACATCAGCACAGAACAA
>DAIMZF010000093.1:0-12850 GCA_036734085.1 Aggregatilineales bacterium
GTTGTGTACTCTCAATCTGCATTTATCCATAGATGCTTAAATGTCCGAATATTTGAACATAGTAACGCACAATCGGCATTATAGCAAGCTGATGGCACACAACAGATGCAAAGCCAAGAGATTATTCGTAAATGTGGGTTGTGCTGAATTCGTAACGGTCTGCACGATAAATACTGGTGGTATGTTCGATAATCTGGTTATCGCCAACATAAGCGGTTGTCTTTACCACCAGTAGAGGGTCGCCAATGGCAACGCTTAACAATTTTGCGCGTTCTTCATCGGCAATAATCGCGTTGACCATGTGCGAAATTTGTGTGATAGACAAATCATAATGACTGCTGAGGACATCGTACAGCGACTCTTTTGTGTAGTCGTGCTGGTCAATATCGGGGCATAGTTCCGTGAGTATCGTCGCGTCCTGTAGGCCGATAGGCTCGCCATTGGCAAAGCGCAAGCGCAACAGATGAAAGCATGGCGCGCCTTTTTTTGTATGTAAGGGGCGCGGTGCATCCGCGCTGATGACGCTTTTCCCTGCATGGAGGACACGGGCGCTGGGTGTCATGCCCATTTCTTGTAGCTGGCGGGTATAACTCCGGTCAAGGTAAAAACGGTTGGTTTCTGGCTGGGTGATGAACGTGCCACGTCCGGCTTTGCGTGCGATGAGGTTATCGCTGACCAGCCGCGCTAGTGCCATACGCATGGTATGCCGCCCAACGCCGTAGACTTCGCATAATGCCTGTTCCGATGGAAGCAGGTCATCTGTTTTTAGCACTCTGGATTTGATGAGATGGCGCAGGTCAATCTCGATTTGATGGTACAACGGCACCGGACTATTGGCGTCTACTGGGGTGATAGGAAGGTCTTTTGCGTCCATATTTTCTCTATTCTTTGCTTTTGTTGACACATTGCTTTTGTTGACACACCTCAGCGTGCTTGTTATAATCCCGCTAAAGTGAATTGACCGGACATTCGCAGAATCGTATTTTATGCCAATTGGCAACTTTAGACAACAATTTGAGTCATCGACCATTGGCAGTCGGGCGTGCGCGATAGATTTATACCGATAAAACGCGACGCTGATCGCCTGCAAGCATTATAGAGAATATGAATCTATTTGCATGGTCAAAAAACAGGTGATATACTGTGCAATCGATTGCGTAATAAAATATTTAGTCGGGCAATCGTATCTGGAAGTACGCCGTATATCGGCAAATTACACTAAATTGTTTTTTAGTAAGGAGATTTTTTCATGCTTAAAAGAAATCCCGTTATTCTCCTCATCCTCTTGTTGCTGGCATCGTTGGCGATGACAGTACAAGCCGCTCCTTCTCCACAGGGTGAGACGTTCACAATCGGCGTGTCAAATAGCTTCGTCGGCAGTGAGTGGCGCACGCAGATGATACAGAATATCGAAGATGTTGTCGCGGAATTGGCGACAATGGGCGTCGATATTGAGCTTGTCATCGAGAGTACAGACACCGATGCACAAGGGCAAATTCAGCAAATCCAGAACCTCATCAATCGCGGTGTCGATGCGATACTCATTAATCCGGGCGACCAATCCGCGCTGAATCTGGCGCTGGAAGAAGCGACGGAAGAAGGCATCGTCGTGATTGCGGTCGATCAGGAAATCGCGGCGGAAGGCGTCTACAATGTCGTGATTGACCAGACGGAATGGGCACGTATCAGCATTCGTTGGCTGGCGGAAGAACTGGGCGGCGAAGGCGATATTGTGCTGATTGAAGGCTTTGTGGGGCATCCTGCCAACGAAGCGCGGATGGCTGGCGTGGAAGAAGTGCTGGCGGAATATCCCGGCATTAACGTTGTTGGACGCGAAAGCGGCATGTGGGATCAAGCGACAGGCCAGCAGGTGATGTCCGACTTCCTCGCATCGCTCCCGAACATTGACGGTGTGTGGACACAGGACGGCATGGCGACAGGCGTCTTGACGGCTGTCCGCACGGCCAACCCTGACCAGTGGCCGGTAATGGTGGGCGAAGCCCGCGCAAGCTACATTCAAGGCTGGTCAGAAGTGCTGGAAACCCGCCCCGACTTCCGTTCCATTGGTGTCGTGAACCCGCCGGGCGTCGGCGCGGATGGAATCCGCGTTGCGGTGGAAATCCTGCTGGGCGGCGAAGTTGACGAAGATCAACTGGAAGGCCCGTTCGGAAACACACTGTATGTGCCGATTCCGTATGCTGTGACGGCGGAAAACTTCGACGCATACTACGCCGAAGTTGCCGATTTACCGGGTAGCTACACGCTCGACGGCTTCATCACACAGGCCGAAGCAGGCGCGTTTATGGTAGACGGTAGCGCGTTAGTCGATGATGAAGCAGATGCCCGCATGGATGAACTCGCCATGATGGATGACGAAACATTCACAATCGGCGTGTCGAATAGCTTCGTCGGCAGTGAGTGGCGCACGCAGATGATACAGAATATCGAAGATGTTGTCGCGGAATTGGCGACAATGGGCGTCGATATTGAGCTTGTCATCGAGAGTACAGACACCGATGCACAAGGGCAAATTCAGCAAATCCAGAACCTCATCAATCGCGGTGTCGATGCGATACTCATTAATCCGGGCGACCAATCCGCGCTGAATCTGGCGCTGGAAGAAGCGACGGAAGAAGGCATCGTCGTGATTGCGGTCGATCAGGAAATCGCGGCGGAAGGCGTCTACAATGTCGTGATTGACCAGACGGAATGGGCACGTATCAGCATTCGTTGGCTGGCGGAAGAACTGGGCGGCGAAGGCGATATTGTGCTGATTGAAGGCTTTGTGGGGCATCCTGCCAACGAAGCGCGGATGGCTGGCGTGGAAGAAGTGCTGGCGGAATATCCCGGCATTAACGTTGTTGGACGCGAAAGCGGCATGTGGGATCAAGCGACAGGCCAGCAGGTGATGTCCGACTTCCTCGCATCGCTCCCGAACATTGACGGTGTGTGGACACAGGACGGCATGGCGACAGGCGTCTTGACGGCTGTCCGCACGGCCAACCCTGACCAGTGGCCGGTAATGGTGGGCGAAGCCCGCGCAAGCTACATTCAAGGCTGGTCAGAAGTGCTGGAAACCCGCCCCGACTTCCGTTCCATTGGTGTCGTGAACCCGCCGGGCGTCGGCGCGGATGGAATCCGCGTTGCGGTGGAAATCCTGCTGGGCGGCGAAGTTGACGAAGATCAACTGGAAGGCCCGTTCGGAAACACACTGTATGTGCCGATTCCGTATGCTGTGACGGCGGAAAACTTCGACGCATACTACGCCGAAGTTGCCGATTTACCGGGTAGCTACACGCTCGACGGCTTCATCACACAAACGCAAGCGTTCGCGTTTATGCGCTAGTCGGGCGACTATCTGATTGTTTTATGCAAGGGCAAGGGTTTGAATACCTTGCCCTTTGTTACTTACATATAAAATGTTAACGCAGATTTTTAGAACGGATTAAAGAAGCATGGATGTTTCTCTTTCCGCACGCCACGTTGTTAAACGCTATGGTGGCGTCGTTGCCCTTGCTGATGGAAACTTGAGCGTTGAATCCGGCCAGGTCGTGGCGCTTTTGGGTGCAAATGGTAGCGGTAAAAGCACATTGAGCAAAATCATCACGGGCGTTGTCTCGCCTGATGATGGGAAGTTATCGGTTGACGGAAAGCCGGTGCGGTTTAACACGCCTCAAGCGGCGCGGCGTCTGGGCATCAGCGCGGTCTATCAGGAGTTAAGCCTCATCCAGGATTTGACCGTGAGTGAAAACATCTGGCTAATGCACGAGCCATTGTTTGCTTACTCCATCGTCAAGCGGCGGCAGATGAACAAGAAGACGGCGGAATTTCTGGACTTGTTTGCAGGGACGTTCCAGCGATTGAAGCCCGACGAGATCGTAAAAGATTTACCACCGGATGAACGCCAGATTGTAGAGATTTTAAAGGCGCTCAGCCAAAACCCACGCTTGATGATCCTCGATGAAGCAACCGCTAGCTTGGACAGTCGTCAGGTTAAGCGCCTGTTTGAATTGATTGATAGGTGGAAAGCGGACGGTATGGCGATTGTGTTTGTGTCTCACCGCATGGATGAAATCTTCCAGGTGGGCGACCGCGCTATGGTGTTGCGCGGTGGGCGTACTGTGGGCGATGTCGCCATCGCAGAAACAAATCGGGCAGAGCTTGTCGAGTTGATGATTAAGGGCGCTTCTGCAGAAGCCGTTGTCGATCAAAAAGCGGAACGTCCACAGACCCCCACCCGGTTAGAGGTCAAAAACCTGAGTACAAACCGTCTGCGGAACATCAATTTTACGGTGCGCGAAGGCGAATTGCTGGGCATTGGTGGGTTGCAAGGACAGGGACAATCCGAATTGTTGCTCACGCTGTTTGGCGCAATCCCGCATACCGGGCAGACGATGCTTTCTGGCGAGCGGGTTAACTTTGGGCATCCCAAACAGGCGATGCACAAAAAAGTCGCGTTTGTGCCGGGAGATCGCGGGTCTGAAGGTTTGTTGCTGTCGCGGTCTATTCTGGAAAACTTGCAATTGCCGTCGTGGGCAAAATATGGCCCTCTGCTACAGATGAAACGCGCCCGCAAAGACGCCAACAAGACCGCGCAGGATTTACAGATGGTGATGGCCGGGCTGAATGCGCCAGTGAGCAGTCTTAGTGGCGGCAACGCGCAAAAAGTTGTTATCGGCAAATGGCTAGCACGGAATCCTGATGTGTTGTTGCTGAATGACCCGACAAAAGGCGTAGATGTTGGCGCTAAGGCAGAATTTTATACGCTGTTGGCACGGTTAAGCGATGAAGGCACATCTATTCTGTTTTACAGCAGTGATGATGATGAGCTTTTGGGGCTGTGTAACCGTGTGCTGGTGTTGCATGACGGCATTATCACGGCGGATTTAACCGGCGATAGCCTGACGCGCTCACAATTGGTAGATGCGAGCATGGGCGCACCCGTACACGCTATTAAAGAGGAAACCACATCATGACAATGTCGAATTTCCAGCGTTTCCTACGGCAGAACCCCTATCTATTCACATTTATCTTACTGATTGTGTCTATTCTGGTTAACCGCTATTTACAGGATAACCTGCTGTCGTTAACGGTGCTTAACCGCAATATGCGTGTTATGTTGCCAACGATGATTCTAGTCGTCGGGCAGACGATCGTTATATTGGGCGGCGGCATTGACCTTTCCATCGGCACGATGATGTTGATGATTAATGCGATGTTGGTCAACTGGATAACGGGCGATTCTACGACAGGACAGGTTATCCAGGCGATGCTGATGGCGTGTTTGGTCGGCATGGCGGCAGGCGCGTTTAATGGCTTTTGTGTGGCGTATCTGCGGTTACAGCCGATTGTGACAACCTATGCGACGGGGTTTGTGTTTGCGGGCATCGCGCTAGAGGTTTTGCCGCGTCCAGGGGGTGATATTCCGCGCGATTTGTCGCGTTTTTATCAATCCCCGCAGGAATTTCTCTTTTTAAACTGGCCTTTCGCGGCTTATATGGTCATCCTGATTTTGCTGTTCTGGGCGCTGTTGCGATCAACGCGCTACAGTCAGTATCTATACGCGACAGGTGGCAATGCACAGGCGGCCTATACAACGGGCGTGCCTGTCTCGATGATTCGATTTAGCACGTATGTGTGGGCGGGGCTTTTTGCTGGGCTGGCCGCCATCGCACGGACGATGCTCACCGGGTCTGCGAATGCAAGCCTGGCTTTGCGTGATGGCGGGTCGTTAACCCTGACCACGATCACCGCCGTTGTGTTAGGCGGTACACGCTTGAGTGGTGGCAAAGGGGGCGTTGTCGGCGCATTGATGGGTGTGGCGCTATTAACGTTCATTCGCAATATTATCTCGTTTGGCAATGTGCCATCGTGGTATCAGGATTTGGTGGACTCGCTTATCATCATCGCGGCATTGGCCGGGCCGGGCTTTATCCGTCTGGTACGGCGCTTATTTGCATCGTTGATGACTTCAATCAGAGAAAGAAAGGTGACAGTATGAGCGACGACAGCATGAACACAGATGCACCTCTGTCACCGATTCGGTCTGCTTATGAAGCAGTAAAAAACGTGGTCAGCCAGATTCCGCCGCCTGTGCTGGCGCTGATTTTGGCGATTCTGCTGTTTTTGCTGGGTGGGGTCTTGCGTCCCGGCTTCATGAACAGCGCACAGGCCATTAATATTGTGCGGTTGGCGTCAATTTTGGGCATCATCGCGGCAGGCCAGACACTGGTCATCATCTCCGGCGGAGAAGGTATTGATCTTTCTGCGGGGGCGGTGGTCACGCTCGGCGCGATTTTGATGTTCCGTGTTTCCGGTGGAGACAATGATATGTTTCTGACGGGCCTCGTGGTGACGCTGGGTGCGGGCGCGTTGGTGGGGTTGATCAACGGTATCGGGGTTACGATGCTTGGTGTGCCGCCCTTAGTGATGACGCTCGGCATGGCGGGGGTTGTCGCGGGTACAATCCGCGCTGTGACAAGAGGCCAGTTAGAGGGCGGCGCGCCGCCGCTTCTGCGGGAAGCCATTACAACGCCGTTGATTGGCAATCTGCCCGGCGTGATTTTCCTCTGGTTAATTGTCGGTGTGTTGATGTGGTTGTTGTTGGAGCGTACCACCTACGGCAAGCAGTTATTCGCGGTGGGCGTAAACCGGACGACAGCGCGGCTTTCCGGCGTGCGTGTGGTCTGGGTGATTATCGCAACATACACACTCAGCGGACTCTTGGCCGCATTTGGCGGTGTGGTGTTTTTGGGCAATACACAAACCGTATTCCTCAATTTGGGCGAAAATCTGTTATTCCCATCTATCGCGGCGGTTGTTATTGGCGGCACGGTGCTTGCCGGTGGACGTGGTAGTTATTGGGGCACGATGTCGGGTGCGCTCGTGTTACAGCTTATCAATAGCCTGTTACAAGCGTTAGGCTATACACAGTCCATCCAATGGATTGTACTTGGCTTGACGTTGATCGTCCTAACGTTGATCTACGGACGCGAACGCAGGTTAAGACAGTAGATTGCTACCGCAAATGGGGAGGGTACAGCAAACAGATGAACCCGACAGAATGTCTTTGCCCTCTCCCACCACACAGTTACTCTAAACAACAGCGATAAGTTGATAAGTGCAATACTTCCTTATGGATTGCGACTGGCGCATAGGGGCGGTTGCTCATCAAAGTAACGCGGCCATTCATCCGCACGCAATTCCCGATTGCTGATTTGACAAGCGAGCGTCTGCCAATCCGCCAAACTGACCCCCCATTCAAAAATCACACCATCCAAACCGGCAGAATACAGCCTGTTGCCATCTGGATGAAATAAGAGAGCCTGTACCCAGTTACGATGCCCCTGTAAGGGATACCCAAGCGGGCGGGCGGTGGTTAAATCCCATAAAATGATGGTCTGGTCGCGGCCAGCAGAGGCCATCAGATGCTCGTCGGGCGCGATGGCGACATCCATCACCCAATCCGTATGGGCGCGTAATGGCTCGAACAAAGGCCGTTCTTGAACATAATCCCAGATGATGAGCGTATTATCCCGGCTGGCAGAGACTAATAAGCCGCTTTGTTCCATAAAGGCCAAAGCCATCACCGCGCCTTCATGCCCGGTCAGGCGAAGGGGTGGCAACGTTAAATCCTCCAGACGGAGCAGGATAATTTCGCCCGTGTTGCCCCCCACCGCCAGCAGAGTTCGATCTGCATTGAGTTGAAATGTGGATAGGCTTTCCACCGCAAGCGGGAGCCGGGTAATTGACAGGGCTTCATCCGTGATGTCGATTCGTAGTAAAACCCCATCGCCCGCTAAAAACAGCGTTGAATCATCCCTGCCGAACGCTAAATGCGGTGCGATGAGAGGTTCTTGCAGGGTGGTCTGCAAGGCTATTTCGCCACTAGCAACCTCCCATAGCATCAGCCGATTATCAATATCCAGCGCGCTGATGTAATCGCCGGAAGGCGAAAAAGCCATAGCAACCAGCGCGCTTTGCTGGTTCGTCAGGCGGGTTGCAATCGTCCCGGCGTCTAAATCCCATAATTGGATTTGCCCACTGCTTAAAGCCACAGCCAGACGATTTTGTGTGGGGTGTAATGCCATTGCGAAGGCTTCGTTCCCGGTGATGAAGGCGCGGTTGGTGGGGCGATACGGCGGCGTAAAATTCCACGCAATCATGACGCCATCCGCGCCCGCCGTGATGAAGTTATCGGTGCGGGGCGAAGCGGCAACGTTCCACACACTATTTTGATGGGCAAGAAATGACTGCCCGACCAACTGGTTATTGATGACATCCCACAAGCGTAAGCTACCATCAAGGCCAGCCAACGCCAACACTTCGCCACTTGTGCCATACGCCAGACCGCGAATCCAGATGCCGTCATCCAATGCAACCACACGCTGAGGGTTAAAGCCTGCGACTTCCCATAGCACTAGTTGAGAATCCGCACCACTGGAGGCTAATTGCCGCCCAGACGGTGAAAAATCCAGCGCGGAAACCCAGTTTGTATGCACATCGGCGTTTTCCGCTAATAGCGCACCACTTTCAGCATCCCACAATCGCACCGCGTTATCGCCACCTGCAGAGGCAATCAGCGCCCCGTTGGGCGAAAAAGCCAACGCATAAATCGCATCGCTGTGTGCATCAGGGATGTTGTGGATAACTTCCCCCGTCGCCGTATCCCAAAAGATGAGCGTGCCATCCACAGAGCCGGATACCGCCGTCAGACCATCGGGATGAAGCACAATCGCCCACACGATGTCGTCATGCTCGGCGAACACAGCCCGCACAGCCTGACCGTTTTCCGCATCCCATTGCGCGATTGTGCCATCCGCACTGGCGGAAAATATCGTGTTGCCGTTGATGGCTAAGGCATTAATCGTCGCGCTGTGTTGGGTATTGATGATTGTACGCGGTCGCCAGTTGGCGGTGTCCCATACATGGATGGTCAGGTCTTCTCCGGCGGATGCCGCCCATGTCCCATCCTGGCTGTAGGCGACGGAACGCACTCCGCCCTGATGACCGTGAGCATAGGCTTGCAGGTTGGGCAGGGTTTGCAGGGCGGTTAACAGGCTGTTGCGTGCCTCGAATGTGTCCGACGTTGTGGAGGCATAATAAGCCAGTAGCAAGGCGACATCAGGCCGGTTGAGCACAGAAAGCGTATTGGCGGCTAATTCCCGTGACCGTGCCACCTGTGCCACCTCATTTGCGCGGTCACGCTCGGTCACGGCTTCTGTCTGTGCTGTTAAGGCGCGTTGCTGTTGGTTGAGCGCAAAAGCGGCTAAGGAAACAGCAAACACGGAGAAGACGGCCAACATCACAACCGCCAGGCGTAATCGGCGTTCACCACGTCGCTTTAATGCCAGGCCGGAGGTAATAAAAGTGCGCTCGGCTTCGTTTAACGCAATCAGGGGTGTTTCCAGCAATTGCTCGAATTCCGCCAGGCGTGCGCCCGCCGCTAAAAAGCTGTCGTCTTTATCCGCTTCCAGCCAGGACAGCGTGAGCATCTGAAGCTGGTAGTATCGGCGCAGATTGTCGCGGTTATCGTTAATCCAGCCATGCAACCGTGACCAGGCGGAAATCAGCGCCTCGTGCGCGATGTCAATGGTTGGGGAACGTGTTACAGGGTCGCGGTCAAGGGTGAGCAAGCGATGCCGCGCAAAGCGTTCCAGAACTTCGGCAAGTGTCTGGCGTTGCTCCGACGGCAAATCTAACAGGAGTTCCGTCATCAGAACACGCTTGCGCGTGGGTTCGCCGTCACTTTCAATGGTCACACAACGCAGGAATAGCTGTTTAGCGGTGTTTTGCTCATCAGGCGTCAGCCCAGCGTAGATGTCTTCCGCACGGCGAGACAACGCGCCGGAGATGCCGCCAAGCGCATTATAGACTTCCAGCAGGAGGGTCTTACTCCCTTTGCGATTCTCGTATAGCTCACTCAGCGTATGTTGCAGTAAAGGCAATGCGCCCTGTTGACCGGATAAATCGTGCAGGATAGCGGCCTTTAGCTCCGGCTCGACCGTCAAGCCGACGAGTAAGCCCGGCTCGACAATAATTTCCTCAAAGGCTAAATCGGAAAGAGGCAACACAACCTCTGTATGTTCGCGGATGAGTTCCCCAAATTGTTGATTTTGCAGGGGTCTATCGTAATAATCCGCACGCAGGGTGAGGATTAAACGCAGACGGCTTTGGGGGTGCGTCAGGCTGTGATGCAACATGGACAGGAACAGTTGTGCGTCTTCTTCCGGCCCGCCAATGGTGAAGACTTCTTCGAACTGGTCAATCAACATGAACAAATCGATGTCATCCGGCAGGATAGTGGTTAGTTGCCTGTGAAGCTCTTGCGGAGATTGACGCAGGTCAATCTTCTGCGGCTTGTCGGTCTGGAAGGAAACCTGCATCAACGCCTCGACAAGCGACTGGAACGGATCGCTACCGGGCGTCATACTGCCAATCAACCAGTGATCGCTGTTCGGTAAGGATTGCTGGCGCACGATTGATAGAAACCCGGCGCGAACAAGGCTGGATTTACCGCTCCCGCTTGGCCCCACAACCGCTAAAAACCGATTGTCTTTTTCCACGAAGAAATTACACAGACGGTTAATCGCCTCCGCCCTGCCGAAGAAATCCTGCGCGTCAAGCTCATCAAATGGGCGCAGACCTTTAAACGGATTGCGGATAACGGTCTCAAATGGGCGTGTTTCAAATCCACCATCATCTGGCCGCCAGTCTTCCACCGGTTTGTGATCCAGGATGCGCGTGCCCTGACCTAAAGAGAGGGTCTTGTTATCCGAAGACGGCGGCGTTTGCGGTCTTTGTTGTGGCAAAGGTGATGACTGAAACACAGAAAAATCGACCTGTGCTTTTAATGCTCTGGAAAAATCAGTGAATAATTCCGTCACTGTGGCATAACGGGCAAGCGGCGCGTGTGCCGTCGCCTTCCACAGCACAGCATCCAGCATGGGGGGTAGGTCTTTGCGGGTTGTTTGTAAAGAAGGGATGGGTTCCGCCGTGTGCTTCCTGCGGATGACTTCCGTCGTACTGCCGGAAAACGGTGTTTCGCCCGTCAGCATCTCGTACAGCAGAATCCCGACGCTATAAACATCTGCCTGCGGGGATGTCTCCTGACGTGCCAATTGCTCCGGAGCCATATAAATTGGCGACCCCAAAGACAACGCTTTGAGGGTGACTTCCTCCGGCATGTGGATGATGTCAACAGCAATGCCAAAGTCGGTTAGATACATATTCTGCTGTTCATCAAACATGATATTTTCCGGCTTGATGTCTCGATGAACAACGCCATTCTGATGTGCAACATCCAGCGCCGTAACAAGCTGGAACAATACTTTTAAAACAAAGTTGATGGGGAGCCGATTGTGACTATGGAGCAATTTACGTAAATTGCCGCCACGTAACCAGCGCATGACCAGGTACGCCCCGCTAGGGTCACGCCAAAAATCGTAGACGGGGACGATGTATTGATTTTCCAGCCGGGCGATTAAACGCGCTTCTAACTCAAAGCGGCGCGTGAATTCTAGCTGATTGGCATATTTGGCGTGGATAATCTTTATAGCCACATCACGGTCAATCACTGGCTGATGCGCTTTATAGACAACACCAAACCCGCCAGAGCCAATAACCTCTAATATCTCATACCCACGGATAATCTTCCCGTGAAGGACATCTGTCATCGCCGTAATTCAATCATAGAGTATTCGTTTAAATTACGCAGTCGGTTTGGGCTAATGATCAACATTGATAATTTTCAGATGGAATAAAAACAGTTTTTGCAGGTCTTTCTGCAGACGATCCAGATAGCGAACATAATCTTCATGCTCTGTTGTGACGGTTGTCACTTTTTCCAGCATCTTTTTGGCAATGCTATGGAACAACATCGGGGACAAGGTATCGTCATTGTTCTGTTGATGTTCCGTGACCAGCCTTTGTGCCTCATCGCGCAAAAAGAGCAATAGTGGATAGTGTATATCCAACTGAATCTCAATCGTGTTTAACTTGTCAACAACTTTTAGGCTATTCAGTTTGAGGGGATGGTTCGGTTGCTTGTTTGCGGCAAATATTTTAGTCTGGATGTCGCTGAGTACCTCTAAATAATCACTGAGGGGATGCCGCAGAAAATCAATCGAGAAGCTATTGAGTGACATATCTTTGGTCGTTGCAAGGTACTGCACAAAAAGACGATGCCGCCCGGTCAGATGAACATGCTCCGAGCTATCTTCTGCGTCCTTCTCCGACAGGAAAAGCACTGCTAAAAGTTCGCCCATGCGCAGTTGATCGCCACTTTTAATCATCTGTGGTTGGGAGATGCGCTGGTTGTTCAGCCATGTGCCATTGGCGCTGGCTAAATCCTTTATAAAATAATGCCCATCCTGCAGGAAGATTTCCGCATGACGACGGGAAACGCCCATCGACACGCCGAAGTACGGCGTTAAATCCACTGTAGGAGAAATGCCTGTTGCATGGTCATAGCGCCCCAATGTGATGGTCTTTTTATCCGTAAACATCAGTGGGGCAGTTTGTCCGGGCAATAAAATCAGAAGGGTGTCTTCGCCCTTAAATTCTATACCCGCCAGGCTTTCGATCTCAGGGACATTTTTGGTCGTAAAGCTTTGATCTTCTTTAGGCTCATATTGAACAATGGCCTTGTCTTTAGGGGACTCTTGCCTGTCATCGTGATATTCTGCCATGAAATACCCCTCCTCAAAGGCCTTGCACATTAAAGAAATTGTTGTTCATGTCGATTGTATCCGTCAGGATAGACGACTGCAAACAAATTTTAAGGATTACTTGGCCCACCCGCATGAGGCGGTGGGCCTGGTGTCCCTGCAAAAGGGGGTGGCCCCGGTAT
>DAIMZF010000094.1:0-12813 GCA_036734085.1 Aggregatilineales bacterium
GATTGTACTGGTCTGGGGGTGGTCACGTTTGTCTTGGCCGTTCTTGTAATTCTTTAAGGGTTTCGCTTAGTTTTTCACTCAACCGCGCCCAAATCGAACTGGTTTCGTTACGTCGTGGCGCATAGAATGCGGTGAGGATTGTCCGCAGTCGGTCAGAGTCTAACCGGGCAACCATCCGCCCACCGTTGGTGATAGCGATTTTACCTGTTTCTTCGGAAACAACTACGCACAACGCATCACTCACCTCACTAATGCCAAGCGCGGCGCGGTGGCGTGTGCCCATCTTGCGGTTAGGCAGGTTGCGATTTGCTGTGAGGGGTAAAACAGATGCGGCAGAGGCAATGCGCCCGTCGTCATCAATAATCACTGCACCGTCATGTAGTTCGGTCTTCGGCCAGAACAGCGTCAGCAGTAATTGTGCATTTACATCACTGTTGAGCGGAATACCGGTACGGATGAAATCCTGTAGTGGACTGTTACGCTGTAACACAATCAATGCCCCGTGCCGCCGTTCGGAGAGCTTATCCGCCGCCTGGCATATTTCTTCGATAATTTGCTGGCGCACATTATCCGGCGCTTGGCGATTGAATAGCATACTGCCGCGCCCCAAACGCTCCAGGCCGCGCCGTAACTCTGGCTGGAAGATAATGGGGATAGCGACCGCCAGGACGGTGAGGATGTTACCTAACACCCACCCTAAAGCACGAAACTGAAATATGCTGGAAATTACGACCAGGCCAATCAAGAGAACCAACGTGCCGCGCACTAAGATCATGGCTTGTGTGCCACGAAACAAAAACGTCAACCCATAAAACATCAACGCGACGATAAAAATGTCGATGATGTCGGATGACGTTAGGTTCTCAATTGCCCAGATGAATTCCACCACATGCCCTTATAAAATTAAATTAACCTTGTTTGCTTAGATGCGCTAACAGGCGCTTATAGTCTATGATGTTATCCGGGTTTAAAGTGATGATACGCTTAATCGTATTGCGGGCATCATCTACTAACCCGGCCTGTAACTGAATTTCCCCTAATGCGTCTAGCTGTGTGATGGCATCTGCTTTGCGTTGCATTTGCTGGTAGATGGCGGCCAACCGGGAGCGTAAGCCGGCATCAGTGGGGTAGAGCTTCGTAAGTTGCTCCAGTTGTTTGACAATTTTCGCCACCGCCCGTTGTTTGGCATAAAGCCCCAGTAAGCGGTCTAGGTATTTGGTCGCATCAACACCATTGCCCTGATTAAAGTTAAGTTCAACCAACATACGGTAAGCGCGTTCGTCGGTGGCATCAATGTCCAGGATTTCTTCATAGATGCGTAATGCGCGTCGGGTATCCATCCGCATCTGTTCCATGTCGGCCTGTTGGTGCTTGATGGCGGCAAGGCGTAGTGCGGGTGCATCAATGCGCCTTGCGATGCGCTCCGCCGTTTGTAATGTCTCACGCGAAGAGTCAAAGTCACCCAACTGGCTATAAGTACGGCCTAGATCAATGTACTGCACCAGCACATCATCCATCCGTTCCTGGCTTTCCAACAAACCAATCAGGCTTAACCGCACTTCAACATCAAGCGGCGCTTGCTCCAATACTTCGGAAAGAATAGAGGCGGCACGGTCAAATTCTTCCCGCGCCATATAAGAATGCGCGACGACCACATACTTGTTAATCGCCTGACGCGGACGCCCTTCGCGCATCATAATTTCCGCCATGCGGACGTGAATTGGCAAGTAATAGGGCGAAACAAACATGGCGTCGTGGGCTTCATCCATTGCCAAAGTGAGCAGATTTTTGCTGATGTAATTGTCAATCTGGGATACAATCGCGGCGAGTTTATCGCTACCGCCTGTACTGAAGAAGTCGCGCACGCCTTGATCGCCCTGTGTATCCAGAATTTCCGCAACCAGCTTGCGTGTCATCGGTATGCGGCTTTTCCAGTCTTTACCACGCAATAAGTCCGCAAAGCGTTGATTGATAGATATAAGCATATCATCGCCTGCACCATCCAGCGCCCCCAACAGGCGATTGTACAACGAACCAAGCTCGGCGCGTTCGTTATCACTCATCACAAGGCTGGTATCTACGGCTTGCAGGCTTTGAAGCAGGTAACGTGTGGCTTGTTTTTGTTTATCAATGGTGACATGAGACAGACCCAAGCCGTGTAAAGCGCCTGCCGCTAACTTCTGGTTATCTGTTGCACGGGATAGATATTCAATGGCTTCGCCGCCTTGTTGTTCCAGGCACAGCATCGCGCCTAAACTGAGGCGGAGTGCCGCGTGGTCAATCTCGCTGAGTGCTTGCTTATACGCTTTGATTGCCGGCGCATAACTGCCTTTGCGCTGTAGCTCCATGCCTTGCATAACGCTTGCTGTCGCCATATCCAACCGCCCGCTAGAGGCGATGTAATCCGCCAACATACGGAGCGCATCAAGCATCGCTTCACCGATAGGGCCTAGCTCGTGGGTGGCGTCTTCTTCATCCTGGCGGCCCGTTTTTGCTTCCACAGTGGCCGCGTTTTCTGGTGTTTTATCGGGCGTGTCTTCCTCAAATTCTGGAACGATGACCGAACCGCCAGAACGCAGGGCACGCAAGGTATTGAGTGCCTGTGGATTACGCCGGTCAATGCGGAGTGCACGCTCGACTGCCTTGATTGCTTTGTCGGTTTCTCCGGCACGCTGGAAGTTAAATGCCAGCGTCAGATATTCACGCAGGGCGCGCTTTTTATCCCCTACGCGCTCGTAGGCTTGCGCTAAACGAGCATGGATCATCATCAAGCCGGGCGTTAACTGTGTTGCACGTTCCCAGTTGCCGATGGCTTTATCAAGGTCGCGCAGACTAAGATAAATATCCGCTACGCTGATATATTGCTGTGCGGCATCTTTCAGCCTGCCCAGACGTTCCAGGACATCCGCGCTTTTTTCAAGCGGGGTAGGGTCATCCGGTAGCAGTTGATGGGCGCGTTTATAGACCCGTAGAGAGTCTTCCAAACGGCCACTGTTCAGCAAGGATAAGCCCAAATACAGGTGCGACTCCCCGTCTTCAGGGGCTTCCTGTACAGCAATGGTGTAACTCCGCACAGCAGTTCCCCAGTCGTGTTCCCACGCGGCGTCGTGCCCTTCGTTCATGCTCGCTTCATAGAGTTCGCGGTTGCCTGCCATTATCTAATCCCAAAAACGTTTAACCGTCAGTCAGTTGATATTTAATGACCCATCAAATGGGCGAGAATAGCTTTTTGTGCGTGCAGGCGGTTTTCTGCCTGTGGGAAGATGAGAGATTGCGGCCCATCAGCGACTTCATCCGTTATTTCCTGCCCACGATGTGCAGGTAAGCAGTGCATCACCACCGCCGTTGGTTTGGCTAACTTCAGTAAATCCGTGTTGATTTGATACCCGTCAAACACGTTTTCACGTTCTCCGGTTTGGCCTTCTTGCCCCATGCTCACCCATGTGTCTGTATAGATGACATCCGCATCGGCGACGGCTTCACGCGGGTCTGTTGCTTGATGCACATTTATTCCGCTCTGTGTGATGAGTGGGTGTGCGGCTTCAAGCTGGGACGCGGGTAACTCGTAGCCTTCTGGTGTGGCAACGGCGTAATCCATGCCGAATTGCGCGCAAGCCATCAGTGACGATGCCGCGACGTTATTCCCGTCACCGACAAAGGCGAACTTTAAGCCTTTTAGCGTGCCAAAATGCTCATAAATCGTCAGCACATCCGCCATCGCCTGGCATGGGTGACGGTCATCACTCAGGCCGTTAATCACGGGGACAGAGGCATATTCCGCCAACCCTAAAACGTGGTCATGGTCAAAAACGCGCGCCATGATGCCCTGCACATAACCGGAAAGTACCCGTGATACATCTGCGATGCTCTCTCGCTTGCCTAAGCCGATTTCCTGTGGGCTGAGCATCAGCGCATGGCCGCCAAGATGTAACATGCCAACCTCGAACGAAACGCGAGTCCGCAATGAAGGCTTTTGAAACACCATCGCCAGCGTTTTACCAGCCAATATCGGGCGGTTGCCGCCGCTTTTCCATTCTTGCTTAAGGCGAACAGCCAGTTCTATCAATTCCCATAATTCTTCAGCCGACCAATGGTTAAGCTCTAAGAAATGTTTCATCGACTCTCACTTTATGTTGTTTTGCTAAACTCTATCATATTGTAACGCAAATCACCACGCAACGAACAACACTTATAGCTCGGTCATATCTCGCCAGTTTTTCCCGGCTTGGGCGTTAGCCTTCAATGGTGCGTCTAGGCTGTACGCGCTTTCCATAATTTGAACAACTAAATCTTTTGTGGTTTCAAGCTCGTGTTCTGGCACTTCCAGCACTAATTCGTCATGCACCTGCAAAATCATTTTGGCGCTTAATGAGCTTTGGTGGAGGGCATCATACAAGTCAATCATGGCTCGCTTCATAATATCCGCCGCCGTACCTTGAATGGGCATGTTAATAGCGGCGCGCAGTTCGCCTTCCACGATGTTACGGTTGGCGCTTTTATTCTTCAAAACCGGGAAGTCACGTTTGCGTCCAAACAAAGTGCTGACTTCATAGGCTTCTTGGGCTTGGCGCTTGGTGTTTTCGATATAATCACGCACACCCGGCAGACGCTCAAAGTATAGTTCGATAAAATTCCTGGCTTCTTCAAAGCTCAAATCGCTGTCTCGTGCCAGGCGATGTGGCCCCATGCCGTAAATCAGGCCGAAGTTCACGCGCTTGGCGAAGCTCCGTTGCTCGTAAGTGACTTCCTCTAGTGTAATTCGGTTGACTGCCGCCGCCGTTGCTTTATGAATATCCTGGCCTTGCGCGAAGGCGGAGAGCAAGGTTGCATCCTGGCTGATGTGGGCTAATACGCGCAATTCAATCTGGCTGTAATCGACCCCTAAGAGCATATTGCCTTTATCCGCCACAAATGCCCGACGCACTTCACGCCCAACCTCTGTGCGGATGGGGATGTTTTGCAGATTGGGGTTATTACTACTTAAGCGCCCGGTGGATGTCCCGGTCTGGTTATAGCTGGTGTGGATGCGCCCCGTCTGCGGATTTACCAGTTCTGGCAGGGCATCAACATAAGTTCCCTGCAACTTGGTGAGTTCGCGGTATTCCAGGATGCTACTGATAATTTCGTGCGTGCCCCGCAGACCTTCTAACGTGGCGGCATCTGTAGAATAGCCGTGTGTGGTCTTCTTCAGGCGTTCTACGGGCAGTCCCAGCTTACCGAATAAGACATCATTCAATTGTTTGGGGCTATTGATGTTGAACGCGCCATACCCGCCACTTAAAGCATAGATTTCCGACTCCAGGGTTTTAATCTGCTTGGTCAGGCGTTGGCTCATCTCTCGCAGATAGTTGACCTCTAACGTGACACCCGCTTGTTCCATCTGAGTGATAACGGGTACAAGGGGTAATTCCAGTGTGTTATATAAATCAGTCAGGTCTCTGCTTTGTAATTCTGGTTGCAGGCGTTCCACTGCACGGAAGGTCACTGCTGCGTCTGCGACGGCATAAGGCGCGGCTTGTTCAATGGCCACCGCACTCATCATCTTCTGTTTTTTGCCCTTGCCGATGAGGTCGTCGATGGGCGTCATGTGAACACCCAGATAATGACTCGCGAAGTTCTTTAAGCCTAAGAATTTACTTGTCGGCCTTAGGAGCCATTCCGCAATCATGGTATCGAATGCGACGGGCGTTACCTCAATGCCGTAACGCGCCATGATGACCATATCGTAGGCGGCATTATGGGCATACTTAGGGATTTTGGGGTTCGTCAACGCCGGGCGGAGTGCATCAATCACAGTTTTTAAGGGGAGTTGTGCCCCGTTATCATGGCCTACAGGGACGTAATATCCCTTATCACCATCCACTGCCAGCGCCACGCCGACGAGTTCAGCCTGCATCTGGTCGAGTCCTGTCGTTTCCACGTCCCACACAATGGCGCTTGCTGTGTTCAATGTATGGACTAAATCCGCCAACAATGCGTCGCTGTTGACGATTATTGTCTCAAAGACGGTCTCTACCTGCTTCGTTGCGGGTTGTTCTTCGCCGAATAACGTCATCTGCTGGGGCGTTTCGTCCACAACCAGCCGATTGATGAATGACCGGAACTCTAACTCCCGGAAGAGTTCAATGGCGCTTTCGTGGTCGAAGTCGTGGGCGACGCAGTTCTCTAGCACAATCTGGATGGGAACATCACGTTGAATCCGCGCTAGCATTTGGCTGATGTAGGCGAGTTCTCGTCCTTCTTCCAGCTTTTTGCGTGTTGCGCCAGTGATTGTTTCAATGTTGGCGTACACATTGTCGAGCGTGTCGTATTGTTGTAGAAGTGTTGTCGCGCCTTTTTCTCCGATTCCTTTAACGCCGGGAATATTGTCGGATGTATCGCCCATTAATGCTTTAAGGTCTACCAATTGGTCAGGGCGAAGCGCGTACTTCTCTCTGAATTGTGCCTCATCGTAAATTGTATCTGGCCCTTGCCGGGACGGTAGCGCAACGGTCACATCTGGGGTGAGCAGTTGCAACAAGTCTCTGTCGCCCGTGATGATGCGGAAATGCACATCTGGCACTTGTTCAATCACAGTGCCGATGACATCGTCTGCTTCATAGCCTGCCAGCGATAAAATAGGGATGTTCAGTGCCTCTACCACCTGATAAATGCGCGACATCTGTTTGTATAATTCGTCGTCCATCTTGGCGCGAGTGCCTTTGTATTCTTCATATACGTTTTCGCGCCCGCTTAAGCCTTCATCAAAACTGACGGCTAGATACTGTGGTTGTTCTTTCAGGATGATGTCGAGCAAAATCCGCGTAAAACCATAGACCGCGTTGGTGAGTTCGCCGTTGCTGGTGCTAAAGCTGGTGGCTGGCAGGCCGAAGAACTGTCGATACGCGACAGCATGACCATCAATCAAATAAAACATGGGTTTGTGTGCCATGTGATGAAATCCTTTAGATTGTTTAGGTTGCTACAGACGGGCGAAATTGATATAACGCTGAATTTCGTCCGTGTCCATCTCACGTCCCGGTGCTAAAACGCAGTAGCCATCCGCCCAGAGCTTATCGGGGGCAATGGTGGAATCGATGGAATGAGCAATCCATGCGGCGCGTTGTTTTAGGTCTGCGACAATAGCGTTAGATGTCGCTTCGCCGGGCACATCTGCCATGAGGTAAATATAGTCTTCATAGACTTGCAGGTTTTCAACCGTCCACCCGGCTTCAGTGAGTTGGCTTTCCAACTCGCGCATCAATAAGCGGATGACGCGAGCATCCAGTGAGGCGTCTGCGTTGTGAGTCATCCAGACGAATGTATAGGCCGCTTTCACTGTAGCGATGGCTTTTGCTGGCTTGTCAGGCAGTTTGTCGATGTCACGGACTTGTTCTTCGCCATGTTCACGAGCGATGTCTGCTGTTGTCTCTATCGCGGCCTCAATCTCTTGGGCGGCTTCTGCTTCTAATGCTTGTAACTCGCGCTCTTGCAAAGCATCCAGCAGATTTTGACTCGGTGCGGGCAATTCCGGGATGCTGGTTAACGCATTGAGCAATTTGTCGCTTTGGTTGCGGATGATACGTAAGGGCATGTTGCCCGCAAAAATCAGCGATAACGTGAAACCATCTTCTGTACGCCGCGAGTGGATCATGTAGTCGCGCCCGCTACTGGGTAATGTAATAAACCGGATACGCGCTTCACCCGGTTGTGCTTCCCAGTCTTCGGCCACTAATTCATTAATGTCTTCGATTTCTTCAATCGGCAAAATGCCCGCGTGCGCGACAATACGCCCCTCATGGGCTAATACCGACATTTCCGCCGTAAGTTCAAGCGATGCCTGTGTAAAGTTGAGCGCCATCTTAGCAATTTGTACTTGTTCGGATTCATCATCCGCAGGGTCTGCGTTGATGTTTGCTTCCGCCTGGAACGCATAGGCGGGTAGTTCTGCCGGGCGTTTTTCTTCTGGCAGGGTGGTTGGTGGCGGTTGTTTGGGTGCTGGCGCGGGTGGTTGCGACGGTACAGATGATTGCGGCAGAACTTCCGTCGATAAATCCTGCGGATGTTCTATCGACGCTTCCGGCAAACTCATCTCATTTGGCGCATAATTATCTAACGGATTACGTAGGGCGGCAGTATCTTCCAGAAAATCCGGCTCATTAACATAACGCTCCAGGCTTTGCATCCATGAGGGTAACGGCTGAAGCCCCTGCGTATCTGGAAAGTCCATGCGAAGCGCGTCTTTAAGTTGCTCCAACGAGATATTATCGTCGTTTACAATCCGCAAGGCGCTTTCTGCGAAAGTCTTTTCTGCCGTGTCTTTCGACGGGGGAGGGGCGGACGGCGGTGGCGTAGGACGTACTTCGGTTAACTTTTCAACTGATGTTCTATCCACCACTGTATGCAAGTCGTGGATAGTGCCTGTTTCCGCCAATGTTGGCATAGGCGGTTCTTCCGCCGCTAGTTGTTGGAATAAGTGCGCGGATTTTTCGCTGATGCCGCCGGGTAATTCCCCACTATCACGCAGGGTTTCAATATCGGCTTTCAGGACAAATTCAATTGTCTTAGCGTGTTCTTCTGGGTCGAATTTGCGGGTAATCTTTTCTGTTTTAACGGGCTGTGTACGCACAATCACGCGGTCATCATGCGCGGGCATCGTATCAGAATCACCGGAGAGGATAAAGTTCTCTACCGCTTGGGGTAGTTTATCCTTTGTTTTCTTTAGCGCATCCCGCAAAACGGGGATAAGTTCCCGCGCACCAATGGGTGAATCCACAATACCACTTAAGTTCATCTGTTTAACGACGGCGGCCACCTGTGGCACGTCGGGCGATGCAATAATGATAATCTTGGGTTGTACGGAGCGAAACTTTAACACGATGTCCAACCCGGAGACGCCCGGTAGGGTGAAATCTATCAGCGCGACATGCTGACGGTTCTCCTTGAGAAAGTCCATCGCTGTTTCCAGCGTGGTGAACGGTGAAACCTCGAACCCGCCGATTTGCTCCAGCGTGCGCTTAATCTTGAGGGAAAAACTCAGTTGTTTATGCAGGATTAAGAGCTGAATTGCCGCGTTCGCCATTGTGTTTGGTTGCCATCCATTTTTAGCAAAATAGGATGCGTGTCTATCACGCATCCTATTTATTTTAGCATTGATTATCACTTGCGGCGATAACTAACCCTGTACCACCGTGACAATGCAGGAGCGTTCATTATTGCTCTCATCACTCTCCTGGATGTCATCTTCACTATCCACTACGAAGAAGATAGCGATTTCGCCCGTCTGCTGAAGCGGGATGCTCACCTCTGCATTGATAATCTGCCCGGCGTTGAGGTTGCCAAAAGTCCCTACATCAACTGTTGGGCCGTTAACCACCCGTGCAATCACGCTGAATTGCTGATTTACCGGGCCGCCCGTGTTGGTAATGTTCAGGTTAAATTGCCCGACAACCTGTGTGCCGCCACCAGGTATCGTCAGTGCTTGTTGTGGGCAGAAGACCGCCGGAATAGACAAATTGGGCAACGGAATAGATGTGGCCGTCGGCACTGCCGTCGGGACGAGCGTTTGTGTAGGTAAGGGTGTTTGGGTGGGCGGTAGAGTCGCTGTTGCTTGTGGGGTGGCAGTGGCCGGTGGCGCGACTACTGGAATATTGCGGCACAGCGTACTCACGCCATCGTACATGGTGATGAACTCCGCGCTAACCCAACCGCGCGCGCCGTTGCGGTC
Source organism: Aggregatilineales bacterium (assembly GCA_036734085.1). Classification (GTDB taxonomy): domain Bacteria; phylum Chloroflexota; class Anaerolineae; order Aggregatilineales; family Phototrophicaceae; genus J038. The sequence goes on from DAIMZF010000094.1 coordinate 9,707, forward strand.
AAGCAATTGCCACCATGTATTATTCGCCAGGCGCCCCACTGCTGGCAGAACCTCACCCGCACCCAACACCCGAATGACGTTAAAGGTTGTGCTTGGCCCTTGCCGCAGGTTTAAGCCTGTGTTGATAAGTGCGCGGCAATTCGGGTCTGATGGGTTGATAATAGGGCGGTTATCGCCCGGAACAGAGGTTGCGGTTACTTGGGCGCGGGTATCACGGATGTTGACCTGCACCGTCGCGGGGTCACTTTGTACATTGCCGCGATACGCAACCACACTTAAGGTTACATTCCCTGTTGTGCGTGGGGTGTAATCCAGCACGGGTTGGGCAAAGGTGTTTGTGACACTCTCGATACCGACAGTTTTTACGGGTTGGCCGTTTGCCAGCAATTGCACGGATGTGATACCGACGCTATCGGTGATGGTTGTCTCCACGAAAAGCGGGTCATTCACGACAAACTCATCCGCGTTGCGCGGGGAGTTGATGACCACTTGTGGCGACCCGGCGGCTGTGGCTGTGCCGATTGGCGTGACTTCGGTATCATCACGATCAGTGGAAGCCCCTAAACTGCACGCTCCGAGCAGAAGCGGTAACAAAGCTATCAAAATCGCACGATAACGCATCGTGATTTCCTTATGGACTAGGATTATTAAAATCATTTTTCATTGTAGCACTATGCAATTATAGACACAATTTGAACCAGAAAAGTTCCATCCCAAAAAACGCAAAAGCCACCTCAAACCCATTAGCTCAGGTTGAAGGTGGCGTGCTTGTTTTATGCTAGTGTGTTGAGGTTTGAACGGGTATTAACCGATAGGCTCTTTGTAGATAATCAATTTGCCCATTTCATCACCTTTGGCGATGCAATCGGACATATCGACTTTAAACTCGCTACCACCAGAAACCCAGCGTAACCCTTCTTGTAACAGTCCCTGCGCGACGAAGCACACAGGCTTGTCAGTCTTACGTCCCCAACAAATGGGGCAACGTTCTAACGTGTAGATGATACGGTCTGTACCTTCTTCGTAGACGTTGGAGATTTGGTCGGAGAACTGGTTAAAAATATTCGCCATAGCAGGCACGCCAATTTTTAGCTTGGCATTAAGCGGCAATACTTTAAACGCAAGGTCGCCCACGCCAGCCAGCGCGCCGAAGCCTCGTAGTGCATCCGCGAAGGTTGCGCGCCCGGCGCGTAACGCCAATCCACGCCCGCCACGCGGCCCATACATCTCTTCCAGCGCCACGTTCAACGCTGTAAAATCAGCAAAATCGAATTGTTTTTCGAGGTTATCGGGTGGGTAGTTGTCAACCAGTTGCCCAAGCCCGGCAAGGTTCAGAATAGCGTTGAGGCCATTCCGTCCCATAATCTCTTCCATCGCCTTTACTGTGATGCGGGCGAATTTATTCGGGTAGTAAAATCCGCTCTTTTCCGCCATTATGTCTGATCCTCCAATCGGTGCGTTGAGACCAACCGTGGTTATCCTACACGCAGTCTAATTAGCACAAGCGGCTCGTATTCAACTTCGTGGGAGTATAGCACACAAATCGTGCCATTCCTAATGATTGTCTACTAAAAAAAGCGTCAGTAGCATTAAGAAACGCGCATGTTGCACAAATGGTAGATTTTACCCCGTCACAACCAATAACGGGTCATGCATGGGCTGTTCCTGCGGGAGCCTTCCCTGCATGGTAAATGGGCCAGTCCATATAATCTCAACATTGGCTAGTTGCCCTTGCCAATCTTGCTTAGATTCAAAGAACACCAATTTATTTTGTGGGGTGCGTCCACGCCATTTGCCCTTATGTTCGCCTTCCACCAGCACTTCCAGCGTTTGCCCCAAGTACTGACTGTTGATTTCCGCAAGGATTTGCGCCTGCAAATCGTCCAGCATTTGGTGGCGTGTTTTCTTCTCTTCTTCTGGTACATCATCTTCCATGCGGCGGGCGCTGACCGTGTTCGGACGCGGGCTGTAACGGGCTAAGTGCGCTTTGTCCAGCTTGAGGTCGGCCAGCAGATTGTAGGTATCCATAAATTGTTCGTGCGTTTCGCCGGAAAAGCCTACGATAATATCTGTATGGATGGCAACATTCGGGATGCGTTGGCGTATACGCTCTACAAGGGCGCGATATTGTGCATTGGTATAACCACGTTTCATGGTTTCTAAAACGTGGTCGTTCCCGGCCTGCACCGGAACCTCAATATGTGGCATCACACGCGGTAATTCCGCGACAGTGTCTAATAACTTGTCATCCATCCAGTTCGGGTGACTGGTCAAAAAACGGATGCGTAATAGCCCTGTTTCTTCCGCCACAGTATGTATAATACGAAGCAAATCCGCCAGGTCTGGTCCGTCGGGGATGTCTTTGCCGTAGCGGTCAACAATTTGACCCAGCAGGGTAACTTCCTTAACACCTTGTAGCGCCAGACTGCGTACATGCGCCACGATTTCCCCGACACTCCGGCTACGTTCTATACCCCGCCGGAATGGGATAATGCAAAAACTACAGGCATGGGAACATCCATATACCACCGGGACGTGGGCGCTGATGAGATTGCCTGTCTCTTGCTCCGGCAGGATGAGGTCGCCGTCCTGGATCGCGTCACGTTGCTGACGTTGCGCTGTTTCATACTCAATGAGTTCTGATTCGGACATGCGATCAACCAGAAAGTCGAGCATCGGTTGTGGCTCTGAAGGTGGCAGGAAGACATCGACAAACGGGAGTTTCTTCCGCAATTGAAGCGGGTCACGCACGCCGACCATACAGCCCATCACACCGATGACTTTATCCGGGTGTTGTTCCTTTAATGCACGCAGGGAGAACAAGCGGTTAAGCCCTTTGTCTTCCGCGCTTTGACGCACAACGCAGGTATTCACCACCAAGATTTCCGCTTGGTCGGGTTCGTTAGCGGCTTGATGCCCCATGCGCTCTAGCTCTGATGCCAGACGTTGGGTATCCGCCGTATTCATTTGACAACCATAAGTCCAGATGTGATATTTCATCGTGATAACGCCAAGTAATAAACAAACAGTCAGTTCATTGTAACGGACAGGGCTATACAGCGTCAATGTATCAAGCCGGATTGCAGGGCTATCGCATCAAAATGAGA
>DAIMZF010000095.1:0-12802 GCA_036734085.1 Aggregatilineales bacterium
GTTTGCGCCCACAGGTGGACGGATGGTTCCGGCACACCACGCGCAAGCAATGGCACAACGAACATCGCAACAACAATAGTAACCGTTGACCACTGCACAAAACGGTTGAGTTTGCCCCACACCGCCACAGACAAAAAGGTGAGGGCAACAACCGCAAAAATTGCCAAATCAACCCGCCAAATCTGCTGTAAGGGGAACTGCAAGCCGAGTGAATATACCCGTAGGTTCAGGAACACGACTTCCCATTGAGCAGAGAAGATTATCCAGTCGAAAAGTGCAATCAGCGAGACAGCCACGAGCAGAAATGTGATGACGGTTACAAATATGTCGGGCACGGAGCTAAACAAGTTATCGCGCATCCACCGCACAATACCGACTTCTGTAATGGGTGGGCGGCGTGGCTCTGGTGCTTGGGTTGGCGCGACGTAATAACTTTCGGGAGGTTGCAGTCCTTTATCCATAGATTACCGTCCTTACCGTGTCTTCAACTGCGTGGAACGATTGATAAAGTTCGTCATCACAGAGAGCAACAAGCTAATCAAAAGGTAAATTATCATCAGGCCAACGAAGAATGGCACAGCCTGTCCGCTCTCATTGTTGGCAAGTTGCGCGACACGGTACACGTCAACATATGTCACGATGATGCCCAAACTGCTGTTTTTGCCTAAGTTAACGTACTGATTGCCTAAAGGCGGCACAATCAGGCGTAGGGCTTGCGGCAACACAATCAATTGCAACACTTGCCCATTACTAAACCCCTGTGAACGCGCCGCTTCGATTTGGCCGTAGGGCACAGCCTGGATACCAGCGCGGACAATTTCCGCGATGAATGCACCTGTGTATAACGTCAATCCTAAGAACAGCGCGAAGAAAGCCACCGTCAATAGTGACCCGCCCGCAATCTGCCGCCCCTCCAGTGCCGGGTATGATAAAGTGAACGGCCCTGTGCCTTGTAGCGGCCAGCCCCCCGTCAACAGCCAGCCAATAATCAGGCCAGCCGCCCAGATGCCGACAGTATACCGGAAGACATACGCCGGTTCGCCGGTTGCATCCTGATGCTTTAGCCGTTGGCGGCGCACAATAAACGCCGCGACAAATGCGATGGCAAAACAGCCCAAGAATATCCCGATTTGCCCGGTTGCCTCTGGCGTAACCAGGTACAGACCGCGTGTGTTGAGCGCGTATAATTCGCGGTCGCCGGGAATAAAGCTGAACGAACCAGAAGAAAGAATCGAATCTTGTGGACGTGGCAGAACCAGAATCAGCATCCGGTAGATGAAAAGAAGCTGAACAGGTAATGGCGTATTGCGGAAGATTTCCACATAAACCACTGCTGTTGTCCGCAAGATGAAGTTGCGAGACAGAAGCGCAATACCGGTGAAGATGCCCAGAAGTGTGCAGGCAATCAGCGAGAACACAACAACACGCACGGTATTGGCAATCCCTGTGATGAATGCCCGCGTCATGCTACTGCTACCTAAGTAACGGTTCATTTCGCCTGGAATTCGCTCAGGTGGGAAGGCGGTGACAAAAATAATCAGTAAGATGATGCCGATGACAAGCAAGACCGCCGTCACATAATCTGCATCTTCGTTGCGGGGTGGCCCGCTGTTGGTTCTTTGGGTTAGTTGGTTTTGGTACGCCGCGATAGAAAGCCCGGCACGGCTACCCCCCCCGATGAGTCCCATCAGGCTTAATAACCCGTTGCGGATAGTGGTGAGTACAACACGCACGCCATCACGATTAGCGTATAAACCAAAGCCCAGCACGCCGAATAGCAAAATATAGGCGATGCTTGCGCCTTGTTGGATGCGTTCCCGGTCTTGTAGCCATTCCCACTCAGCAACAGCCGATGGGCCTTCCGTCAAGGCGACGGTAAATGGCGCGGCATAAATGCCGAAGTTGACCGGAATATTTGACCCTTGTAGATTGTTGGTCAGGTTGTTGATGAGGTAAATGCCACCGAGTATTGCCAGAACGAGAAAGATAATCTGCGCGAGTGCGCGTAATACGCGGATGTCGCGGTACCAGGGTATCCCCGCATAACTTGTGGCGGATGCTTTGATGCGCTGTTGCGAATCGTTACTATCAATGACTGCCATATTGTCCCCTTAACTAACAGGGGCAGGGAAAAAATCCCCGCCCCTCAACTGTTAAACGGTTAGCCTAATTCGCATCCACTAACGCCATGCTGGCGGGTAAAGCAGACCACCTTCAGTCCACAGCGCATTTTGGGAGCCTTCACGGGCGATACCGAGCGGCACAACATTACGCTCGTAAATTTCCGCATAGTTGCCCACTGCCGCGATGATGTCGGCGGCGAAGCTATTGGAGATACCCAACGAAGCGCCGAAGCCGTCTTCTGTTAAGCCCAGGAAGCGTTGGATGTTCACGTCATCGCTCATCATGAATTCTTCGATGTTGGCGCTGGTGATGCCATATTCTTCTGCTTGGAAGGTGGCATACACTGACCAGTCTACGATGTCAGCGAAGGCGCTGTTGTCTTCAAGGTACATCGGGCCGAGCGGCTCTTTGGAGAGGGTGTCCGGCAGGACGATGTACGCGGCGGGGTTGCTGGAAGCGGTACGCAGGCCGGCAAGCTGGCTCTTGTCAGAGGTCAGCACGTCGCAAGCGCCGTTTTCAAAGTCGGAAAGGTTTTCTTGCGGGCCAGGGCCAAGTACCAGCACCGGGTCAGCGCCGAACAGCCCACGATAGGCGTCGGTGATGTTTTTCTCGGTGGTTGTACCACTGGTGGAGCAGAAGGTCGCCCCGTCCATGTCCGCTAAGCTGGTGAAGCCATCTTCGATACGGACAAGCAGACCTTGACCATCATAGAAGGTGGTCGGGCCGAAGTCCGAGCCAAGTGTGATGTCACGGGTGAGCGTCCAGGTGGTGTTACGGTGTAGTACGTCAACTTCCCGCGCTTGCAGGGCGGTAAAGCGGACATCCGATGTTAATGGGATGATACGCAGGGTGTCTTCGGTAGCTTCACCAAAGATGGCGATAGCCAGCGCACGGCAGAAATCAACATCCAGGCCTGACCATTCGCCCGCTTCGTCCTGGATGGAGAAGCCCGGCAGACCACCGCTAACACCGCAGTTCAAGAACCCACGGTCTACAATGTCGTCCAGAACACCACCGTCTTGTGCGAATGTGGAGCTGAACGATGCCACTGCTAAAGCTAGTGCCATCATAACAAAAGTAAGTGCACGGAATTTACGCATATCTTTTCCTCCTGAAGGAATGTATTAAGGATTGTGTTATCTTTGTTAAGCACACGCCATGTTTATAGCGCATCTTGTCGCAGTTTCCAAATGCGCCGCAAAAGTTCGTTCAAGTTGTACAATCCGGCTTGGTCGTGCCGTACACCTTTAACTCATGTGTTGCTTAATTTTTAAGTCTTTACGACTCTAAGCTCATTCTGTGCATCCTCATCGGGCGGACTGTGTTATCATAAACGTAAAAGCTCATTCATAATGGAAGGATGGCGTATGTCCGCCAACCGTTTGTTAGGCATGTTTAAAGCATTCGACCCGGACAACATCGAAAGCATCTTCGGGCGCGAGGTCGCGCTTAACCCACCAGACCCCGCTATCCCTTTAGCGCCCATAAAACGAGTCGCTATCCTGACTGAGGCATTTTTGCCCAAAATAGACGGCGTGACTAAGACCACCTACCTTGTCATGAAGTATTTAAAACAGACCGGGCGTGAGGTCATTGTTTTTGCGCCGGACATCTCACCGGAAGCCATAGAAGGCACACCGGTTTATCCGTTGATGTCTTTGGGCGTGCCGGGCGTGCCGGAAACAAGGATGGCGCTCCCGAACCCACGCATCAGCCGTGTTCTGCAAGACTTCCAGCCGGATTTAATCCATCTGTTTAGCCCGGCACTGATGTCTGTCAGTGGTATGGCAAGCGGACGTTTTATGAATGTGCCCGTTGTCGCTAACTATCAAACGGATTTACCCGGCTATGCCAAAGAATATGTAAAAGGTCTGGGTGGAGAAATCGCCGGGAACGTCATTAACAACTGGTTGCGCTACCTGCACAATGGATGCCATCTCACACTCGTTCCCTCCCAAACAACGGCGGAAGAATTGCACATGGAGGGCTACAAACGCCTGCGGGCATGGGGGCGCGGGGTGGATGGCAACCGCTTTAACCCTCAGCACGCCAGCGACGACTGGCGAAAAAATCTGCTGGCCGGGCGCGACCCTAACAGCCTGTTATGTATTTATGTTGGGCGTGTTGCGACGGAAAAGCGTATTGATTTGCTCATCGAAGTGGCTCGCACGCCCGGCGTGGCGCTGACGATTATCGGCGATGGCGCTCAACGTGATGCGCTGGAAGGCTTCTTCGCTGGCACGAATACTCATTTTACAGGTTACCTGATGGGCGATGATTTGCCTGCCGCTTTTGCCAGTTCGGACGTGTTCCTGTTTACCGGCCCTTATGAGACATTCGGCCAGGTAGTACAGGAGGCGATGGCGTCCGGCTTGCCGACGGTCATCACACACAGGGGCAGTGCGAAAGATTTGGTGTTAGAGGGCGAAACCGGCTTTGTGGTGAATGATGACCCGACGGCCTTTAAAGAAGCGGTCGTCGCCTTGCGGGATGACCCGGAGCGACGGGCGAAAATGGCGGCTTATGCCCGACAAATCGCGGAGCAACGCCCGTGGGAGCGTGTACTCGCCCAGCTAGAGCCACTCTATACAGAAGCCATCAGTGTGAATGAACGCTTTAAACGCATCTTCCGTAAGACAGATTATCACGCTCTGCTGAATTTGCGCCGGGCATTGGTCAGCCCTAAAAAAGCGCTATATACTCACCATCAAAATGACCACCGAGACTCCCATTAAGGTTAATCCTGTGGGGTGGTGCGACGTGGCGCCAGGGATGTAAAGTAATCGCGCACGACATCGCGCAGGCCAAGCGGGATATACGTCTGGCTAAGCGCGGTGTTGGCCGCGTTTTCATAATCACTGAATACCTGGTCATAAGGCACGCTGGAAGCGCCGATGGGGTTTTCTAAAAAGTCTCCCTCTCGCAGAATATCCCCGCTTGTGTCCGTTTCCAACTCTACAATATCACTACCGCCCGTTACTTCGTCCAGCCTGCGGGGGGCAAATACTGGTTCATAGGTGCGTTCTTCGCCCGGTGTTGTTTCTTCGCTATCTTCAGCATTGAAGGCTTCGCCGCTTTCCCCACCCCCTTGATCTTGTCCGTCGTTACCTTCCTGTGTGCCTGCGCCACTGGTGCCACTGCCTTGTGTTTCGCCTTCGCCCTCTTCGCCTTCATCACCTTCGCCACCTTGCCCGGAGTCGGGGGCGTCACCTTCTTCACCACTCTCTCCGCCTTCTTCGCCGGGCTGGTCGCCGGATTCACCTTCTTGAGGCTGGTCGCCATCTCCGGCGTCGCCTTCTTGCCCGGTTGCGCCCGGCTCTTCGCCGTCGTCGCTACTTTCTTCACCTTGCTGGCTCATTTCATCGGCGGATTGCTCTAAGTTCTGCGCGGCTTGTTCCGCTTGTTGCTGGCGACGCTCTAATTGCTCAAGGGCATCCTGCGCGCGTTCAATGGACTCTTGCGCGGCGTCTGTTTCCCCTTGTTCAAGGTTATCGGCGGCATCGTCTAATGCCTCTGCCGCTTCTGGAGAAGTCGCCTCTAATTGCTCGGAAGCATCTCGTAATTGTTCAGCAATAGCGATTTGTGCTTGATTAGCGCGGTCAACCTCATTTTCTTCTGCCGCCCGTCCTTCAAGCTGTTGTGTGATTTCTTCCAGTGCTTGCTGAAGTCCCTCGAAGGGTGTTTCTGGTTCGCTGGCTTCGTCATCACTTAGCGCGTCCGCCGCATCTTGCAGAGCGTTATTTTGTTGTTCCAGTTGTTCCCGGATGCCGCCTGCACCCTGTCGCAGTAAGTCCTGTGCTTCGCCCATCAAAGCCAGTGCTTCGTCCAGGCTGATAGCCTCATCTTCTAATGTGTTCAGCGTAACTTCCAGTGCTTCCAGCAAATCGCGGCGCGTATCTTCGTCTAAGGTCGCGTCTGTGGCGATGTCCTGGATAGCCTCTTCAATATCCTGGATGTTGGCCGCGATGATGGCTTGCTCCTGCGGGTTGCGGGGTGCACCTTGCCCGACATTGTTAGGCAGTAGCACCAACGCCACAAAAACGAGCATTAACCCCAATACGCCCATCCATTCATCCCGGCGTGGGCTGAGTTGAATAGCGTTTGCATCAACACTTTGTGCGCGTGTATAAGCATCCTGGATTTGTAACGCGCTCAGGTTGTCGTCCGCACGGATACGCCCGTTGATAAGTTCCAGCGCGGTAGAGGTGCGTTCCCCCAGCCCGAAGAGTACATCGAACTGTTGTGCCGCCGTCACCGTCGGGCGGCCACGCCCCCACACATACCACACTAAAAACCCAATGCCTGCAAGAACACCCACCACGCCGATGAGCAGAACTTGTTCATTGCTGAAGATAGGGCGTATACGCGAAAGAATGCCCACCCCCACGCCTAGCGCCAGACCCGGCAGGAGCGCCCGCGCCAGCCATGCTATCGTCTGCTGAATTCGCAGGCGACGCTCCCATGTATGGATGAGTGCGTTTAATCCGCTTTGAACCTGTTCGTAAGTGGTCATCAATTTCGTGCCTGTTTACATCACATAGGTTGATTATAACTTATAGTGACAGACGATGAATACCGCACAATTGTTCCGTTTTGTGCTAGAATAAAACATCATCCAATGGGTTATCAATTGAAAGCAAGATGTAACAATGGCAAAGACGCGCACAAAATATATTTGTTCCAACTGTGGCAAGGAAAGCCTGCGCTTTATCGGCAAATGCCCTAACTGCGGCGAATACAGCACAATGCAAGAACACGTAGAAGAAGCCCCGCGTAAGGCCAGCGCCAAGCAGAACCGCCAGCCGGTAGGCGTCATCCGCGCACGGGCGCAACGCCTGCACGACATCAGCATGGAAGAACAAAACCGGATGCGCGTGCCTGTGGAGGAATTTAACCGCGTGATGGGCGGGGGCATTGTGCCGGGCAGTATCACACTGATTGGCGGCGAGCCAGGCATCGGCAAATCAACCATCATGGCGCAGATTGCCGCGCTGATGGCAAACGAAGCTGGGCCGGTGCTGTACGTCAGTGGGGAGGAATCCACACAGCAAATCAAGATGCGGGCGGAACGACTGGGCTTAACCGCGCCGGATTTGTTCCTGCTGACCGAGACCAATCTCGGCAACATCTTTGAGGAAGTCAACACCGTAGACCCCACCATCCTGATTATTGACTCCATCCAGACGGTCTACACCGAAGAACTGGAATCATCGCCGGGCTTGGTGAGTCAGGTTCGGGAATGTGCCAGCCGCCTACAGACCCTTGCCAAGACAACTGGCGTAACGGTTTTCCTCATCGGCCATGTCACCAAAGAGGGCACAATTGCCGGGCCGCGTGTGCTGGAACATATTGTGGATACTGTGCTTTATTTAGAGGGCGACCCCTTCCAGGCGTTCCGGCTGTTGCGGAGCGTGAAAAATCGCTTCGGCGCGACGAGTGAAGTTGGCGTGTTCGAGATGCAAGGCGCGGGCATGGTGGAAGTGCCGAATCCGTCGGAGGCGTTTTTAGCCGAGCGTGTCGTTAATGCGTCCGGCTCTGCGATTGCAGTCACGATGGAGGGCACACGCCCCTTATTGGTAGAGGTGCAAGCCCTGACCAGCCCAACCAATTTTGGCAACCCACGCCGGACTCCCAACGGCGTAGACATGAATCGTCTGTTGCTCATCAGCGCGGTGATGAGCAAGCGAGTGGGGCTAAAACTGCACGAACACGATATTTTCATCAACATCATCGGCGGCCTTAAAGTGACTGAACCTGCATCCGACCTGGCGATGGCGCTAGCGATGGCCTCCAGTTATCTGGATCGCCCCATCCCTGCCGATGTGGTGATGGTGGGTGAGGTAGGCTTAAGCGGAGAAATCCGTGCGGTGAGTCAGTTGGCGGCACGGCTGAACGAAGCGGCGAAAATCGGCTTTAAACGGGCGATTGTGCCGCGAATGCGCCGTAAGGTAGATGGTCTGCCAGCCAATATGCAGATTATCCCGGTGCGAAGTATCGTGGAAGCCCTGGACGCGGCTTTGCCTGCTAAATAGGCTGTCTCATCTGATTTTAATATTTCACATTTCATATTCATGTAGTATGAAAGACGTAAAAGATGGGACGTTAGGATAAGTTATATGACGTTATTTGACTTTGAAGGAGCCAAAGCCTTCGCTTTACACCGCCTGGAAGAACTTCCCCCGTATTTGACCTACCACAACCTCGCCCATACCCGGGATGATGTGGTTCCGGCGGCGGCACGTCTGGCAGATAAAATCGGCATAAACCGGGAAGACCGTCTGCTGTTGTTAACAGCCGCGTACTTCCACGACATTGGCTACATCTACGAGGACATACGCCAGCCGCACGAAGAGACCGGCGTTGCTATCGTCCGTGAGTGCTTGCTGGATTTTAACTACACTTTCGCCCAGATTGAAGTCGTGAGTGGCCTCATCCGTGCCACAAAAATGCCACAGAACCCGCAAACACTCCTAGAGCAAATCATCGCGGATGCCGACATGGATTCGCTGGGCCGTGAAGATTTCTTCACAGTGGCGGATAACCTGCGGGCGGAGATGGCAATATTTGGCACACACAAGACCGATGAAGACTGGTATCGCTTTGAAGTCAACTTTCTGGGCAATCACCAGTATTTTACGCAGGCCGCGCGCGATTTACGCGACGGTGGCAAGGCACGCAACCTGCGTATTTTAATGCAGATGTTAGAGCCGAGCCTAAATTAACCCTGCCGCGTGAACTTCAGCTTTAAACCACCACGCGGCAACGGTAATGGGATGTCGTTTACGCTTAAGTCCTGGTCGGGCAGTAAGTGCCATGTGTAATGCCGGAGTGCTGTCGCCAGAATAATACGCATTTCAATCATGGCGAAGTTCTGCCCCAAACACAGGCGCGGCCCACCCCCGAATGCGATATGGCTAAATGCTTTTTGTTTGTGTTCTCCACGTACATAGCGGGATGGGTCGAATGTCTGCGCCTGCGGCCATACCTCCGGGTCGCTGTGCGCGGCGGATTGACTGGTGGCAATCGCCCAACCTTTGGGGATGTGGTAGCCTTCAAATTCTGTATCCTGCGTTGTCTCGCGGAACATATTGGCAATAGGTGGGTACATCCGCATCGCTTCCATGATGACAGCATCCAGATAGGGCATCTGTTTTAGCTTCTCAATATTGCTTAAATCTTCATCGCTGAACGCGACTTGTTCCGCACGGGCTTGGGCTAATGCGTCCGGGTGCTGGGCTAAAAGCATAAACACGCTGGTGTTGGCGGAAACAGTGGTATCGTGCCCGGCGAATAGCATCAGATGAAGTTCATCAATAATGGTGCTATCGGACAGTATCTGGCCGTTTTCGTCTTTACCGTGCATCAGGGTATTTAGAATATCGTGTTTGTCGGTGGGGTTTGCCCGGCGTGTGTTGATGATGTCTTGCAGGTTGTTAAACAACGTCTGCCGGGCGCGTAAAGCCTTGCCGAATGTCGTAAATGGCACATTGACGGGAATAGAAAATACGCCAGATTTCCATTGTTCAAAAAGTCGGCTTAGGGCTTTTAAGTCAAGCTGTTTATATTGTTCCCCGAATAAAAAGGACGCGATAATTTCAAACGCAAGGTCACGCATCCGATCCGTGAAGATGATGTGGTCTTGCGCTTCCCATGTGATGAGGTGTTGGTTTACCAGTTCGCGGATTTCTGGAACGAAAGACTGCATCATTTCGTATTTAAAACTAGGCTGTAATAAAGTGCGGCGCTTGCGGTGGGCGTCACCGTTAATCATCGCCAGGCTATCTGCACCCAGTAGCCGCCGGATGGTATAAATCCAGCGATTTTTAAGGTATTTACCTTCGCCCGCAAACACCCATTGGTTCGCTTTGGGGCCAATCAGATAAACGGTGTTAGAGCCTAAAAGATGGGTACGATACACTTTGCCATACTTGGTGCGGCGCTTGTCTGCAAAAGCGACAGGAGATTTCATGAAATCGAGGGTTTCGCCCACCAAAGGCAGGCCAGCTTGTCCGGGTGGCAACTTTTTACTGTAATCTTTGCTCATACTCTCGCCTTTAACGTTATTTCCATGCACGATTCTAACATAATTTCGGGCGTGGCGCGGCCTCTTTAAAAGAACTTTTGCGGTAGATAGCGCGTATACACAGGTGTATAATGTTAACAAATGCGGTGACCCCTGTTAGCCAACTTCATTAATTGGGGAGCATCACCGACAAATGAGGGGAAAAGCATGTTAAATACGGGTGCAATCGGGCCATATACAATCATAGAACAAGTCGGTGCTGGGGGCATGGCAACCGTCTACAAAGCGCACCAGCCCAAGCTGGATCGCCACATCGCCTTAAAGATGATGCATCGCATGTTTTTGGATGATAAAAGTTTTATCGTCAGATTCGAGCGCGAAGCCCACATCGTCGGCCAACTCGATCATCCGAACATTGTCCCGATTTATGATTATGCGTTGCATGACGGCCAACCGTATCTGGTCATGAAGTACATCGAAGGCCGCACCCTCAAAGAACATATGCAGGATGAAGCACTGTCATTGGATGAAATCCGCCATGTGATGCGCTCCGTCTGTGATGCGTTGACATACGCTCATCAAAAAGGTGTCCTCCACCGCGATATTAAACCCTCTAACATCATCATTGATACCAATGGCACGCCCTACCTGACCGATTTTGGCCTGGCGCGTGTGGCTCAACGTGGAGAAAGCACCATCTCGCTTGATACCATGCTAGGGACGCCGCACTACATCAGCCCGGAGCAAGCGCAGGGAGAATCTATTGATGCACGCTCCGACGTATATTCTACGGGTATCTTACTTTACGAACTCGTCACAGGGCGTTTGCCATTTACAGGCGAGAGCGCGTATGCCATCGTGCATAAGCAGATTTTTGCATCGCCCCCGTCGCCATCACAGCTTAACCCCGATGTAACCCCTGCGGTTGAAATGGTCTTATTGAAGGCCTTAGCAAAGGAACCACAGGCACGTTATAATACACCTAATGAACTTTTTGCCGCCTTTGAAAATGCGTTGCAGGCGTCCGGTATGTTCACACTGGATGCAAGCCGCGTTCATCGTGCCAAGCGGCTAGGGGAACTCATCTCGCAAAAAACGCCGGGCGGCGGTTATTATGTCCCGGCGAGCGAAAGCCCAATGCCCTCGCGGGTTTTTGCAGTTGATGGCGTAAAATCGGTCATCGTGCCGCTTTTATCCCCAGATGTCAGCAAGCCAAATTATTCTTTCAATCAATGGCTGGAAGTCTTCATTCAGCGTATTCGGCGCATGATTGAGGAGTTTCGCGGGCAAATCCGCGAGCGTCCGATTAAGGCGCGTTTTGGTGAGGCCATCACGGAAATTGGGAGCGATGTACAGCATGTGAAGGCTGTCGCGCAGAGCCAATTGAAGGAAGTGCCGTCGTATGTACGGAAACGTCAGGATGGTTCCGCCTACCGTGCGGAAGGCATCAGGCCGGATAACCTGAGCGAATGGGGCGCAGATGAAGCCTCCATCCGGCGGCGGGCGCAAAGACGAGTCAACATGCGGACGGGTTTTGTCGGTCACCTGATGTTTTATGTGCTGGTCATTGGCCTGCTGTTCTTCACACAGACAATCACGGCAGAGGCCATCCAAAGCGCGATAGCGGCGGCAGGGGCAGAAATTACGCTGGATATGGGACTGACTAGCGCAAACGAGGCGCAGGTCGTAGCCGCATTACAGCAATTAGCGAGTATCCCCTATTGGCTGGTGCTGGCGTTGTTGTGGGGGAGTGGGTTAGCCGCCCATGCGTTGCAAGTGCTAGACCAAACGTCGCAGTTTCGGATTGGTCAACAGCAGAGTCGCATAGAAAGCGACATGCAGATGCTGTACGGTGCAGATTGGCGGCAGACAGCTTCCGCAAAGGACTATAAGCGTGTGCGTAAAAGCACAGAAAAACGGGCCGCTAAACGGGTGGCGTTCTGGTCACATGCACTGACAAGCGTCCTGATGATTGGGGCAATCCTGGTGGCGTTGCCTTTGGGCGAGAGCGTCGCGCAGGAACTGCATGTGTTGGTGATGGGGGTGGAATTTGAAATTACCAATTGGGCGCTGATTGGAACACTTTTTGTAACTTTGCCGTTGTTAATTCATGGGGCTATCTACGCGATGGGTGGTTTTCTCGGTACGGATAACCGCGAGATTGCCATACAAGCGGAAATGATCCGCGAACGTCAACAGCTTTCTGGCAGTCATTCATCCATCAAGGCCAAGCGCAAGCACGATGATGACTTTGACGAAAAAGTCAATCTCCGGTTGACCGAAGACGGCGAGTTCACGGATAGTTTCATACAGGAAGTTAACCAGATTCAAAATAAATAGTAGTAATAAAGTACTATTTAATAATAATCGGTAAAATCAAATAATTGTGCTATGAAGTCATCATACAAAAATATGTCAATATTTTGTATGATAATCTTTACAAATAATTACAATTACTAGAATTTTATATCTAGTTTGGTAAGATGATAATGAAAAAGCGAAAGAAAGTTTATAATGAAAACGCAACTAGCATCTACCATCGAAGCGAATGCACATTCCGCAACATGGTTAGAAGAAAATTCTCAGGACTTATACGATACTCTGAGACAATACATCAAAGATGAATCACGCTTTGATGAAGTAGTGGATGCTATA
>DAIMZF010000096.1:0-12771 GCA_036734085.1 Aggregatilineales bacterium
ATGAGAACTTCATTCCGGAGTATAGGCTAATATGTCGGAGCGCATCGGTATTCTCGGCGGGACGTTTGACCCGCCTCATTATGCCCATCTTATCCTTGCCCAACACGCCTATGAAGAATTAAAGCTAGACCGCGTGTTGTTTGTTCCGGCAGGCCAGCCCGTGCATAAAAGCCAGCGTTCGGCTATTCATCATCGCGTGATGATGCTGTTGCTGGCTTTAGGAAATGATAATCCGCACTTTGAGCTTTCCCGTGCGGAGATAGATAGACCTGGCCCACACTACTCGGTAGATACGATTCGTATTCTGCGCCAGCAACAGCCGGAAGTTGAGTTTTTCTTCATCATGGGCGGCGATGTGTACCGTGACCTACCAAACTGGGAACGCCCGCGCGAGATGTTCCAATCCGCACGGTTAGCCGTTGCGGTCATGCGTCGTCCTGGCTTCGGTAGCCCGGATTTAAGCCTCGAGATGCACCGCGAAGCCATCCCGGAGCTAGAACAACATGCGCTCCTGCTATCATCGCCGCTTGTCGAATTTTCATCAACTGATATAGTAGAGCGGCTAAAGATGGGCCGTAGTGTACGGTATATGTTGCCGGATGTCGTCCTGGACTACATCCACGAAAATAAGCTATATGAGGAGAGCAAATGAGGGTTATTGTTTCATTTTGTTTCCTTCTGTCCTTGATGATAGTTGCGACAAGTGGCATTGCACAGCGCCCCCAACATACACAAGACCCCGTGCCGACACTTATTCCACCAACGTTAGTGCCACAGCCAGCGCCTCCGGCGGAAGAAGAACTGTCGGCTACGTCTGCGGTGGCACGTATCGCGGAAAGCGGGATAGTCAATGTTGGCATTCTTTATAATGAGCCGCCTTTTTCCGAACTCAATATTCGCGGTTTTGTCTCCGGCTATGATGCGGATATTGCCAATAGTATGGCGAATGTATGGGGGGTGGATACAAACTTTGTTCAAATCACGCGCGATCCACGCCAGACGGCCAGCATGTTACAGCAGGGCACTATTGATGTTGTGATTGCGGCGCAAATCCACCATCGAGAGCTAGACCCCTACATGGAATTTAGCCAGACTTATCACCTCTCCCAAAAAAGTGTAATGGTGCTGACGGATAATCCGGCCGAAGCCCTGAACGATTTGGCAAGTAATCGTTTGGGGGTGGTCGTTGCTACCCCTGCGGAAGAATCGCTCCGTATGTGGCAGGAACGCACGGGTATTGCAGTAGAAATTCAGACTTATCTCACACTTGATCGTGCTTATCGTGCGTTAGTGAGTGGTGAAATTAACGGCCTTGTAGATAGTGAGCATCATCTGCTTCGGGTGGCATCCGCTAATCTGGATGCAATCCGTATCCTCGCTGAACCCATCGAAGTAGAACCTTATGCCATTGGTTTCTTGCGTCAGGATGCTTCTCTGCGTGACATGATTAACCGGACATTACACCACCTTACTGCTATCGGGCGTATGGATGAAATTCAGCAAGTCCATTTTCCCGGTGAGCAATACCGCCTTATCCGTGTTTGGAACAATCTGCCGGAAGAAGGGCCTAAGCCGGAAGATTACCCCACACAAATTAATTACCCATCGGAGTATGTGCTCTCTCGTGTGCAAAGTGGCGGGGTTATCCGTGTAGCAGGGGTCTTTGGTGCGGGGGCTGGCTCGCCGGAAAGTGAACTTCGCCTTGACGCATTTCACCGTCGCCTGATTGACGAGATGGTGAGTCGGTGGGGTGCGCGTGTGGAATACATCACCGCGACAGGGGAGGCCGCTTTGCAGTTGGTCGCATCCGGTGAGGCAGATATTGCTGTTGGTATCGAGCCAGATTGGTCGTGGGCAGATAGAGTAGAGTTTACAGCGCGGTATCTGCTTCACGGCGAACGGTTGATGGTTCCGCAGGATAGCGATGTTGTCGGCTTTACATCCCTACGCGGGCGTGTAGTGATTATCCCGCAGAATGAACCAGACGCCGCCGGGCGACTACTTGATATTTCCCGCGCTGTTAGTGCCACTGTAGAGGCCTCTCCACAACGAGAGCAAGACTTGGCGTTTACCTTGCTTTCTGACCAGGAGCTTAATGCGCGTGCGGTGTTTGGGAACAGCTTACGTTTAGTGCCGTTAGTTCAGGCAAATGATTCGCTCCGGTTGACAAACTATCCGGAAACAACAAACTCTCGTTGGTATGGCCCCAGCAACCTGCCAGGAGAAGACTACAGCCCGCGCTTAATGGTGATGGCCGTACCGGAGAACGACACTGACTTCCGACTACTTGTGGAATACACCATGCAAGAAATTGCGCGTGAGGGACGCCTAGCGGAATGGCTAGAGCCATTGATGCTATCGCAGGACATCCCAACATTTGAGATATGGCCGGGTACAGGCTTGCATCTCGGTTTTAACCTCTCTCGTTGATGTTGTTATAGCGCAAACATAGATTTAGCGTGCATCACAAGTAGCGCGTGCATCTGGAACTTCCCCCCGCCGATGGGGTCTAACAGCCCACGATCAACCAATTTACGTATCGTGGGCTTTGGGTCTTCAACTTCCCACACTGCTTTGATAGCTTCTTGCTCGAATGTAGCTGGCTTAGGCGCGAACACGCCCAGTAATGCAAATCGTTCTTGCGAGTCCGCGTCTAATAAGTCTGTGCTTCGCTGTAGCAATACCGCGATTGTGGGTGTGGTCTCGTTAACAAGGTCGATTCGGTCTGCGGGTGCGGTAGCGGTTAATAAGGCCGCGCCCTCTTTTAATTCCGTGATAAGGTTATGGATATCCCACCCCATAGAGCGTTCACTATGGAGCAAGCGGGCGGCAACCTGTAACGCTAATGGCAACCCCTCAAGGTCTGCGATGAGTTCGCACGCTTCTTCTATGTTTTCTGCGATTACTTCCGGCGCAAGTTCACGCATGAGGTTAAGCCCGGCGTCTTCCGTGAGTACGGGTATTTTGTAAATATCGCTGGAATGTGAAGAAAGCGCTTTTGCGACATCGTTCATACGGGTAGTGAAGATTGTCACACAACTTGCCCCGCCCACTTTGAAGGGCAAGGCGTGGGCGGTCTGCCAGGCATCATCGATGATGAGAAGCATCTGCTTATTGCGCAATTGGGCGCTGATGCGTGTTTGTGCTTCCTCAATTGATTGGATAGCGGATCTACTGTTGACGCCAAGTGCTTGCGCCCAGATGATTAGCTCTGCCAAAATATTAGGCGATTCTCCGAGCGAAGTCCACAATACCCCATCACGAAACTTTTGGTGTACATCATTCTCATGAGCTAACAGAGATACAAGCGTCGTTTTGCCAATGCCCGGCCAACCTTGTATGATAGCTGTTTGTGAACTTGTGCCTGTGTTATTTAAACCAATACGCCGCTTGATTTCGTGCATTGCTTCTTCCCGCCCGATGACTAATGCAGGCACGGGTGGCAAATTGCCCTTAACCGCTTGCTGACGGTGTGCAGGCATCCTCTGGTTAAAGCTCCCATCTCTGATTGATTCATATAGTTGCCTTACATGCTCCACAGGTTCTACCCCTAACTCATTCCACAGTAAATCTTTGTAGGCTTCGTAATGGCGTAGGGTATTGGTGCGCTGGTCGGTGATTCCATAGATGTTAAGGAGTCTCTCGTGCGCGGTTTCTTGGATGGGGTCTAGCTTCAGCCATTGTTGGATCAGTACGACGGCGTCCTCATATTGCTTTTCTTCGATTAAGCGTTGCGTACAGGCGTCGATACGGGTATTAAGCATCTGCTGGAAGGTTTGTGCCTGTAGTGATTGCCAATTATCAAAGGTGATGCTATCCCGCAACGAAAAACCAGACATAAACCCGTTTTGATACAGATTAAAAGCCTGTGTAATGCTTTCTGCCGAGCAATTCTCGCTTAATAATTCCTCAAATATCATGGTATCGATGTAAAGGTCATCATTTAAAATCATCGACACTGTGTTTCTATCAGATGTAAGCCAATCACCAATCGGTGTTTTGTTGATAACGGCTAAAGTCCGTCGTAAGCTCGCCCGCGCCCGTTCATCGTTATAGTCTTCCCAAAGCATTGTCGCTAGATAATCACGGCCAACAGGCTTCTGAACAACGGCCAGATACGCAATTAACGCTACCGCTTTGCGTCGTTCCAGGTTGAGAGGGGTATTTTGATGTTGAATTTCGGGCGTGCCCATCAGCGTTATTTTCAGTGAGGCCATCGCATCTTTTCCCTGATTGCATAGTTTTATAGCAAATATAGCACGTTGCAGGAAATGTGCTTAAATAAAAGACCAACAGGTTAATTTTGTGTTGGTCTTTTGGTCTGGGGGTTTTTACGGAATTAGCCTGCCTGTGAGAGGAGACCTGCCATCTGCGAAGCTGGGATAATCTGGTAGCCATCCAATATTGGCTCAAAGATTGAACGGATTGTCTCGATATCTTCGACAAATCCATCTGCGGTTTCAAGCATTGGTGTCTCGAACCAAGCCGCAAATGTACGATTTTCTATTGGTATTGTGTACATGCGCCCGCTCAGATGGGCGCCGTCCCGAATGACCGTATAACTGACAGCTTCCCAGGTGAGATATTGCCCATACAGCGTGTTAGTGTTGGTAACTGTCAATTGCTCGGCGTCTTCCAGTGCATAACCGAGCAAGACATTGCTCAAAACACCAACAGAGCCTTCTATATTTGCGTTTAGGTTGAATGTCCCGGTTGTGAAGAATTGCGGACTGTCTGGTGATGGTGCGGAGCGCACCGACCATACAGAATTAACGTCAACGGTAGTTTCCCAATTGCTGAATGTATATAGTGCATAAGCGTCGCCATAAATATTGCCGTTGATGGTACGCACCCAGTTAACACTGGATGTCCTGGAACTATCAAGATAGCCCTCATCAACAAAGCCGAAGTAGGTTTTTAGAAAATCGTAATGAGCTTCGTAGTCTGTGCCCTCTAATGCCTCTGCGGAAGCAATCACGGTTAGGTAATCCTGGTCTTTAATCCGCACGGCGAATGCTCGCCCAATATAAACAGAGCCGTCTGCTTCAGTAAAGCGCATATCAAACTCAAGTGCTGGTTCACCCTTGATCGTGACTGCGCGTGTCTCCCCTACAATTTCGAGGCCAACTTCATCTCGTCCCCAAGCGACAGTGTCCTCTAGCGAGGGGAGATCAACATAATTAATGTATATTCTCGTGCGGAGGTCGCCATCCGGCGCGATAGAGTAATCCACAAATCCTGTCTCGCCTACGGGGATAAGTCCACTAAACGCGGGCGGCTCACTCCAGTATAGCCGATAGGGTTGTAAGAAGCCTGTGCCGGAACGGTAGTAACTGAGCATATCAATCGGAAGCTCAGCATTGCCCGCAATTGTGAAGGGTGCGGTCGCATAACCAGTCGTGCCACCAAAAGCTGTTATCTCATAACCGATGTTGTACTCGCCATCCGGCGCGGGTCGCCATGTCCAGCGCATACCGTCTTCCGGCCAGATGTAAGTGTTGCCTTGTTCGGGGCGCGTTTGCCCATCACTGGTTACGATATGGCGGAATGTCTGCACTGTAGAACCGGGTATAATCTCAATGACACCTGCCCCGTTTGTTGATTGTGACAGGCTGACCACGCGCTGTAATGAACCATCGTCCCGGTTGAACGTAATCACGACAGATTCCCATTCATCCGCTTGCTCACACACGCGATTCGGTGGGCAATAAACCGCATCAATTGATGCAGTCTGGTCACTGATGGAAAGCATCTCGCTATAGCTGTTGGTTCCATCTGTTACAACGGGTAATGTTACATCCCAAAAAATAGCCAGAAGCTGATAGCCAGAATCCCAGCTATTCACAAACTCTACGCTGCCTTCCGCGTTTGTCTCTCGGTTGAAGATTTGTTCCTCTGCATATCGCACCACTAAGCCATCCGCTTCAATCCGGTCATAAACTGCGGTCACACCCGTGATATTCCGGCCAATGACTTCAGCTTCCACCAAAGAAGGATTGCTCACATTCGCGGGGTCTAGTGGATATTGTGTGATGATGTTGACCACAGGTGGCGCGGGCGTATGAAAGATGCTATCGCCTTCCCATGGGGTAGGGGTAACGACATTATAATAATTGCGGAGCATTCGCCCCCACTCTTTGAGCGGAGATTGGTCAAAGTAGCTCGTATCGAAATCGTCGCTTCGTTCTGGGAAGTAAACGTTGTAATATCCCACCAGATTTTCCACACGCTCACCACCTTCTGCATAAAGGCGAGTGCGGTTCAAAGATTGGATAACGTTCTCCGCCGCTCGTGTAATTTCTTCATCTGCGTTGCGGTTTTCAATAATGCGGCGCATAAAATCCGCAAGGTCAATCATGCGGTTAGAGGTCTTGCTTGTACGACTGCGCATAAAATGCTGATAGGTGTAAGTGCGTGAACGGGCTGTCCCTAGCAAGTTGCCCACCAAGACCGGGTTACGCTCGTTGATAATTGCGGCAAACTCTTCCACAGCGACCGTTACCGGGTCAAAACTGTTTAAATCCGTTAATGCACTTGTCAGGAAGAAAACATCCGAGCCGGGACGTAGCAAAATATCGGTATTGATGTACTTTGCAACCAGTTGCGAGCCAATATCAACAAAACTAGGGTCTTGCCATTGGCTATTCATCAAATTAATCAGCATCGTCATATCGTGACCAGGATTCACCACAATTTCAGGTGAGGCGATAGAATAGTCAAAATAAGGCGATATAGCATCGAAGTATTCAACACTGCTCATAAAACAAGCATCGTTGATGAGAAAAGCAAATTTATCTAAGTCGGTCTCTGCTAATGCAAGATTTAGCGCCTGCTGTACATCTTGTACAGGAATAATTGAATTATGGGTGTCGTCCGTGACAACCCCATACCAGCCTGCGCCATGGCTACCGATGGCGACAACATAGTTATCAGATGGATAATTGCGGATACCCCACACTAAAAACTGTGCAAAAAGCTCACCGTCGCCAGTATTGACAATCCCTAATTCAGTGATGTGCGGGGTATCAATTGTCGCTGGGTTGTTGCCATCCGGGTTTTGTGGGCTGACGTGGTCGCCGCTATCATTTTCCGCCGGGCCTACCTCAAATAACCGTGCCCCTTGCCAGTCTCCATTGGACTCATCATATGAAGAACTTCGGTCAAGCAAGACCACAATGCGTACATTCTGGGTACTACCGGCGATCTCGAACTCGTTTAAGTCGTTGATGATCGCGGCTTCAAGGTCATTATCACCGCCATAGTAGGCAAACACTGTCCATGTAGTTTCGGCTCTTTCGGGTATTACGGGGAAGCCCGCATCCAGCAAACCACCCGCACTCACGCGGAAGTTCCGCGTCTGGTTACTGCGTAGTGAGGGCGGTATCAGGTTAAAAAACAGCCGGAACTCTCCGCTTGTTGTGCCGCGTGTTTCGTTATAACGGGTGGCAATGATGCGATAACTTCCCCGTGCCGCTTCCGGAAAAAAGATGTAAGAGCTTTTATCGCCATTGACCCGGTCACGATCATCATTCGATGCAATGATGGTATTTGTGCGGTCTTCGACCAGATAGAGTTTAGTATCCAGTCCACCTTCTGCGGTTATTTCGCGTAAATCAATCTCAATAGAGGTGCCTGTTTGTATAATATCAATCGGTATCGTATGAAAAGGGCTGTCGTCATCAATCACGCTGACGAGATTCGCTTCTATAACTTCTTCGACAATGCGAACGTTGATTTCAAACTGTCCGTTACTCTCATCATTGGCGCTAATACGCAAAATATACTCGCCATAACCCATGACTTTGTGTTCTAGCCGTGCGGATGCGTTAGAAGCGAGTAATTGCTCGCCATTTTCCCGGCGTGGGGATGGCGCAAGAAGTTGAATGATTGGTATTGAACCACCATTCGTAATCGTTAGCTCTGCTAATAACGTTGTCTCTGATCTACGGATAGTGATTGGAAAATCTACAGTAGGGGTATCGGCAGAAAGTTCACCCGACAGAGTGTAGGCATCGACACGGCGGGTGTCGCTTGTTTGAGCCATAGTAACGTGGGATGTGACTAAAATAGCAACAATGCAGATAATGGTAAGACGCAGACGAGTCACCGTTATTTCCTTCAGGCTTATTCTGTCAATATCCACCATTATATCAATTTAACCGATACATGGAAGTAAAGGGCAGAAATAATAAATATATTATCTGCCCTTAGTTATTTCAGTCTAACCGCACGGAAATCTGGAGCATGATTGCTGTGAAAAACCGCCGCGTGTACTGCTAAGCCGCGCATCCAAGCCTTCAATAAGCGATGCGGAAAGGTCGGGGTAAAGCGGGATAAATAAGGTTATGCTATCAAAACTTTCCGGTAATTCCGCCTTATCGGGGTCAATGGCCTCATCTGCTGGGATGATGCTGACGACTGTCGCCGCATAAGTGAAGACACCCTCGAAAAAGCTAGGCTCGGAGATAAGTAAAGTGATAGTCTCATTCGCGGTTACGAGGATAGCTTCTGCAACCAATGGCCCATCTTCCGATGCAAAACCCCAATCACCATTAAAATCAGTGCTGAAGTATAACCCGGCACTGATACCATCTGTATTGATAAACCACTGAATCATATCCGGCACACCTTCTAACGTCAGTGTCAGGGTTTCTCCACTGGCTTCTGTCAGACTGCCAGAGCTTGCGCTGATGATGAATGTTCCATACGCCACTTCTTGTTCTTCTGGCTCATCTTGAGCGTACAAAACACCGAATGGTACAAGTAAGGTCATGATTATAAAAATGAGTTTGCTTATTTTATTCATCTGCTAGACTCCTATTTATCTGAGTATGACGGTCAAGTCTAATATATCAGCAATTTATTTACTTTGAACTTAGATTATGAACGAAAATCACAAAAAAATCATAAATATAAAAGATATTTTACAGTCTGGCCGGCTAGGGACTATTCAGTAAGGATTTTATCTGCGGGAAACGACTGACTAAATGTCGCAAAAATGCAAAGGTCACTGGTGTAAATGCCCGTTGCATGTCCCATATCAACTTAACTTGCCGTACCAGAGTCACATCACGGATGCTGACAGCGCGTAATAAACCCATGTTAAGCTCACTTTGAAGAGCGTAATCCGGCAAAAGTGTAATGCCCATGCCATTGCTGACAGATTGTTTTATCGCTTCTAGGTTATCAAATTCTGCGACGATTTGTGGTTGAATGTTGAGTTGTTTCAACATTGCATCCGTCCATATACGGGTCTGGCTGGCTGGTGGCCGCGCGATGAAAAGTTGTTCGTTAAGTTCACCCGCCTCGATAGCCGGGACATCCCAGAAGGGGTGACCTTGCCCAACCACAATATATAGCGAAATCTCCTGCAAGATGAGGCTTCCGAGATTATCCTGCTCGTAAGACTCAATCTCACCTTCAATGATCGCAATATCCAATTGCCGATTTGATAGGGCACTAATCATTTTGCCAGTTGTGCCTGTTTGTGCCGAGATGCTGAGGTTTGTAAACTTGTTGCGGAAGTCATTTAACCATAAAGGCAATAGATATACATTGATGCCGGGTGTTGCACCAATGTTGATTTGCCCGTCTTTGAGGTTGCTGACATCTGTCACGACATTCTGTGCTTCCGCTACAAGACGCAATATCTGTATGGTGTAGCCTTGTAATGCTTCGCCCGTTTTTGTCAGCGACACACCACGCGGGCCGCGTTCAAAAAGCCGTGTTCCAAGACTCCGCTCAAGGTCGCTGATGTGCTGGCTAATTGCTGATTGTGTTAGCAAAAGGCGCTCTGCCGCTTTGCTAAAACTACCTGTCTCGACAACAGCAGTGAATATCTCCAACTTGTACAGGTTTAACACGACTTCTCCGATATAAGTTTTTCCTAATATAAAACATAAGTACTTGAAGCTATCTACGATTTTAGTTGATGGCTATATTTTAATTATACCGCTTTAATGCGGTTGGCTCATCCCTCAGAGTGTAAGTTAGCGTTCCTCTTGTATTACTGACAACAGTAATAAGCTGACGCTCCGGTAGCTACAGAATGCTACCGGGTTAGTCAGCTTGGGTGTTTTATATGGGGGTGTGTAATTCCTCTCGGACGCTCCCATCGGCAAAGTGCCATATCTTGTGTGCGAACTGCTGTATGAAGTAGCGATCGTGCAAAATGGCGATGATTGCTCCATTGTAGTTCATGATGGCTTGTTGAAACTCCTCCCGTGATGTAATGTCCAGATGATTGAGCGGTTCATCCATCAAGAGTACATTAGCACCACTGGCGACGAGTCGTGCCAACATCAAACGTGTACGTTCGCCATAGCTTAAGTCCTGTACTTGTCGCATAGCATCATCACCACGAAATAAAAAGAGATGTAAAAACGTTCGGGCGTCCGTTTGTGTCATGGGGGCAACCTGTTGGATGACTTCTACAGCGTTATATGCGGCTTCGAGAACATCCTGTTCTTGTGAGAGATAGCCTATATGTGCCCGCTCATTGACGATGACACGTCCACTTAATGGTGGTACTTCCCCGATGATGGTTTTGATCAATGTGGATTTACCGTGACCATTCGGCCCGATAATAGCAATACGCTCCCGTCCGCCCACAGTAAGGTCAATATCCTGGATAAGCGGCCTGTCGTAGCCGATGCTTACGCCTTGTAATTGGATAGATGTGCCGTGAATGGGTGTGATAGCATCAAATGTGATTTTTACATCCCAGTGTTGGCTTGGCTTATCCACAATGTCATCAGATTCGATATATTTCTCTAATCGGTGGGCTTTGGCTTGTGCCTTTTTAGCCACCATTTTTGCCCGCCCACGCTGGAAATCATTGACTGTTGCATTCTCGCGGTTGACTGCTTTTGCCATCGTGCGGCTGACATCAGCTTGTAAGCGGCTGATCTCTGCCTGTTGGTCTTTCCACAGCATGTATTGCTTACGTTGTTCTGTCTGTTTGAAGGCGATGTATTCGCTGTAATTGCCTGCAAATACTTCTGCGTGGCTTGTCTCGCGGTTAAGCACGACGACTCGCGTCACGATGCGGTCTAAAAATGCTCTATCATGGGAGACAACCAATACGCCACCATCAAACCCCATAATCCAATCTTCCAGCCATGCCAAAGCGGAAATATCAAGATGGTTTGTTGGCTCGTCCAGCACCAGTAAACGTGGATTAGCCGCAACAAGACGTGCCAGTGTCAGGCGTGTTTTCTGCCCACCGGATAGCTCACTGACTGGCGCTTGCATGTTCACTTGCTCTAATCCTAGTTCGGCTAAAGCGCGGTATCCAGCTTGTTCTTCAAGGCTGGCGCTTACATGGAGGAGATTGTTTAAAGCGGTGTCATAGGCATCATAAGCGGATTCATTACCCGCCGCCATTTGTTCAGCTAGGCGCTCAAGCTCGGCTTCCGCCTGCGCAATGATCAATTTCTGCGGGAAGATAACGGATTCTATTGTGGCATTATCTTCCAGAACAACGCCTTGTGACAAATACCCCACGCGCAAATCCGGTGGATTAAGCGAAATACTGCCTTTAGAAGGTGACTCCATCCCCATGATGATACGGATGAGCGTACTTTTACCGCTTCCGTTTGCGCCGATTAAACCGACTCGCTCACGAGCATTGACGATAAAAGAGACATCTTCAAAAAGATAGTTGGTCTCTGTCGGGAAGCGTTTGGCGATATTTGATAGTATCAGCATAGCAGAACCCCTTTGTCTGATTGATTATCACAAAAAATACGGAATCAAAAACGTCACCGACATAACACAGTGACGCTGGAGGGGTTCATCTGATTTGGTGCAAGCCAATAGACAACACAAACCACAACAAGTTATGTCGATAAACGATGGACTATTTGTGGTTCTTATCGTTCATGGCACACTCGCTTACTCAATGGGTCAAAGTCCGGGAGTAGGGCAAAGGTTAACCTGCCGATTACCGCCGAGACTTTAAAAGTATACAAAGGGTCACAATGGTTCGTCAAGCCATTGTTTGATTTCATCATTATGTTGCCCTAGTTGTGGCGGTGCGTAACGAATGCTGGGTGGGGTATGATCTAGCTTTAAGGGTGAGCCAACAAGCGGAATCCCAATGCCACTGACATCATTAATCATCTCAATTAATCCCCGCGAGGCGGTATGTGGGCTATTAAGCGCCTCATGCACCGTGTTGATCTCCCCTGCGGGGATGCCAGCATCCAGGCAGTGCGCTACCCAATAATCTGCATCCTGATGGATAAAAACTTCCTTTAAGATAGCCGTGAGTGCCAGACGGTTGGCGACTCTTGCTGGATTGGTGCTGTACTCCGGTGTTTGTGCCAATGCAGGCATCCCGATAATCTCACATAATTTTGAGAATTGACTATCGTTGCCAACTGCAAGCACAAACGAACGATCTTTGGCCTTAAAGGTCTGATAAGGGACGATGTTCGGGTGTTCATTCCCATAACGTGCCGCATCACTTTGTGTGATGAGTACATGACTTGCCACGTTGACCAATGCCGCTAATTGAGAGTCATATAATGCCATGTCGATGTATTGTCCTTCTCCGGTGTGTTCTGCATGGCGCAAAGCCGCCAATATCGCAGTACACGCGAATAATCCGGTGAATACATCCGATACAGCCACACCGACCTTAACTGGCTCATTGTCTTTGTTCCCCGTGATTGACATTAATCCTGACATTGCTTGAATAACATAGTCATAGCCCGGCCTCTGGCTATAAACTCCGGTCTGCCCGAAACCTGTGATGCTACAATAGAC
>DAIMZF010000097.1:0-12742 GCA_036734085.1 Aggregatilineales bacterium
GGGCCATCAGCAGTTTACAATCAGTCTCAGCAAACGGCTGACCAAATACTAGTTAACGTCAGTTATGGATAACGATTTTTGCGATAGCTGTTAGCTTTTGTGTAGGGTTTTTCTAGGTCGTCACCAAAGCAGGCTCTCTCATCCTGTGAGATACTGTTAATCCAACCATTGCTGAATCGGCGCGTCGGTAGCCTGTGCCATCAATTGACGCGCCTGCTCTTGTCCGAGCGCGACCACAATCTTTTTATGATACTCATTCGCTTCCTCACGGATTTGACTCTCGGTAGCTTGATGATGGATGACAAACGAGACGATTTTTAGCGCGTTTTCATACTGTTGTTGATGAAAACGCAACACACCAAGATAAAAAATCGCGGTCAGCCAATCCACCGTCATTTGCAATTGCTCGGCAAGTTGGATGCTCCGCTTCAGCGTTTGCTCCGCTTTGTCGTATTGCCCAAAACCCACATAATTTTTACCGAGTGCCGCGTTTACACAGATGACTCCGTAATCGCTACCGACGGCCTCAAATCCGGCCAACGCTTGCAAGAGTAGCGTTTCGGCGCGGGTATGGTCTTTTAGCTCGGTCAGCGCGGAAGCCAGATTGACCTTTGTCGTATCAATGATGTAATCCATCCCTAACTTCTGGCTGAGGATGATGATTTCTTCATAGACCTGAACGGCGTGGGCAAAGTCCTTGCGGTAATACGCATTGATGCCGTATTCCGTCAGCGCGTGGGCGAGTGTCTCTCCGGCGTTGATGGCCTTTGCATGGGCGATGCTTTCTTCTAAAAGGGTTTTTGCGTTGGCATAATCGCCCATGCGGTTCATCACATGCGCGATAAAAAGTTGGGCGCGTAGGATGCGCTCTTTGTTGTTGAATTCTTCGTAAAGCTCTAGCGCTAAACGTCCGTGTGTGAGGGCAGTTTCCAAATCGCCGAGATATGAATGAAGCAAGCAGAGGGTCGTCTGCAAAAATGCGAATTGCATGGTGCGCCCAAGCGGGAGCAACACCTGAGAGGCGCGTTTGCTGTATTCTAGCGCTTGCTCAAGTTCGCCTTTCTGCGTGAGCGTCTCCACCGCTAAACACAACATCATGCCAATGCCCAATGAGTCGTTCAGTTCTTCGTAGATGTCTAACCCTTGTTTGATGTAGCGCATGGCTAAATCAAAATCGGACTGAAAGTGCATGTTCGCCATGTTGTAATACGCGAAGGCAATATCCGAAGGCACAGGCGGCGGATTCTCGATGATTGCTTCGGTGATGCTCCGTGCTAATGGGTAGTTATCGGTATAACGCAAATACCGCACCCAGAACACCTTTGCGCGGAGTGTGAATCGCTCATCCTGTGGGGCGGCTTTTGCCATTCGCTCAAAAAATGCACTGCCTTCTTTAACCCAACTCTGGAAATCATAGAATAGTTTCAGCGTTGGCAAGGAATCGTAGAATTGTGTGATTTTGCCTTTTTCCATCGCCAATGCAACCGCCGAACGCACCGAATCGAATTCTTGTACAATGCGCGATTTTGCCTCCATCACACGCTCACCTGCCAGCCCCTCATATTGGCTCACAAGGAACTGATTCATATAGAGGATGAAAGCATTCCCCACATTGTCATAGAGCGTGTCGTACTCGCGCAACTTCAGCAGGGCAAATTGACGAATGAGCGCGTGCAGTTCGTAGCGGCCTTCCGCGTTGCGCTTGATGAGCGCCTGCGCCGCCAATGTAGAAAGAATCCGCAGAGGCACACCCGTTACTGCTTTCGCCGCTTCGTAGTTGAAGCTACTAGGGAAGATGGCGAGTTTGGCGAGTGCTTGTTGTTGTGGCTCGTTTAGCAATCCCCATGAATAATCGAATGTGGCTTGTAGATTGCGGTGTCTTTCGGGGATGTCCGCCCATTCGCTCATCAACAATTCGACATTTTGCCGCACTTCGTCCAGAATTTCCGCCAGACTCAGCACGCGCACCCATGTTGCCGCAAGTTCAATCGCTAACGGCATCCCCGCCAATTGCTGACAAATCTCCGTGATGAGGGCGCGGTCATCGTCGTTCGGCGCGAAGTAGGTATCCACCCGTAACGCGCTATCAATGAACAGTTGCTCCGCGCCTTCCACCATTTGCTCGATGGTGAATGTCCACTCGGTTTTGAGCGTCAACGGTAAGCGCGAAGTCGTCATGATTTTGATGCGCGGCGCTTGGGCTAATATCTGCTCCACAAGCCCAACATGCTCCAGCAGATGCTCGAAGTTATCCAGCAAGAGAAGCATGTGCTTAGGCGCAAGGTAATTCAGCAGTTGTATGAGCGGGTCTTCATTGATGCTGAACTGAAAGCCGATGTTATCGGCAATATCCGCTAGGATGGCGTACTCGTTGAATGCACCCATCAGCGACACAAAGAACACACCGTCCGCAAAATGGGCGGTCATCTGGCGGGCGGTATGAACGGCGAGTCGTGTTTTGCCTGAACCACCGAGTCCGGTTAATGTGAGCAGGCGGCAATCATCATGCTGAAGGTTGGTGACCAGTTGCGCGACTTCCGCGCTACGTCCACGAAACGGGTTAGGCTGTGGCGGGAGGTTATGCCGTGCATGAGATTCAGCATCCGGCAAATCGTAATAGATGAACGGGACATCCGGCAGAATACCCGTTTTGAGGTTGTGATAAAGGAGCGTTGTCTCCTCCGATGGCGCGATTCCGAGTTCATCCGCTAACAATTGCTCACAGGTGTGATAGTGTTGCAACGCGGCGGTTTTGTTGCCTGCCCACATCTGCAACGCCATCACGCTCCGGTGAGCTTCTTCATTAAAGGAATCCAGCGCAAGCCAGCGTTGAGCGTATTGCATCCCCGCATCGATTTGTTGGAGCGCACAATTGCCCAATACCAATTTTTGCAGGGCGTTCCAGCAATTCAGTCGCAAGGCTTCCGCTTCCACCAATTGCCAATCATCAAACTCCGCGCAACCGGAGATGCTGAATCCTGCCAGAAAATCATCTGTGTAAAGTTCATAGGCCGTTTCGTAATGTGGCAAACAGGCCACACAAATTTCGTCGGGGTGATGCTGATGCGTCAATGGCGCTTCGACAGCCTCACGAAAGGCGCGGACATCCAACCATAGCGGCATATCGGGGTTTATCTGCACCGTGTCGCGGTTGACGATGAGCCATTCTTCGCCCAACGCCTTGTTGATTTCCCACAGCGACACGCGCAACTCAGACCGCGACCGCTCATTGTCGTAATCGCCCCATAGCAGAGTCGCTAGACTATCGCGCCCAATGGCTTGCGGCTTCATCACCAGATAACACAATAGCGCCAACGATTTACGCCGCTTTAGGCGAATAGTCTCATTCTCATAATTAATGCGTGGTGTTCCAAAGAGGCTAATCTTCAGCATCTCTTATCCCTCCGTTAATAAACGGACTGCAATGTGCAACGATTTTGCAACGCTAACCCCATAAGATGTGACCATACAACCCAAGAGATAAAGGAGCAACACCTCATGAAAATCAAATATGCATTGTTAATCACCTTATTATTGTCGCTGTTTGTTATTGTCGCAAATACGTTCGCGCATCGCCTCATCTTCCGTCTGGAATATGTTAATCCATACGTCAATGAATGGACGGCCTGCGACATAGAAGGCGCGAATTTTGGCGCAGGGTTCGACTTTTACTTCACCAGTCCTGCCAATTACATACAAGATATTTCAGTAAGCAGTTATAACGCCTTTGGCGCTTATCTTGGCACAAACTGGCTGACGACAACCGGCTGGATGCCTGCTGGCGCTTATACCGAAAACAACGCATTTTATCGGGTTGATTTTGGTTTGTTTGGGATGCAAGTACCGCATTTGCACGGTTTTCCCGGTTGGGTGGCTTCAACTTATGTTGTCACAGAAACCTACACATTCACCTCAGAAGCTGACCGCATGGACGTTTTAGGTTATCAAATCAGCGTGACGTGCGACATCTATACTGGCACGTCCACCCATGTGGAACAAACCATCATCTATGCGCCGTTTTGGTACAACTAGGATTTACGAGTGCCTGTTGGGGCGGGACAATCCGCCCCAGTTTTATCAACTGTCATTTCACAATCAAACTTTAAACGTGTTTAACAGGAGCAACACCCCATGAAAATCAAATATGCAATTTTAGCTACATTGTTATTGTCCTTGTTCGTTATTGTCGCAAATACGCTGGCGCATCGGTTGGTCTTCCATCATTCCTACGAGAATCCGTCTGTTAATGACTGGACGGTGTGCAATGATGAGTTTGCAAGCTTCCATGCAGATTCGCTTGTTATTTACTTTAGTGACCTCGCGACCTTTGACTATTGGATCACCATTGCAACCTATGATGGCGAAGGTAATTACCTTACTACAGATTCGGTCTTCACAACCGGTAGGGCAACTGCTGTCTATTTTGAAGAATTTGGGCAGGGTTACTACGGCATCGACTTTGCTTCGCTGAGCATGAGACTTCCGCTTAGCATTGTTCCAACGCGGCGCTATGTCATCACTGAAAGATATGATTTTTACAACAGTCGTATAGGCGTATTGAGCTATGAAATCGTCATCGATTGTGACCTTGGAACCGGTCTATCAACCGATGTGCAATTCAATATTATCGATGCCCCTTTCTGGTACTGGTAAATCCTTCACGCACTTCATCGGGGCGGGAAATCCATCCTGCCCCGCAATGCCTTTAGAGGAGGTCATGATGAAACGTTTAACATTGCTTCTGGTGATTGTTTTGCTCGGTGTGAGCGGAATCCGCGCACAAATACCATTTGATGCACTCGTCGTCTACCGTCCGGCGGATGGGGGCGTTGCCATTTTCATCGAACAAACGGGGGAACGGCACATGCTCCTGAGTGCGGAGCAAGCGCCGTCATCGGCTGAGGTGCGGGCGGATTTTCTGGGTAGTAGTGGCATGTTCTTCACTGTTCAGGTGATGGAAGTAAACAATCACACTCCGTATCCCGCCGACTACAACGGCAATACCATCGGTGAACTGGGCTTGCAGAACACGCTCTATCTATTCGGAGGTGGCACATCCTTGATGTTCCAGCGTTCGCTTTTGCCGGATGATTTCATCATTGATTTCTTCATGGATGGCGGCGAAGTCGGCTACATCTACGACCCGATGCTCGATGCGGACTTCGCGGTGCAGAAGGGCGGCCTCTCTTACTTCTTTTGGGTGGAAGGCGCGGCGGACTTTGCCGACGAATACGTGGTGAACGGTTACGGACGCTTGGCGGCCTATGATGATATAGACGGCGCATTTATCGAACTTGATGTTCTGCCCGGCACACCACACGGCATGATGTGGTCACGCAATGAGCGTTATGGCGTGTTCCGTGCGATTACCAACTTCGGCACGGGCGCGGGCTATAGCTCCGCCGGGACGTATCTGCTGAATGCCAATGATTTATCCCTACAACAAATCACGCCCTGTTGCCGCGATATTACCGCGTATGGTTGGCTGGATTCCGGTCAATTCATTTATTCGTATTTTTCCCCGATGGCAGGCGCGGCTGGTCTATTCGCCTATGACCCCGCCAGCGATACTACGATTACTCTATTGCCGGAAGAGCAAGACAATATCGACTCGCTCGGCACAGACATTCAAGCAATAAGCGGTCAGATTCTCGTCACTGTGTCCGATATTTATACGCCAGAAGGCGATGGCTTGCTCCCGCCGGGAACGTATCTTTATAGCAGTCTAACCGCCGAGCCGGAACTGATTTATAACCTTGCGACGGGCGCACCCGCAGACCGCGCCACGTTCATCTCGGCGGATACCGTGTTTGTGGCGAACGTCAATCCGCGTTATGTCGGCAATTACAGCATCAGCACGGGTGAACTTCTGCCCGATGAATTGGCAGAGGGCTATGTGTATCCGTCGCCGTATGGTGTGACCCTCAGTCCGACGGATGGCGGCGCGTTGATGTATGAACCCGTGCTTGAGGGTGGCGCACAGTATTTCATCCCCAATTTGATGCCGGATTATGTCCGGTGGTTCGACCCTGAGTTCTTCCTTTTCTTCATCCCGCATCAACCCAGTAATTTAGATGGTTCAAGCTGGGTGATGTTTGTTCAAACGAACGGTAACTATAAAGTCATCGACTTAGGCGAAGGCAATTATGTGCTTGCCGCCATGTTCGACCCGATTATGCGATAGACAGATTTAAGGAGAGGTTATTATGCGTCGCATCGTACTTTTTATGGTTCTTCTGTTGGGGTTGCTTCCCCTTCACAGCGTATCCGCGCACGCAAATGCGCAACAATCCGTCACATGGTTAGCGTGGACGTATGATAGCCTCAACGGAGAAATGATTCAATTCGACTCGACGGGATTCACCCGTAAGAGCGTTATCCTGCCCACGCTGGCGGGCTACGATTATCCGCAAGATGTCGCCGTCGCGCCGCAAGGTGACCGTGTGGCCTACACGCTGACGAGTGGCAATCAAATCATGCTGGCGGTGTACGACCTTGTGAACGACACCACCTTGATGAGCTACAGCGTGCCGAATTCGCAGAATCTCCTTGCGGTGGATAGCCTGCGCTTTGCCGCAAGGCCGGAAGTCTTCTCGGAAGATGGGCATTTTCTGGCATTTGGCTATAGCGTAAATAATCAATGGACGCTCATGACGTTCGACCTCAACGGCGGCGGGAGCGTCGCGCATCAAATCAACAGTTCCGCGCTTGCCGCGCAGGGCATCGGCTTTGGCGATGAAGTGCCGACTCCGGTGTGGTTTGATGGTAACGCCGTTCACTTCGTCATGATGCCGGAGGCCGCCGGATTATTCCTCAGCGTGCCGAGCTTCGTCTGGGATTTAGGTCTAAACGCTATCGTGCCGACGACTCAATTCCCCATGCCAAACGCCAGCATCGAGACGCGCACGGGTGAAATCATCTTCCCGTATCTGGATGACCAATTCCCCTATCGTGAGGATGTGATGGGCTTCCATCGGAATACCGTGCATGTGGTAGACCCGCGTGTGCCGTTGCCGTCATTCCCGTTTTATGTGGATACCGGATACATCATCGAAGAAGCACACTTCATCCAGAATGGGGAGCGCGTCCTTATCCGCGTGAGTGAAATCGACGGCGATGCTTCCGGCGTGTATGTCATGCTCAATCGTGACGGTTCGCGTGCCGACATCTTCCCGTATGAGCGCCTATGGATTGAACGCATCTTCGGCGTGGGGGAGGGCTTTGTGTTCAGCGCACATACCGCCGAACTTGACCGCTTCTTGCCCAACTTGGTCGGCATCGATAGCACGGCGCTCGTCTTCGTGCCGACTGTAGGCGGATTTGATACCAGCACGATTGACGTGTTGCATGTCGGTATTCAAGGCACAACCGCCAAACTCGTCTGGGCGCTGGATTTAGACCGCGCTAATCGCGCTCTGCCGGATGCGGCATTGTGGGCGCAAGCCCAGCCGACGGCACTCGGCGCGCCGCCATCCTTGCCGCCCGTCCCGCCGCCATCATCATCCGGCGGAAGCACATCAAGCGGAGGTCTCACAACCGATAATCTCGTTGTGGGCGGACAGGCGCGAGTCACACTGGAAGGCGCAAACCTCAATGTGCGGAGTAATCCGACGACGAGCGCCAATTCTATTGGGCGGTTGCCTGCACTCACTCCGGTTGATGTGATTGGCGGCTCACAAATCGCGGACGGTTTCGTGTGGTGGCAAATCACCGATGGCATCATCACGGGATGGTCTGCGGCGGGATTAAACGGGGAAATCTGGCTAGAAGTCTATACCGGACAGTTGCCGCCGCCCCAACTCCCGCCGCCACCATCGGATTCACGCCTGCCCGCGCCGTCGCTCATATCACCGACAGATGGCAACACTTACTTCCATTTTACGCTGGTTTCCGGTGGGGTGATTCTGCCGCCGTTGTTCGAGTGGGAGAGCGTGGCAGGCGCATCTAGTTATATACTGGAATTAGAGGCTTGCACGCCGTCCTGTGTGCCGCTAATTGCGTTCTACACATCCGCGACAGCCTATGCCATAGACATCACACAATACAGCTTCGGCGCTTTTCGCTGGCGTGTCATTGCGCTAGATGCAAATTCAACCACAGGTATTCCAAGCGTGTGGAACTCGTTCACATATTCGAATTAAGTAAGTTTAGTAGAGAGAGGTAAAACACATCATGAAACGCATCATTATCGTCGGAATTATCGTCTTGCTGATGGTGGGAATCTTTCCCGCTTCAGCCCAACAATCCTATAGTAACGCATCTGGTCTGGAAGTCATCATTCCGCCCGGATGGACGCCTTTTGATGTTGAAGGTGGCATCATCATCTTTAGTCCGGACGAAAGTGCAGGGGCATGGTTTCAGATATTCGATGCGCCGCCCGGTTCAATTGGTAATACCTGCCTGCCCATCGTCATGGAAACATTTAGACAAGCCCTGAATATCGAAAATATAACGCTTAACCCGGAATCGCCTAACATTGCTTATATCGACTACGATAACAATAACGGTATTGGCATGTTAGTTTGTGATGAAATCTCACAGAATCGGGTCATCGGGAGTGCGCTTGTCTCCGCACAAAACACCTATGACAATAACTGGCCGCTTCTGGCGGAGATGTATGTCAGCCTTTCGATTACCACATCCGCACCGGAGGCCGTGCCAGCCCAACCCGCACAGCCAGCCCAACCCGCCACGACATCCGCAGGTGGCTTCACTGCGCCCAATGGCATCTCGATTAACATGCCTAATGGGTGGGAAGTCGTCGATTTAGATGATGTGAGCGTCTTCATCATGGATACTAACCAACAATCTATCATCTATCTGGAATTCCTTCCGCGCACGCCAGATATGACTTTAGATTCCTGCATGGTGAATTTTGTAGACCAGCTTCAGCAAGCCGGCCTCTCGGATTTGAACGTCACCACAGCGGATTATCTGGATGACCTCACCGTTTATGCGGAAATGACATTCTCTGCGGGAGCGACTGTCGGAGTAGCCTTTTGTACATTTGAAGGACAAATAGCCGAGATTCGCTTCGCGTCTGCGCCACAGGCATTGTTTGATAGTTTATGGCCTATCCAACTCGATATGCTCGCCAGCGCACAATTCCCGGGTGGTCAGGCGGCGCAAGCACCCGCGCAACCTGCACAACCCGCATCACCGAATGTCGTCACCCAACAGGGCAATATCAATGACCCATTCGCCGCGCTTGGAGGCGCAGTCCAACCGCAACAACCCGCCGCAGGGAACAATCCTTTTGCACAATCGGGCGTTGTGGCACAAAGCCCATCTAATCTGACATTCGTCTCCTTCACAGACCCCAACGAACGCGCCTTCACTGTTGACGTGCCGCAAGGCTGGCTCGTTGATGGGGGTATGCACGACGTATTCGGCACAAAGCTCATCTTCTATAGCATGATTGCGCCGGATGAAAGCGTGCTGATTTTCGTTGGACAGACCGAGATTCTCGTCTCCTTGCAACCGACTCCTCAATTGACCCAAGCAGGTTATCCCGAAGGCACGGTCATCTATACGGATAACAACTTCTATGTGCATGTTGCGCCCTACCTTACAGGTAAGGAAGCCGCGCAACTCCTAGCGGAAACCACCATCGCGCCATTCTGCCAGCAATTCACCTTCACCGAAGAGCGCGAACTGGAAGAAGCAAGCGGCTTCACACCAGACCAGACCGCTTTTGTCAGCGCGGGTGAGGTGGCTTATACCTGCATGATTGATGGTGTACCGGCGGTGGGCTATCAATACGCGACGACTTACGCCACCGTTGACCCCAACTACGGCGAAATATGGATGATTCAGGATATTTACGGCTTTGTCGCCGAAGCATCCAGTATGAATCAAGCCATCACCGCGTTAGGGCGTTCCATCAATTCGCTGACGTATAGCGACCAGTGGATAACCCAACAACAGCAGATAATCCAGCAACAGCAATTCGCCCAACAGCAACAACAGCAGATGGACGACGCGACCTATTACGCCTTGCTGTCGCAGATGTCCGCCATGCAACACGAGACCAACATGATGATTATCAACAGCATCGGCGGCGGCTCGTGGGAGTGGGAATACACCTACGATTACGGCTGGTAACGTTCATTACATCGAGTTTGAGAGGACACATACAATGAAAAAATTGCTTTCCCTTATATTGCTGATGCTGGCGCTGGTCGTCAGCATCCCACAGACAAGCGCCCAACCCGCCCGCGCCGAATGGACAATCATGATGTATGGCGCGATGGATAATGACCTAGAAAAGTATCTCTTCTACGACATCCACGAGATGCAACTGGTCGGCAGTACGCCAGAGGTCAATATGGTGGTGCAATTTGACCGCACCGAAGGCTACGAGACGCGCTGGGGTAATTGGACGGATACACGCCGTTTTTACCTCACACGCAAAGACCCGCCCAACTATACCATGCAAGAGAAGCTAGAAATTGCCGCCGAGTTCTTTGTGTCTCAGCAAGGTTATCCATATAATGAAGTTTATGCCGAACTTCAGGCCATCCAGTTAGCCAACCCCGCCTATTTTGAAGAAATCTACGATTCTTATTATCTGGATATTGGCTTCGACCTTGACCCCGTGCAGATGCTCGGCGAAGTTGATATGAGTGACCCGCGTTCGCTGGAAGACTTCGTAACGTGGGGAATCACCAACTATCCGGCGGAGCGTTATATGCTGATTATCTCGTCGCATGGTGCGGGGTGGTCGGGCATCGGCCCGGATTATGATAGCGGGAGAACGGTCATTTTCCCGCCACAAATGCGCGAAGGAATCAGCGCGGCATTGAGAAACACCGGCGTAGACAAGCTCGACATCGTTGGCTTTGATGCGTGCCTGATGGCGCAATACGAAATCGCTACGGAGTTACAAAGCGTTGCACATTATCTACTTGCCGCCGAAGAAGTGATTCCCGGCTTTGGATGGGAATATACCGCGCCGTTACGCGCTCTGACGGCGAATCCATCAATGGATGCGGTTGCCTTTGGGCAAGCGATTATTGATGCGTACATGGAAGACTATACCGCACAGGGAACACCCCGTATCGACTTACATCTGCTGGATTTATCCAAAACGGATGCGCTGACGGCGGCCTTACAGGAATTTGACCGTGTTGTGAGCGCAGACATCACCGTTTTGCTGGATACATTAGCCGCCGCTCGTCAGACCGCGCAGAGCTTCGGCCTGATGCCGTTAAGTGGCGATAACTACTTCTCATTCATCGACATCAAAGACTTCATGCGGCGTGTGTTCATCCAGAGTCTTGACCAACCCGAAGTCACCGATGTCGCGCAGAGTGTCATCAATGCGGTGGATGATATGGTCGTTTATTCCCGCTCCGATGAGAGCTTGCCGGGTGCCAATGGTATTTCATTCTACTTCCCCTTGAATGAACGGGATTATGCGCTCTTAGGTGCGGAAAAAGGTTACGCGCTGGCGTCTTCCGGTGGGCGGATGTGGAATGGCTTTCTGACGCACATCCACCAGACGATTAACACACGCATTAACCCCGCTAGTCTGCGCGTCAACCTCACAGATACACCGCAGTTCGCCAGCATCTATGACCCGGCGGCGATTTACTTCACTTATGATGGTGCAGGTATCGCGGGTATCCGGTCAATTGTGATGCTTCAACTCAATAGTGGTCAACGGGTGATGATTCGCGAAACACCTATCGCCCGTATGATTAACGTCGATTATCTGGGTGAAACCTATGACTACGTGGATTTTAGCCCGCTCCCATCCAATTACTTCGTCTGGGATAGCCAGATGACGGTCTTGACGGACGGTGTTCAAGAAGTGCCTGTATTGTTACGCGCACAAGGGCTACACGAGTCCATCGTAAATGGTGCAATCTTCGATACAAGCGGCAATTTCATCAGTGAAGCCTTGCTCATTTATAGTGTTGTACAGAGGCGTGTAACCGCTATGTATGGCTTCACAGACGAAGGATTCCCCTTCCAGATAACGCCATTTCCGGGTGGGGTGTTCGTCCCATTATGGCAAACAGTCAGTCAGGATGGGCGGTTTGAATGGGAATTGGCCTCAGCTTCGTTCGACATCGCCTTGAGTCTGCCGGATGTTGAATTTGTTCCGGCGTTGGATGGCGTGTATCAGGTTGGCATCGAGATAGAAGACTTAGCCGGAAACTCCGCCTTTGATGCGCGTCAGGTGAACGTCGTCAACAGCGATTTAGACCCCGAATGGCAAGCTTTCAAAAACCCATCCGAAGGCATGACGTTCCTGTATCCCGCCGACTGGATTGGGCCGGAAGTCTTGCTCCGTGAAGATGGCTCATTTGCAATCAGTGTGTTTGATAATGAGGATGATTTAACATTCATCACCGTCATCACTTACGACGGTCAGGACTACGAAGGCAACCTCACGCGCACACGGGAAAATGCCGCCCAGCTAGATGGCGTGCAGTTCTTCAACGACCTTGAGCTTGAACTGGGTGGTTACGAGTTGCGCGGTTTTGACTTCGAGTTCAATGCAGGTGGACGGCGGCTTTCTAGTGTGCGCTTACTTTACAACGTGCCACAGAATGACCGCGTGTATCTGGTTTCGCTCATCGTGCCAACAGAACGGGAAGAACGCGGAATCGAGATTCTGCTCTATTTGCTAGAGACAATCACATTCTTTACACCGCAATAAACCACCTCAAGCATAGATAACCTCAGTTATGGATAAGGAAAGTTGGGAGACCGATAGCGAAAAACGCTACTC
>DAIMZF010000098.1:0-12697 GCA_036734085.1 Aggregatilineales bacterium
GGCTACAATCCTCCAATAACAAACAAGCTAGCGAGGGTCAAGTTGAAGATGACACCAACCAAGCATTGACTGAGCAATTGCTTGCTCACTACCAGCGTAGTTTTGAGCTTTATCATAACGCATTGGCAACGGGTGTATCACGAGAGCAAGCCCGATTATTTCTACCGGGCTTCAGCGTATATTATACATGGGTGATGAAGGTAGACGCCCACAACCTCATGCACTTTCTGCGGCTCCGCATGGCGGAAGACGCTCAGTACGAAATTCGCGTGTATGCACAGGCCATCTACCAACGCTTTTTTAAACCTTTACTGCCATGGACAGCGCAGGCATTTGAAGAATACATCCTGCCAGAGGCAACACTGCCAGAATGAAATCTACAGCGCCTCGACAATGAAATAATCACCACGCGATGGGCACATCGGGAAGCCAATACGGTCTAACGCCTCAATAGACCATCCATAAAGTCCTCCTGCGCGAAAAACACTGGGCGGGATCTGGTAACTTGTATCCGTCAATAGGTGGCGGTGGACAATGTTTTCATTGGCATCGAAAACGATAAAACGATAGAGTGTTGCGCCGGGCATCGCCGACCAGGACGCGCTCGCGCCCTCTCCTAACAGGATTTCGCGTTCTTCAGGAACAGCGACGATAAAATTTACACATTCTGGTGAAGCGGTTGGCACAAAGACTGGCGTCCATTCTGCGCGTACACCTGATGCTACGACAGGCTGTGCGGGAGCCTGGCTAGAGTCTTCCTCAACACTCCCTGTGCCTGATTGGTCAGCATGTGGCGTTGGCGTCCATGTAGGAGGCAAAGGTTGACGGGTAAATGGTGTCGCTGTGGCCTGCACATTTTCCAAGTCCTGAACATCAGTCGATAAGTCAGATGTATGCGTGTCAGAATCTGAGGATGGCTGGGGTGATTCGGGGCTACCCTCACCTTGACACCCAGCAAGAATTATCAACAGACTCAGTAAGATTAGATAATGCCTCATGCCACTCACTCCTAGCTTAAACTGCCCAAAATAACCAAGCGCACCGCCCACGCGATA
This sequence comes from Aggregatilineales bacterium, assembly GCA_036734085.1. GTDB lineage: Bacteria > Chloroflexota > Anaerolineae > Aggregatilineales > Phototrophicaceae > J038. Next base: position 1,056 of record DAIMZF010000098.1, read on the forward strand.
ACCAAGACTACGGCCAACAGACCGACCAGTAAATACACAACAACCATCCATGATGGGGTGATTTCTTCCCCAACGAAACCGACTAATACTAGCCATCCCGCAATGTACATCAACAAGCCCAATCCACCGGACACTAGCGCGGGCAACATCAATGTAGAATCGCTGTAAAAATATGCAAGATAAATTTCATCAACGATAGGGCTTAAAGATAACGTTACAGCCAGCGCGAACACGCCTGCAATAATAATACGTACCAGGCGCGGGAAAGCTAGCAGGGATTCTACAAAACCTTTTGATTTTGATTGATCATCCTGGCGTGACATCAGCTTTCATCCGGTTGATAACGATTAATCATAAATGCACTCCCCTGCTCAAAATATTCACGCATTGTCGTGCGGGCTGGTTCCGGGATATTTAGTTCATCAATAGCCTGCAACATATATTTTAGCCAACTATTGCGTGCTTTTTCATCAATGGCATAGGGCATATGGCGCATCCGCAAACGAGGATGACCGCGTTCTGTCGCATAATCCGCCGGGCCACCAAAAAATTGTTGCAAAAACAAGAATTGCCAGTGCTTGCCCGGCGCTAAATCTGCCGGGAACATGGCGCGTAATTCTGTATCCGCTTCCACCTTCGCATAGAAAACATCTACCAGGCGGCGAAAAGTTTCTGTACCGCCAATTTGTTCATATATCGTCTGAGATGCTTGTGTCATAACCCCTTCTCACGATTTTGACTGGACAATTACTTAAGCCCATGTACAATCTGTCTTCGACTTCTATGTATTATAACGTGTCTCGCACTGGTAAGGGAGCGTACAATGAAACAATCAATGCGCGGAGTAGGGCTTATTTTACTCCTGTCGCTTTTTTTAAGCGCATTTACAGTTTTTGCCCAAGAAGAAGATGACAGTTTGAATGATGATTTTTTTACAATTAGTGGCTCAAGGGTCGCACTGGATGCTATCAGTACTGTAGCAACAGCCAATGACCAGTCCGTTGATGTCAACATCACAGGAACAAACACTGGATTCCAATTGCTTTGCTCCGGGCAGGCCGCCGCAGTTGGGGCTATCCGCCCTATGTCCATCACAGAGGAAGAAAATTGTCTGCTGAATGGGGTGAGCTATAACGAGTATCTCATCGGTTACAATGTCTTAGCTTTTGTTACTCACTCAGATTTATCTTTCGCGTCTTGCCTCACGCCGGAGCAAGTCAGTCAGTTATTTTCGCCCAGTTCACAGGGCGTAGTCACTGACTGGGCGCAAATAGGGCTTAATACCCCGCAGAGTGTCCCGTTAACGGTCATCCTACCCCCAGAAAACAGTATTATTTATGGTTTGCTGGATGAGCAAATCGAAGGCTTTGGCTTGCGTGAGGATGCCCAAAACGCGGCAGACAGCCAGGCGATGATTGATGCCGTCCGCAATACAGAAGGGGCTATCGGCATTGTGCCCCTCAGTGCAGTGACTGAAGATGATAGCCTGCAGATTGTCGAACTCATCAACACAGATTTAGGCCGTTGTATTGCACCCAGCCTGGAAACCACCGAGTCTGGTGAGTACACATTACGTAATCAGATGTTATTGTATGTCAACACGGCGCAAGTCAGCACGGACGCGCCGTTACTAACACTCATCACAAGCGTAGAATCTGCCGAAGCATTGGTGGATGCCGGCTACACTGCCCCATCGGAAGATGCCTACGCCCGTAACCAGGCAGTATTGACGGGTGAAGCTGGCGAAGGTCGTCAATTCAGCCGTGATCTTGTCGCGTTTGAAATTCCCGTCGATTTGTTCGGTCAATTCAGCATCGGCGGCTCGGCCTATCTAGCGGCTTATATAAGCAGTACAACGGGTGTCTTCAACTCAGATTATCCGGGTGTATCACCCATTGTAACTGTTGATGGACAAGTGGCTTCCATCCGCCGCTTCTGCAACGGTGAACTAGATGTGATTGCACTCAACCGTGAATTAACTGAAGAAGAGTTGACATCCTGCCAGAACAATACCGTGCAACCCATCACATTCAGCATCGGCGCACAGGCGGCGGTTCTAGTTGCCAATGACAATCTTGACGAAGGTTTCCCCGCTTGCCTGACACGTGAGCAAGTGCAAGGCATCTGGGCACAGCAAACAGAACCCCCTACAAATTGGTCACAGATTGACGCATCTTTCCCTGACGCGGATCTAATTCTTGTTGCGCCGGATATTGGTCAGGTAGATTATATCGATATCCTATTGACTACCGATTCCGGAGCTTCTCTGCCGGAACGTCTGAATGTAGCAGAGCGCCGCAATGACCCCGCATACCGGGCGGCGGCAGTAGGTAACGTTGTAAGTGGTCTAACTTTCATGAGTTGGATTGACTATGAAAATCTGGAAGATGTACGTCCAGAAAATATCAGGCTCGTTGCGATTTCGGATGGTAGCGATTGCGTCGAACCAAGTTTACAAACCATCCGCGATGGCTCTTACCCCTATGCCCTTGAAGGCAACTTAATCGTTAATCAATCTGCATTGGTGCGGCCAGAGGTGCAAGGCTTTGTGTGGTATCTCTTTCAGGATGCCAACTACTACTTGTATGCCGCAACCGGCCTGACAGGTCTGCAATTCGGTGATTTGCCGGACATCCGTGAGGCATTGCAGGAAACATTCACGCAAGCTTCGCTTGTCAGCATCACACCAACATTCACGGGTGAATTACCACCGCGCAACTTTGGCCCGCAAGTTCCGTTTGATCTGCTGGCAACAGAGACACCCTAAGCTAAACCAGATAGTACCATTCCCAACCCCCGCCTAGTGTGGGGGTTTTTTATGTTATATACTCGGCACACGAACAAACCAACTTAGAATGGAGAAGCCCATGCGCGGCGACTTGGTCGCATTGGATTTAGAGACGACTGGCCTCGACATTAAACATGACCACATCATCGAAATCGGCGCGGTACGCATCCGAGACGGCCACATCATTGAAGAATTCACAACAACAGTTAATCCGGGTGTATCCATCCCTCCGGCAGTAACATACCTCACAGGTATTCAACAATCTGATGTGCAAGATGCGCCAGTTATTGACAAAGTTCTACCCAAAATTGCTGAATTTGTGGGGGATGCCCCCGTCATTGCACACAATGTCACCTTTGACATGGGCTTTATGCAAGAGCGCCATAACATCCTGCGGAACAATATGAGCCTGGACACCTATGATTTGGCGTCCATCCTTATGCCAAGTGCCGCACGCTATAACCTGACTAGCCTTGCAAATGAAGTCGGTGTCAGTCTGGAAAACGCACATCGTGCCCTGGATGATGCGCGTGCGACCGCCTTACTCTATTGGGCACTGTGGCAAAAGCTCACCGCTCTACCTCATAGCATCGTGGAACAAATCGTCCGCTTATGCGATGGCGTAGACTGGGGAACCAGTCACGTTTTCCGGGCGGCGTTGGCCTATGCCAGCGATAGGGATATTCCTACCCAGACAACACACAGTCATCCGCCGCAACAAGGAACTCATAGCATTCGTTCTCATCCAGCAGATGCAGAGCGCCAAAACAACATCGACCCCACCCAACTTGAGCATATTATCGGCGCAGATGGCGTATTATGTCGCACATTGCCGGGATTCACATATCGCCACCAGCAAATGCAGATGTCCCGTGCGATTACAGAAGCCTTCAACACTTCTCAGCATCTCATACTAGAGGCAGGTACAGGTACAGGTAAGTCGTTGGCTTATCTGCTCCCCGCCGTGTTATGGGCAACACAGAATAACGAGCCTGTTGTTATCTCTACCAACACCATTAACCTACAAGACCAACTGCTTAACGACACAATTCCGTTGCTGAAATCCGCGCTGGGTATTGATTTTAACGCGGCAGTGATGAAAGGCCGCAACAATTATCTATCGCCTGCACGGTTACAAGCGGCACTTCAACGCCGCGTTACGAGTGTTGTAGAAGCGCGTACACTGGCAAAAATTCTCATCTGGCAATTACAAGCAAATAGCGGTGACAAAAGCGAACTTAGCCTACGTGGGCCAGATGAACATAACATCTGGACAATGGTCAGTGCAGATGATGGCTCTACGGTTGGCGCATGTGCTGAAGCTGATTTTGACACCCCTTTTTGTCGGGCACGTCGGCAAGCGGAAAACGCCCACATCCTGATTGTCAATCATGCGCTTCTCATCGCGGATGCTAAATCGCAGAATCAGGTTCTACCGCCCTATCGTTATCTGATTGTGGATGAAGCCCATCAACTAGAAGATGCAATCACCTACAGCATGACACACCGCATGGACGCAGTAGGTTTATCACGACAGTTGACCTTTTTAGGCAATACTTCACGCGGATTATTGCGCGAAATACTCAATACCGTACAGATGACAGCCACAGAAGCAGACTATCTTAAGTTAGAGGCTTTTATCGGCAGTATTCATGATGTCGTCAAAGATATGAACGCCCATATTGCCGGTTTATTTAAACAACTGAGTCGCTTTTTGGATGATGTACGCGGCAACCGCAACGACTACATGACCTTATTCCGTATAGAACGAAACCACCGGGCGAAAACATCATTTGCAGAAGTGCAGGCCACCTGGCATCATCTAGCGGAATACTTCGATGTGCTTATCCATGCACTTAACCGCTTGGTGCGCTTCCTCAACAAACAAATTCCGCCCAAATCCTCATTACAATCTTCATCACGGATTGAAGCATTCATCGCAGATGTCAACATCAGTGCAGAGAACTTGACAAAAAATGTGTCACTCTTCAACGGGTTTATCATCCAACCACAACAGAACGAAATATACTGGATAAGCCAACAGCAAGGCGCGGAATCACCTAGCATCCATAGTGCGCCACAACACGTCGGTGGGCTGATGCAGTCCTACATCTGGAATAAAAAGCAATCAGTCATTTTGACCAGTGCCACACTACGCACCCATGATGAATTCACTTTCATCCAAAATCGACTAGGTGCAGAAACTGTTAAGTCACTCAATGTTGGTTCACCATTCGATTATCGTGCATCAACGCTTATTTATCTGCCGCAGGATGTGCCAGAACCGACAGACCGTAAAGGCTATCAACATGCTATCGAACAGTGCATTATAGAGTTAGCGGCGGCTTTAAACGGGCGTGTGATGGTATTATTTACCAGCTATAGTCAACTCCGGCAGACTTCGCAGGCCATCGCATCTCGTTTAGCATTGGGGCGCATCAACGTATATGACCAAACGGACGGCACCAGCAGGCAAGCATTATTAGATGGCTTTAAGGCTGATGAACGCGCCGTTTTGTTGGGAACAAAAAGCTTTTGGGAAGGAATCGATATTCCAGGTGATTCACTGAGTGCGCTCATCATCACCCGCCTACCCTTCGCTGTGCCAACTGATCCAATTTTTTCCGCGCGTGCAGAGTCTTACCCGGACGCCTTTGCAGACTACAACTTACCGGACGCTGTATTAACGTTCCGGCAAGGCTTCGGACGACTTATTCGCCATCACACAGATAGAGGGATTATCGTCGTGATGGATTCACGCATCCGCAAAAAGAGCTATGGCACAGCCTTTTTAGACGCGCTTCCGGAATGCACAGTGCAGGATGGCACCTTAGACAATTTGCCGGATACAGCGCAAAAATGGCTTAAAATCAATTGAGCATCAGTTGATAAAACGAATACAGGAATAGATTATGCGTACACCAGCAGGCAAAGAGTGCAAACACTACTTTGAGGATTATCACAGAGGTCGTGATGTACAGGAGTGCCGTCTTATCAAGGATAATCCGGAATCTTTCCGTTGGCGGCCAGAGGATTGTAATAAGTGTGCCGTGCCAGATATTTTGAACGCGAACGCCAGTCCCAACATGCAGTTAACTTTGACCGTATCGGCAAGGTTTATGGGCTTTGGGCGCAAGCTGGAAATTACCGCACGATGCACACGACACAACATCCCGATAGAAGACCCCTATGTGGGATGCCCCAAAGATATTGAAGAACGTCCCGGCCTGGATATTTTCCGCCAGGCACTAGAAAACGCTGATACTGACGATGATTAAAGTCGCCCTGCTCGACCTCGATAATACACTCATCCAGAATGATGACATTAGCTTTGCGCGTGCATTTTTGGAAAAACTAGAGGCTTTCGGGCAGGCACATCTAGGCAAAAACGGGCTGAGTGCAGGCTTCCGTGCTGGTTTAAAACGCCTGCAAATAGCCCGCCCGCCGGACGAGACAATTTCTGGTGCGATTATCTTTGGCATTAGCAATAACTGTGATATTCCGGCAGAAGTGGTCGAACAAGGATTACGCACATTTTACACAGAGCTTTACCCCGCGCTTAGTATCTACTGCACACCGCAACAAGGTGCAGAAGAATTAATTCATTTGCTGAAGGAACAAGGCTACCGTATCGCCATCGCTACTAACCCCATCTACCCTCTCTCCGCCGTGCAAATGCGATTGCGTGCAGGTAATTTACCTATCCATTATGATTTCATCACTCATGCGGATAATATGCATTATGCCAAACCAAATCCAGCCTACTACGCGGAACTCATCGCACGGTTAGGCGTGGAACCGGATGAAGCCGTCATGATAGGCGATAGATTAGACAACGACATACAAGCGGCGCAGGCGATAAATATACGTGGGTTTCTGTCAGGGCGGGATGGCACATTACAGAATTTTGCAGAAGCGATGCAACAACGCACCTTCGAGCAAATACCCCGCTTGCCCCTATCACCTGATATGATATTTTCCCAATATCTGGGCAACATTGGCGCGATATTTGGCGTTATCCAGGATATTCAGCCGCGATTCTGGCATCAGCAACCTCACCCTGATGAATGGTCACCTATTCAAATCCTTTGCCACTTGGTAGATAGTGAAACTAGCGTGCAACGTCGCCGTCTACAGCATATTTTAGCGGAGGATAACCCGTTTTTGGCACAGCCCAAACCACCGCCCAAACCCGGTGAATTTGATTGTGCCTTACTAGAAGGCGAGGCTATCGCACATCAATGGGCAAGTATGAGGACAGATACGATGGCATTTTTGCGTAAGCTCACGCCAGAAGACTGGAAACGTCCGGCACGGCATAGCATCTTTGGCCCGACGACCTTTTTAGAAATGGCACAGTTTACCGCCCAACATGACCGCCTGCATATTGAGCAACTGTGCCAAACAATTGGCAAATGCAAATAACAGATTTTTAACGCACCATATCTTGTTTGTTCGAGTTTTACAACCTAGCTTTGTGTAAAATTCACGATATGCTAAGATACGGTATAGGACTCATATTCAACTAAAGATGGCAATTGTGATACAAGCAACTCAAGCCCCTGCGTGGATAAAAACATTATTGAAGGCGCTTAAACAAGATGGATTTAGCGTCGCTTTCTTTGATATATCAACGACAGTTACGGCTTTAAGTGTCCGTAAAGCGCGTTTCATCATCACCTGTAATACAGAAAATATCGTAAAGCTCCGTCACAAATATGGCATGACCAAGCGTTATGTGTTGATTACGGAGCAATTCGAGACAACATCCAGCAAAGCCGCAGATTTTATCTTCCCGCCTAGCCTCAACTACATCCGTCGACAACTACGCACGATTATGCGACAGGACGCTGAACATCAAACCCTGCAAGAGCAATCCGCACAGTTAGATAAGCAACAAGCGGGTGTGGAAGTTCTTAAAAATGCGATTGTCCGCAATGTATCACATGAACTAAAGACCCCCCTGCTACAGGTTAAAGCCGCAGTTTCATTGATGGCGGAAGACAGCCAGAATGAAGAATTGACACATTATGCTAAAAATGCGATGGCACGTCTGGAAGCACTCGTCAAAAATATCACCTTGTTGGGTAGTGCGTCAGAAGCAAATCTTGGCCCGGTAATTGTCCGCGATGTTATTGACTACGCGAAAAGAAATATCAGTCGCTCATGGCAACATAATAACGCTATGCAACGCATTTATGCCCGCTACGATGACGATATAACCCCTGTTTTAGCAGATAAGCAAGGATTGAGCACGGTTGTACAATTACTGTTAGATAACGGACTTAAGTTCAGCGAGAAACAAGTTGAAGTTAACGTTACAAAGTGCGACAAAGCTATTAAAATAGCTGTCCGTGACTATGGCATTGGTATTGATAAGGCAGATATTGACTCAATTTTTGAGATGTTTTACCAGGTGGATGCCTCATCTACACGAGCTTATGGCGGAACCGGAATTGGTTTAGCCATCGTCCGCCTGATACTCGACCAACACAATACAACAATCAACGTGGAAAGTAATGTCGGTGATGGCAGTACATTCTCATTTCTATTGCCTCAGGTCAAATTGTAGACAGGCAAATAAACATTATCAGACAGGTATTGTTAAAAAAGCACTATCGGAGACCCTTTGAAGACTTTATTGCTTGCGAATGTCGCCTCTACGCTCATCATGACAGGGGTAATCTGGATGGTACAGATTGTTCACTATCCTTTATTTAATCGTGTCGGCACACAGGCTTTCCCGCGCTACGAAGCTGACCACTCCGCGCTGATTACAGTCATTGTCGGGCCGTTGATGATTGTGGAGTTTTTCACCGCGCTCCTACTGCTGATGACACCGCCCAAAGCCGTCTCCCCCACCTTGCTATGGGTTGGATTTGGCCTTGTTTGTGTGGTGTGGGCGTCTACATTATTTTTACAGCTCCCACAGCATAGCCGCCTGTCACTTGGTTTTGATGCCGAAGCCTATCGAGCGCTCGTCGGCACTAATTGGATACGCACTATTGCATGGACTGTCCGTGCAGGTATTATGTTATGGATTATTGCTAAACTCTTTGAGCTTCCAGCATAATAGCAACATAAGTTAAGGTCACCTTTCGTTGACCCTAGCGCGTATATCGGGTAGAATGATTACAAGATTTAGTTAGTTCTGAACGTCACAAATTCGGATTTAACCTGATAACAAGGTTCTAGTTGATGACCACGCAAACGACTTATTCCAATAACGACACAGTAAAAACAGCTTTCAAATCAAATATCAGTATTGTGGAGCAAGCCCTAGAAGCTGTTGAACACCTCATGTACGACGTGGTCAACAGTGAAGTTGAAGTCCTACGGGACGCCAGCCGCCACATCCTTGAAGCAGGTGGTAAGCGCATCCGCCCGCGCATGACGTTGTTGAGCTTTGCCGCTACCGGTGGTGCGGATTTGACAGAAGCCATCGCACCGGCAGTCGCAGTAGAACTTGTCCATACGGCCAGCGTTGTTCATGACGACATTAATGATCACGGTGTGGTGCGGCGTGGACGGCCTTCTGTAAACGCCATCTGGGGGCGTACCTTCGCCCTACTCACAGGGGACTTTCTGTTTACCAAAGTCTACGAACTGATGGCACCCTACAAAGACTTAAACATTATTCTAGCAGATGCAACTGTCGCGCTTGTTGAAGGTGAAACACTGCAAGCCAGTGCCGTGAAAGAAAACAACCTCAACAGTGAAATTTATCTTCGCATCATTGGCCTAAAGACCGCCGCACTGTTCCGGTCTGGGGCGATGATTGGTGCGCGATTAAGCGGTGGCACAGATGCGGAAGTTGAAGCCTTAGGTAACTTCGGTTATAACGTGGGCTTAGCCTTTCAAATCGTGGACGACATCCTCGACATTGTGGGAGATGAAGAACAGATTGGCAAAACCGCCGGGTTGGATATTCAACAAGGCAAGGGGTTTACTGCCGTCAAAGATGACCCCATCGCGGCAGTCAAGAACAAACTCCTGGAGGGCAACCGCCTGGAACGCGCCAAGATGCAGGCCACCCAACTTGTAGATAGCGCGATCGATATGCTGGACGCTGTACCGCCCTCCCCTTACAAAGAAGAGCTTATTCAGCTAGCTCGCAACATCGTTGACCGCGATTTTTAAAACAGTAACTTATATATCCGGTGTGATCATTCCGCCGGATTTTTGATTCTATACAGGTGAGTGATAGTGTGGTCAAGTTGGTAACAGTGGCACAAATGCGTCAGATTGAAGCAGAAGCCGATGCTGACGGTCTTTCGTATGATGAGATGATGAACCGCGCCGGGCAGATGACTGCCCGCTATGCCTTGCAAATGTTGGATGGCATCCTCAACCCTAAAATAACCATTTTAGTTGGTACGGGCAATAATGGCGGTGATGGGTTAGTTGCCGCACGTTATCTTATGAATCAAGCCGATGTGCGTTGTTACCTGCTGGCAGAACTGGATGCAGAGAATGTTCCTTTTAGCGCCGCCAAAGAAGCGGGTGTCTTCATGGCATTTGCAGAGCATGATGATGGCCGTGTTTTGCGGAATATGGTCGCTGGCTCAGATTTAGTCATCGACTCTTTATTCGGAATTGGTGTTCGCTTACCCTTGCGTGATACTGCCGCCCGTATACTACGAAATGTCAGACAAGCGATTAATGAGCGCCGCCGTGAAGTTCCTCCGGGTTATTTATTGCATCCACAGTCGCCCTCTAAACAATCACAACGTTTTTATCCGCGTGTGCTTGCTGTGGATTGTCCTAGTGGGCTGGATTGCGACACAGGCCAAGTTGATTCAAACACTATTCCGGCAGATGTAACCCTCACTTTTATCAATCCAAAAATCGGCCAGGTGGTGTTTCCGGGTTCAGCAAGTGTCGGGGAATTAGTCATCGCGCCGCTTGGCCTGCCGGACAACTTAGCCACACTCAAGTCGCTATCAAATCATCTGACAACATCCCTTGATGTAGCCGCCATGCTCCCATCTCGCCCACTTGACAGCAACAAAGGCACATTTGGCAAGGCGTTGATCATCGGCGGCAATGCGGATTATATCGGTGCGCCTGCCCTCAGCGCAGAAGCGGCGTATCGCTCCGGCACAGGGTTAGTCAGTATCGCCGCGATTCAGCCCGTCGTAGACCGCATCGCCGGCAATCTGTATGAGCCAACCTATATAACACTACCCGCCTATCGGCGTGGTATCGCCCCCACCGGGATTGATGTACTAAAAGATATCCTACCGAATTATAGTGCGGTGCTTGTTGGGCCGGGCATGGGGCAAACTTCGGGTGCGGCGGTCTTTTTGTTAGCTTTGCTCAATGCGGCACTCCCCCCCGCCGTCATTGATGCGGACGCGCTCAACATCTTGGCAGAACAAGCAGGATGGTGGATGCTTCTTCCGCCGGGAACCATTATCACGCCACATCCCGGTGAAATGTCCCGCCTGAGCGGCTTAAGCACGGCGGAAGTCCAGGCAGATCGCCTAAGCATCGCGCAGAAATATGCTGTAGAGTGGGGTGTTACGCTGGTACTTAAGGGCGCGCACACAATTGTCGCTACACCTGGTGAGGATTTACATATCCTGCCGTTTAAATCTGATGCGTTGGCCACAGCCGGCACAGGGGATGTTTTAGCAGGAATTATCGCCGGGCTACGCGCACAGGGAGCAAAAGCTCACCAGGCCGCCGTTTGTGGCGCTTATATCCAGGGCTTATGCGGTCTTATCACCGCCGAGCAGGTAGGCAATCAACGCGCAGTTATGGCAGGGGATGTGGTTCGTGCTATTCCGCAGGCTTTACAACGCATTGAAGCCGATTAGGAACCCAGTAAATTAACCCTCACCCACCTGCC
>DAIMZF010000099.1:0-12456 GCA_036734085.1 Aggregatilineales bacterium
CTTGCTAACCCTACCGGATAGCGTCGGTGCCAAGATACGGCTGTAACGCCGCAGGAATGGCAATACTGCCGTCCGCTTGCTGGAAGTTTTCCATAATAGCAATCATCACACGCGGCGTTGCTAAGCCACTGCCGTTGAGCGTATGCACAAATGCGGTCTTTTTACCCTCTGTCGGGCGGTAGCGCACGTTCGCCCGCCGTGCCTGGAAGGTTTCCGTGTTACTGCACGAACTCACCTCAAGCCATTCCGCACTGCCCGGCGCGTACACTTCCACATCATATTTTTTGGTGGCGCTAAAGCCCAAATCCCCCGTGACAATCTCCAGGCGGCGATGGGGAAGTTCCAGGCGGCGGCAGATGTCGCACGCGGCATCCACCAGTGCTTCTAACTCGTCGTAGCTGGTATCGGGATGGGTGAACTTGTACATTTCCACCTTTTGGAATTGATGCACCCGTTTGATGCCGCGTGTGTCGCGCCCCGCGCTGGTCTTCTCCCGCCGGAAGCACGGTGTATCTGCTACGAAGTACAGGGGTAAATCGGCTTCATCCAGAATTTCATCGCGGAACATATTGGTAATAGCGACTTCGGCAGTGGGGAGCATGTAAATATCGGCATCGGGGTCATGGTAGACTACGTCCGTAAATTTAGGGAACTGACCCGCACCAACCATCATTTCCTCTTTGACGAAGAACGGTACATACACTTCTTCAAAGCCTTTTTCGCGTGCGGCATCCAGGAAGAACGCTTCCAGCGCACGTTGAAGCCGCGCACCCCATCCCCGCAGGATGTAGGCACGGCTCCCGGCTAATTTCACCCCACGCTCAAAGTCAATAATGCCCAACGCCGGGCCGATGTCCCAATGGGGCTTTGGCTCAAAATCAAATTCATGGAACGGGCCGACTGGCTCCCACGCTTTGTTTTCCTCATCGCTTGCGCCGTAAGGCACGCTGTCGTGCGGTAGGTTGGGCAACCACAGCATATGCGTCTGGAGTTCGTCGTCCACCGGGCGCAGGTCATCATTGATTGTGTTGACCTTATCGCCTAATCCGCGCAGAGTGTCCATAAGTGCGTCAAAAGCGGTGTTAAAATCGGCGTCGTCGGTGGCTGGAACGTCCGCGCTACCATCTAAAATGGCGGTGGCGTGGTCATAATCCCCTGCTTTTAGTGCGTGTGTCGCGGCGACAGCGCAGGCAATTTTACCGCTTTCGTCCAATGTTTTATCCCCCCGCAGACGCCCGACGCCTTTATTCAACTTATTGCGGCTGGCCTGTATTGTCTCGCTCTCGGTGAGCATGGCGCGGCGCTTCTGGTCGAGTGCTAAGATGGCATCCACACGCGGAATCACATCTTCTGCGCCCAGCTTCCGTAGGCCGTCTTTTACGAAATCCGGTTGTTCCCGGATGATGTTTATATCAAGCATTGGTGTTTTATCTCCCTAAATGGTTAGATTTTGATGCAATAGGCGATTGGCTCATCCAATGGATAGACAACCCACCCCCTACTGCGAAAATTCATCGTCGTGATTTTCGTTCCGTAATGGACGGGTGAAATCCGCCCGTAGCCGCAGGACGGCCAACGCACTACCGATGATGATAACGCCGATGATGAGCGCGTCGAACACTTCGCGGGTAAAAAAATCCATGTGATTGTCTCCGTTACACACAAACGCCCCATCCTGACCATCAGGACGAGGCGTTGAAATAATTCCTCTGGTGGTGGTCTGGGCTTAGGCTGTCGGGGCTGGCTCGGAATCAGAAGAAGAAGCGTCCGGTTCGCGCCATGCGGGTAGGGTTAAACTGAATGTCGCGCCGACACCTTCGACACTTTCAAACCAGATGCGTCCGTTCATCGCTTCTACCTCATGTTTACATAAATACAGGCTTAATCCGTAGCCAAATTCGCTGAAGACCTGGGGCTGACGCGCCCGTTGGAACGGCTCGAAGACACGTTCCTGTTCCCGTTCGCGGATGCCGTAGCCCTCGTCCGCAATGTCGATTTGCACCGCATAATCACTCAGGCTGACGTTGATTTTAATGGGTGCGGCCTTCATGCTGTACATGATAGCATTGCGTAAAATATCCTGCAAGATTCGCGTCAGATGGTAGCTTACCGCGCTGACGGCCACGCCATCCGCGACTTTAAGCGTAATGCGCGAGCGATAATCGTGGGCTTCCGTCTCCGGGTCTACCAGCACCATCTGGTCAAGGTCTTCTAAAAAGTCCTCGAAGAAATCTTCCAGCACGATGCGTTTACGGCTGGCTTTGATGGCTTCGCGCAGTTTGCCCGTGCGGATTTGCTCCATACGTTCCAGCATGTCCATCAAGCGCGCAACACGGGTCATGTGGATGAAAACCAGCCGCGTTAACCCGGTGATGCGCTTGGTGAGTTGGTCAACGTTTTTGCGCTCGGATTGGCTAAAGTGCTGGATGTCCTTCTCGATGATGTCGATGTGGCCGCGCGTGGAATTAATCGCGTCGATGAGTTCCGCACGGAAGGTTTCCATCAGGGAGGTCATGGCCGACCAATCCGGCGAATCAATCGTAATCATCGTACATAATTCGCCATCCTGCGCGACGACCGTAGACGCCCAACACGGTACATATTCCCCACTGCGGAAGGTGTTAAAGCGCACCGGGCGCTCGGATTGGATGGCCTTCTGGCGGTAGCTATCCAGCATTTTATCCGGGTCGCTCTGGCGTGCGTTGAGCAATGCCGCCGCCGCGTCCCAGCCTATCTCGCGGATGTGAAAAATATCCGTGCCTAAAAAGGTGCGAGCGGCTAAATTATCGCTGATTAAGCGCCCGTCGTCACCGAAGATTAATATTCCCTGACCTAAGCCGTCGAGCGTCGTTTGCAGGTCAAGCTGATGATTTGCGGTCATGGGGCGAGTCCCTAGTTATTTAAAATCCGTCGAATAATTGCATGAAAATAAAAAAGGTGTGGGTTCGTTTGATTTTAATCATGTTGACGAACGCACACCTTCTATTCTATGTGGTTTTAAGCGGATTTGCTATCTTTCGTCGCGCATGTGCGGATAAAGTAACACATCGCGGATGGTGCGCTGGTCAGTCAGCAACATCACCAGACGGTCTATGCCCATGCCGAAGCCGCCGTTAGGGGGCATCCCGTAGCGCATCGCCCGTAAATAGTCCTCATCTAGTGGGGTGGCTTCGTCGTCTTCATCACGGTAGAGCGCGGCCATGTCTAAAAAGCGGCTCTCCTGGTCACGGGGATCGTTGAGTTCCGTGAAGGCGTTGCCAAGTTCCATGCCAGCCATAAATATCTCGAAGCGCTCCACATGAAAGTCGTCATAATCCACCCGTTTAGCAAAGGGGGAAATATCACGCGGATAGTCTATCAGGAATGTGGGCTGAATCAGGTTTGGCTCCACAAATTTACTGAGCAGAATATCAATCATGCGCCCCCATGTTGTGCCAGGCGCGACTTTTTCGCCCGTCTGGATGATGGCCTCTGCCAACGATTCCGCATCCTGATAGGCCATATAATCAATACCGCTTCTTTGTTGGATGGCTTCGCGCAGGGTGATGCGCTTCCACGGTGGGGTGAGGTCTAGTTCTTGCCCCTGATACATAATTTTTGTGCCACCAGTCACGGTCTGCGCGACGTGTGCCACCATACGCTCTACAATGTCCATTACGTCGTTATAGTCCGCATAGGCTTTGTAGAACTCTACCTGTGTGAATTCTGGATTGTGCTTGAGGCTAACGCCTTCATTACGGAAGTCGCGGCCAATCTCGTAGACGGCATCATACCCGCCGACTAACAAACGCTTGAGATACAACTCAAAACTGATGCGTAAATACAACATCTGGTCGAGTTGGTTATGATGTGTGGTAAAAGGCCGCGCCGCCGCGCCGCCGTAAATTGGCTGGAGGATGGGGGTTTCCACCTCTAGCATATCTTCCGCGTCTAAAAACGTGCGGATGGCGTTAATGGTGCGGCTTCGCTTGCGGAAGACTTCGCGCACGTCATGGTTAACGGCTAAATCCGCATAGCGTTGGCGATACCGTGTTTCCACATCGCTGAACTCGCCGTGTTCCTGCACGGTTCCGTCTTCCAACGTCTGTTGCTTGACGACAGGTAACGGACTTAAGGACTTCGCCAGCAAGGTAAATGTAGTGACATGCACACTGACTTCTCCGGCTTTCGTCCGCATCATTGTGCCTGTTGCCTGTAAAAAGTCGTCCACGTCGATGAGCTTCTCTTTGATGAGTTCGTAGGCTTCTTCACCTACATCATTCACGCGGAGGAACAACTGCACCCGCCCGGAGTCGTCTTCGATGTGCATAAACGACACCTTGCCTTTGACGTTGCCCCGCCGGATACGCCCGCTAACCGTCACTGTAACGGCTTGCGGGGCTTCGGGGTTTTGGGCTTCGGCTTCTTCAAAAGCGGTAATTGCTTGTGCGGCGGTGTGGGTGCGTCCGGCACGGCGCGGGAAAAGCTCCACACCGCGCTCGGTAAGCTTCTGTGCTTTTTCCAGGCGGTCTTTTTCAACTTTGTTGGGTTGCCAAATCATGAATATCTGTCGCCTTATTCGATTGCTTTGATTTTGAAGATTGTTTCGCCATCCGGCGTTTTGACCTTTACGCGGTCACCGACTTTTGCGCCCATCAGGGCTTTACCTAGCGGGCTAACAACCGAGATTTTGCCTTCGCGGGGGTTGGCTTCCGCACTGCCAACGATGAAGTATACCTCGTCCTCATCACTGCCTTTTTCCACCACTGTTACCCGTGCGCCGGGCTGAACGTGGTCATAGTTAAGGCCAGTTTGGATGAGTTGGGCACTGCTCAGAATAGACTCCAAGCGCAGGATTTCGCCTTCGATGAAGGCTTGTTCGTTCTTGGCGTCTTCATATTCGGAGTTCTCGGTCAATTCGCCGCCCTCTTCTAAGGCATGGCGCAGGCGTTCGGCAATTTGCGGACGGCGGACTTCAATTAAATCTTTTAAGCGACGTTCCAGCGTTTCCATGCCTTCCTGCGTCAAATATTGCGGTTGATCGACCATACTAACATCTCCTTGTCGTTAGTGGTACACGGGTAAAGTACAAAAGACACAGCTTATAGCTGTGTCGCGGGAAAAATGTTTGGGTTGGATGTAAAAAAATTAAAGTATTAATTTGCGACACTGTATCATGATTCACACAAGCTGTAAAGTACTTTCATACCTGTTGCTTATGTAATCCATAACCTGTTCAAAACTTTGAACAGCCTGTTCAAAACTCAGGTCATACCCGGAAATACTAAGGTAAAGGTTGTGCCTGCGCCCACGGTGCTTTCGGCTTTTATCGTGCCACCCAATAGCTCTATGAGGCGATAAGCAATGGGGATGCCCAACCCGCTGCCTTTGTAAGAGCGCACCAGTTCATTATCCGCACGGAAGAACATCTCGCCTAAGCGGGCTAAATCCGCCTCATTCATGCCAATGCCGTTATCGCTGACCGTGACAATCACGTTATTATCCTCTGCCCGTGCGCTAACCGTGACCTTCCCTGTGCCTTCTGGTGAGTAACGCAGGCCGTTTTCAATCAGCTTGACGAGCGCCTCCGCTAACCATGCGCCGTCAATTTCCATGATGGGCAAGCCCTGCGGGATGTCAAAGACCAGTTCCCGGTTAAGCTCTTGCGCGGTAGGTGCGATTGCTTTCTCCGCAAGCCCGGCAATATTCTTGAACATATCAATTTTACCGTTGACAAGGAGCATCCCGGCGGCCATTTTGTTGAGCGTGCTCACATCGGAGAGCAGATTCTCCATGCGTTTGGTGTTATTGCGTATCACGCCCAACAGTTGCTTTTGCATCTCGGATAGTTCGCCACCCATCGAAGGGTTATTCAGCAAATCGCCGTAACCTTTAACCGACGCCAATGGGTTCTTCAGGTCGTGGACGGCGACTTTGACAAACTCCGCCATCTGCGCCACGATTTCCCCGCCATCCCCACCGGGACGGTTCTTGAGCATCTTCATCTCATCATCGTAATGGGCTTCGGCGTCATCCACCAAAGACTGGATAGATTCAATCTGGCCGGGTAAGCGAATAGGGATGATGTTGCCGGTCTTTGCGTTCTCTAACAATTCCGCTAAAGCGTCTTTCACCGCTTGTAATTTAGACATGCTGTTTCCCTTCAATTCGATTCATAGATTGCGGGCATCCAGTAACGCTCTGCCAAAGCGCCCTGCCCGACGCTGGTCATATAAGCGTGCAGACGTTGGCGCATCTGCTCGGTAGAGTGCCAAAACGTGCTAATCTGCGAGGCATAACATGTGATAGCATCGCATTTGTAGTCAAATTCTCGGCTGGTTACTTGCACGACATGCGGCTTTAGGTCAAATACAGCGAGTGCGGCCTCGCGCCATGTGTTGTTTTCCGCATAAGGATAATCTTCATACAACATCAACCGTTCCGGCTCCACATAGCGCATCGCCCAATCTCGCACAAGGATGTGATCAACGTGGCCGCGTATGGCAAGTGGCGCATAAATACGGGCGTTGGGGGGCAGTGTGATGATGCTCAATTGTGCGGGGGCGGGGTCGTGTGGGTGGACTGTGCCGAAAATATCTGCATCCCCATTGACATAAAGCGCGATACCATTGTGAGTGCGGTAAATGCAATCAGGAATATCCATAAATAGCAAGGAGCGCACACCGAGACAACTGTTCGCCTGTCGTTCTTCCTCACGGCGCTGGTCAATGGGCGAGTCCTCTGCATTCCAACGGGCGTGTAATTCCCGGATAAGCGGTGACTCTGGTAGGGGGTCGGGAGGGTAGCCGGACATCAGATTCACGACCATCACCGGCTCACCTTGCGCGTTCAGATGCGCGATGAGGCCGCCACAACTGAGGGTGGTATCGTCCATATGCGGGGACAAAAAGACGTGCATCCTAATCCCTCTCGTCATCAACTGCTAAAGGGATAGCAAAAGTGAATGTACTGCCTTTGCCCGGTTCGCTGGTAATCTTGATGCGGTCGCCCATCTGCTCTATCAAACTCCGTGTGATGGAAAACCCTAGCCCTGTGCCGGGCTGGGCACGGGTATAGTCATCATCCGCCCGCCAGAACTTTGTGCCCAACAGGGTGATTTGCTCTCGTGTAAGGCCGATTCCGGTATCACTGACGCTAAAAGCGACTTTAGCCCCGACGCGGTGTGCTTCGAGCGTAATTGTGCCGCCGTTGGGGGTGTATTTATACGCATTGCTGACCAGATTAGTCAGCACCTGGAGCAAGCGGTAATAATCCGTATGTACTGGGGGCAGGTTGGCCTCTATCTGCTCCACAAAGCGATGTTCACGCACTTTGACTTGTGGCATCGTACCATCTTTAACGGCCTGTACCACGTCCTCAATCGCAAACATGGTTTCATCCATGAAGAAGTGGCCGCTTTCAATCCTGCTGATGTCGGCCAAATCGGAGACAAGCATCTCCATGCGGTCAACGGTAGCGCTAATCTTTTGCAGGTAGTTAATCTGAGAGTCGTCCAGGTCGCCCAACATCAACAGAAGCTCCGCATAGCCTTTAATGCCGGTCATCGGCGCTTTAAGGTCATGTGCCACAATGCCGACAAATTCACTTTTGGCACGGTCTGCGGCCTGTACTGCGGCGTACAAGCGCCCGTTCTCGATGGCGACAGACGCCCGCGTGACGACACGCTCCACCAGGTCGGCCTGGTCTTCCGTGAAGCCGCCTTCATCCTTCATCAACACCACCACACCAATCACGACGCGGTCGCGCTTAATGGGCACGATGATATGGTCATGCCCGATGACAAAATGACCGGAATAAACGACATCTACGGCTTGCGGATACAGGACTTCAATCGTGGTGCTAGGTGCTTGGCCGGGTGCGTAGCCGAATTGGTGCATGTTGGCAATGTGGGGTGACTCTTCATCCCCGCCGACCAATCCGAGCAGGCCACGTTCCGCATAAGCCAGCCGACAAGCGGCTTCCAGCGTGAAGAACACCGCTTTATCAATGTCTAACGTTTCGTTCAGCTTCATATCCACGCGGCGCAATTGGCGCAGTTCATCCACGCGGCGGCTGAGGGCTTCATCCGTTGCGCTGAACAAGAGCGCATTATCAACCGCAATGGCGGCCTGTGCGGAAAACGCATCCAGTGCATCAAGGTCGTCATTGTTGAACAACCCCGCAAGGGCGCGGCTATCCACATACACCACACCAATGACATTGCCGCGTGCGCGTAGGGGGGTCGCCATGATGCTACGGAGCGATTGCGAAACAATGCTGGCTTGCCCGGCAAAGCGTGGGTCTTCGCTGGCGTTGGTGGTCAGGATGGCTTCGTGGCTATCCAGCACACGGTTGACGACGGTACTACTGAACTTAAAATCCTCACTGCTCAGGGTTTGCTGGTCAAAGTTGCGGGCCACCTTCACCGTTAAGCCGCCGTCATCGTCGTTGAGCATTAAAAAGCCACGCTCGGCTTTCGTCAGTTGGATGATGGCGTCCATGACTTGATCAAGCACTGTTTGCAGTTCCAGCGATGACCCCAACACACGGCTGACGTTATACAGCGCCTCGAACCGTGAACTCTGACCGCGTTGTGCCTGGTCTTGCGCGACACGTTCCAGCAAGGCATCCATTTTGTTCACTTGTATCGTGAGGAATGCTTCGTCCAGGCGTCCAGCCTTTAGCTGACTGCGAATCAGGTTGAGGTTGTTTCGCATATTGGCGATTTCAATATCCGTGACCGATAGATTAGTTGTCATCAGGTTTATCTGACAAGCCCCCGTAATAATCACAGTGCGCCGTTAGCGGACAGCGTTCACAGTATGGCCGCCGGGCGGTGCAGGTGTCGCGCCCGTGCCGTATTAAATAGATGTGGAAAGCATAATGGTCTTCCGGTGGGACGATGGCTTCCATCACGTCGTGCATCGCCTCAACACTGGTTTTTTCCGGTGCGAAGCCAATGCGCTTGCTGACACGATTCACATGCGTATCCACCGGGAAGGCTGGCAGGCCAAACGCAAAGCATAGCACAATGGCCGCCGTCTTGGGGCCAATGCCGTTGATGCTGGTTAGCCACGCTTTTGCTTCCGCAATGGGCATGTCCAGCAAAAAGTCGATGTCATATTCGCCCCGTTCCGCGTGGATAATGCGGAGTGCTTGCTGGATGCGCGGCGCTTTCTGGTTCGCTAACCCGGCGGAGCGAATCGTGGTGACGACTTCCGGCGTAGGGGCATCGACCACCGCTTGCCAGGTGGGATAACGGGCTTTAAGCGCGGCGAAGCCTCTGTCGCGGTTGGTATCGCTGGTGTTCTGGCTGAGGATGCAACTTACCAGTTCATCCATAGCGTCCTGGCCGGGTGTCCACGATAAATCGCCGTAAATTCCGCGTAGAATACGGGAAATCGCGGTGTATTTGGCGGCTAAACGTGCCGCGTTGTCTGATGCGTTTTGATTGTCTTTTTTGTCCATGACCATAATTGTAGGGCGTGCGCGGCATATCGGCAACCTATCCGCGCAGACTCTAACGAATCATCCCGATGTAAGAGGCGGACGCGATGCGTTCCAGGCGGCCATCCATGATGTTAATTTTCCATGTGCCGTTCTGCGATGGGCTGGTGAAGATAACCGAGCTATTGTCCTCTGTCCATGCAATCGGGCGGACGAACTGCGTAATGGGTGATGCTGTAAGCGTGCGTTGGGTGCGAGCGAGTGTATCCACTAAAATAAATGTTGTCTCTACAGATTGTGACGGCTGGTTAAAATCCTGCACCCGTGCCAACGCATAAACCGCGTACTGTCCATCGGGAGAGATGAGGACATCGCCGCCTGTGTCATAACTGTTGCCGCCGACGCTTAACGCTGGCAAAATATCTACCGCGTCCGCGATGAGGTCATAAATGTGCATATCAAAGCCGCCTGTGTTGCCCGTCCGCAGGCGCAAACGTAGGAATAACCCACTCTGCAAAGCCGCGCCGCAGATGCAACTACTGCCGCGCTCATCGGGCAGTAGCTCGGTTTCACCTGTGGCTAAATCCAGCGCGAACACTGCCACATACTGATTAAACGCGATAAATTCGCTGATGCCGTCCGGGTGGGTGTCCATATAGAGCGTCTGGTTATCCACACTGAACGCTACTGGGAGCGCCCGCAGGCGGTTATTGGCTTCGTCCGTCTGGATGAGCACCAGTTCTTCGTCTGTACCGTCCAGATTAGCGATGCGAGTCTGTGTGATTAAGCGCCCGGCATCGTCAGTCGTCGTGACCGTCCACGCGATGCGGGTGTTATCTGCGGAGATGACCCAATCCACACGGCGCGCACCGGCGTTTAAGCGGACAAACGGATGCGGTTCTATCACACCATCGCGCCGCACAAACACCACTTGACGCGCGATGGTATCAAAATACATGACACCATCCTGAAAAATCGTGAAGCGTTCACCACTGACCGGATAACGGCGCTCTTCACCGGAGACTGCATCCAAAAAGACCAGTTCGCCAATATCGCGGTCTTGGGCTTCCCAAAAGATATAAAACGGGCGGACGATTCCAATCTGCGCGATGGCCGGAGCAACGACGAGCATCAGCGCGCATAGCGTAAGCCAGAGTCGCGTCATGTGAGCGCCTCCACCACACGCGGCAATACTTCGCCGGATGGCGCTTCCAGCCGTAAATCGGCATAGCGGCTAATCATGCTGTAGTCCGGGTTGACCTCCAACACTTTGCCGCCGTTGCGCTTGGTGTATTGTGGCAGGGACGCCGCCGGGTTGACTAAGCCGGATGTGCCCACAACAATCATCAGGTCACAGGCGTTGCTCAGGTCGAGCGCATGATGTAGCGCATCTGTCGGCAGGGATTCGCCAAACCAGACGACATCCGGACGGACATGTGTGCCACAGTGCGGGCAGGGGGGTGGCCCGGCTTCTACATCCCAGACGAGTGTCGTCACGTCGATAAGCGTGGGCGTACCCCGACAGTTGGCCGCACACTTGCTCTGTGCGATATTGCCGTGCAGATGGATAATCTGCTGACTGCCCGCTTGTTCGTGCAAATTGTCTACGTTCTGTGTGACGACCCACGTTTGCGGCTGGCGGCGCTCAATGGCGGCGATGGCGATATGACCGGGATTCGGCCTGGCATCGCGCACTAATCCGCGCCGGAATTCATACCAATCCCAGACCAGTTTAGGGTCTGCGGCGAAGGCTTGCGGCGTGGCGAGTTGTTGCGGGTCGTATTGTGCCCATAGGCCATCCATCGCATCGCGGAAGGTGGGAACGCCGGACTCTTTACTCACGCCTGCCCCCGTCAATACGACGATTTTATTCGCATTGGTGATGAGCTTGGCGGCCTGTCCGATTTTTGCGCCTGTAGTCATTGGAGTATCCTTCCGCACTAATACATGACTTTACTGCTTTAATTGACGATATATTGTAATGCTGGGTTGTCCTCAGTTTCTACCTGTTTAAGGTTATCGACGGAAATCATGCCGTGCTGATATAAATACTCGATATGCGCTCCGGCCTCCTCTAAGGCCAGCAACGTTTCATAATCCTCTTTACCGGGATACATTAATTGTGTAATGCCGTTGATTGTCAAGGGTTGCGCGGCAGTTTTCATGATGTCCAGCACACGATTCAGCTTGCGGTCGTGGCTGTTGAGGATGGCCTGCACGCGATCGTAAACATCGGTGATGGGGTCTTCGTGGCCGCCGAGCGCAAGCTCAATGCCATCAATCTTGGCGAATTTACGCAACGAATCGCGGTAATGTCCCAACCCGGTATAATGCGTAATGCTTTCCGGCGCCTGGTGGGGGGTCGTGCGCGACAGAATGTGGTCGGCGGTAATCATCACCTCGCCCAGTTGAATACACACCTGGCCGGGACAGTGGCCGGGCATATGGAAGAAGCGCAAGTCACCTTCAAACATCACGTCTTCGTCCAGGCTAAAATCCACATTGACAGACTTTACATGTTTTTTAGCAAAGCTATACATCTCAATCATGGCTTCGCGTTGAGCATCAGATACGCCCGCACGTTCCAGATAGACCTTTAAATCTTTGGTCGCCATGATAAGACGTTCTTCGTAGTTGGTTAGCACGCGGCGGTCGAGTTCGTGTACACCGACTTGCGCGCCTGTTTGCTCCACCATAAAGGCGACACCGCCATAATGATCTAAGTGACCGTGCGTGACGATAATTCGCTGAATATCCTTTAAGCGGAACGACTCGCCGTAATCATCATGGATGGCGGCGATGCCTGCCAGCAGATGATCGTTGCTTTCCCCAAACCCGGAACCCGCATCAATCAAGGTGGGTGGGCCGGCGTCCAGCACAATAAAAGCAAATGCGATGAACCCATTCGGGAAGACTTTCATCGGGATGCGGTAAATCCTGATACCGCTTTTGGTGATGTAGCGTTCTGTCTGCATGTTGCGCGTCCTTCGTTTGTTGGTGTATCCGCACACGGCACAGTTTTATCACATC
>DAIMZF010000100.1:0-12403 GCA_036734085.1 Aggregatilineales bacterium
GTGTTCAGTCTGGGCGCTCTGCGTAACCGTTTACGGATGTTTAAGCGTTAAAGAGACGCAACCATTCATTAAAGAAACATCTTAAACACTTAACCGAACGTTAGCATGATTAAACGATAATGTCGGATGTTGTGGCCATCTGTGAAAGGTGAGATATGGTTAAGATACTGGTTGTGGAAGACGAAGAAACATTACTGCATAACCTGGCGGAGAAACTGCGCTCGGAAGGCTTTACCGTTGTGACCGCCAATGAGGGCGAAAGTGGCCTGCAAAAAATCCGCTCGGAATTGCCGGACTTAATCATTCTTGACATCATGCTCCCGGGATTGGATGGCTTGAGCATCTGCCGGATGGTACGCCATGATGCTAATACATCGCATATCCCGATTATCATGTTAACGGCGCGTGGTACAGAGGTGGATAAAATCGTCGGGCTGGAAAGCGGCGCAGACGATTATATTGTGAAGCCCTTCGGCTTGGGTGAATTTTTAGCACGGGTACGGGCTGTGCTTCGCCGTATTGAAGGCCGCCCTGTGATGCAACAAGACGAATTGATTTCTAACGATTTGCGCCTGAACCTGACGGGACGGCGCGTTTTTAAAGGTGAAACAGAAGTTAAACTGAGTAATAAAGAATTTGACCTGCTCACCGAACTGATGCGGAACAGAAGCGCGGTACTTTCGCGGGATTTAATCCTCACGAAAGTCTGGGGCTACGATTACTTTGTAGACAAGCGCACGGTGGACGTTCACGTTCGCTGGTTGCGGGAAAAAATAGAGGATGACCCCTCCAACCCCAAGCGAATTATCACTGTACGAGGTGTAGGCTATCGCTTTGAGGGGTAAATCATCGTCACAAGGCGCGGAGTCCGTTACTCCGCGCTTGTATCACATCTTACTCGGTGTCCTGCCGATGTTGCTTGCACTTGCGCTTTACGCTTATGCGCTCCGCTTGCCTTACTTTCTGGATGATGGGCCACATTTTATCATCTTAGGGCAAACGGATGGCTTCCGTCATTGGGGCTACTTCCCCACTTTCCCTTTTTACCGTCCACTTGCCTTCACTTTATGGAAGCTCTTTGCACCTTTAGGCTATCCGGTGGTGGCTCTGCACGCGCTCAACGTCTTTGCATTTGGCTTGATTGGCGTGCTGACAGGACAAATAACACGCAAACTGTCTCAATCTGTTTGGGCGGGGGTGCTGGCAGGGTGCTTTGTGATGTTCTTCCCACTCAGCTATCAGGCTGTGGTGATGGTTGCCGCGCTTTTTCATCTTCTAATGGCGTTGGGTGTATGTGTGTGCCTGTGGGCGGGTATGGCCTATGTGAATAACGGTAAGCTGTCATTTTTAATCCTGTGTGGTTTAGGGGCATTTGTAGCGCTGTTCAGCCATGAAAACGGCGTATTAATCGCTGTTTTTCTGCCTGTTACGTTGTGGTTATTCCGACGGCGGCTGGATGCACGCCTATGGCAAGCGACTATC
Source organism: Aggregatilineales bacterium (assembly GCA_036734085.1). Lineage (GTDB taxonomy): Bacteria > Chloroflexota > Anaerolineae > Aggregatilineales > Phototrophicaceae > J038. The sequence continues at coordinate 1,483 of DAIMZF010000100.1, forward strand.
CCGGTATGGGCGCTGACCTTGCTCTATATCGCGTTATGGTTGGCCTTTAGCCCCAACGATGAAGCGCGTACACTGTCCGCCGAGCCGTTTACCGCTTTGGCCGCATTAGGGCAGGGGATAGCCTACCCCTTTGTGCGGATGATACGCTTACTCATCATCGGGGATGCCGCCGCCTTATTCCTGTTGACAACGATTGTGTTTGTGCTGGTGTTGGTGTTTGGATTGTCCCGGCGTCGATTGTTTCCGTTACTGGGCTATGGCCTGATGTGGTATGTGCTGGCGTTGCTCCCTGCCATATTGATTTTGCCGCCGGGCTATGTGCTAGGCCAGTTACGACTAGCGCTGTTAGCCTCCATTGGCGGAGGGATTTTTTGGGGTGTGGCACTGGCATCACACGGACGCCCGCGTTGGTTCAACATCACGCTAATTATGCTGACCATGTTCATCAGCGTGGAGTTTTTGCACATGCGCCGCCTTGACTTTTTACGTCTGGCAGATTGGAACATGCAGGCTGTGTCGTTGGCTCCCGGTGGGGATGTTGTGGTTATCAATGCGCCCATGAGCATTACCCCCAACGATGCTAGCCGTCGTTTTTTGCTGGGAAGTGAGGGCGTCCTATGGACAGACCCTAACATTGACTACAGCCAGCAATTCTGGTTGCAGAGCCAGACGACAGATATTCGTGTACAAGCCTTGACGAACCCTGCGCTTGTGCAGACGATAGACTATGGCTATACAGTACATGGTGCCCCGTTACGGCTTGACCTTCTGCGCCAGGCGGACTACATCCTCCACACAGAATTTTACACAGACGGACGCTTTATCCCGGTGTTGGTGGGCGGGCAAGATGTGGACGCCAGCACATCGGCAGGCGTGGTTTTTCCGCAGATAGGCGCGGTATTAGCGGCGGCGGACTGGTCTTACACGGGCGACGTGGTTGTTCTTCGCACGCGCTGGATGCTACAAGCCGCCGCACCTGTTAAATTATTTGCACACGTCACCTGCGATGGCATACTCATAGCGCAGAATGACGGCTACATCTGGGGCGGGAATTACCCGTTTTCCATGTGGTTAGCGGATGAATCTAACGCTGACCAGCGTTTTATCCGCCTACCGGCTGGCACACAGGCCGCTTGTTTGCAGGTCTTGATGGGACTGTATGACGAAAACACCGGTGAACGCCTGATTGCCCTGCATGTTGACGAAACCCGCTTGCCAGATGATGCGTACATCGTGCCCGGACGAGATACCGTTGACACCAACCCATAGCTTGTCTATATATGGGCCTATCACATTCATTGTTTTGGTTTGCTGTAGGACAGTTGATACATGACAATCAAGCATCATAGAGTACTTATCGGCATTATTCTGGCGTATTTTTTTATCGGACTGGCGTATCTGTGGGCAACCCCCTTGTTTGAAGCCTCCGATGAGCTACGGCACTTCGGCATGGTAAATTACCTGCGCGAAAACCGCGCCCTGCCTGTGCAAGACCCGGATAACCTCGACACCCCGTATCATCAAGAGGGCAGTCAGCCGCCGCTTTATTACATCCTTGCGGCGGTGCTGGTGACTCCGTTTAACTTTGACGACTTCGACACAATTTTTGTGGAAAATCCGCACGCCAAGCTCGGCTTGCCCCATGTGGACGATAACAAAAATATGGTTCTGCGCGACTCTCATGTGCCGCCATTAAGGGGTGCGGCGCTATCGGCTTATCTGTTGCGCGTCATCGGGCTGATGCTTGGCGCAGTCACCGTGACGTTTGTCTACCTCACGGCGCGGATGGTGACACAACGCGACACTGTGGCTTTGGTGGCGGCGGGCATTACCGCGTTTAACCCGATGTTTATCTTCATCATGGCATCAGTGAATAATGATACCCTTGTTACCGCGCTGAACAGTATCGCTATTTTTCTGATTGTATGGCTGTTGCGGGACGGCTTCGCTTTGCGGCGGAGTATCGCATTGGCATTCATCATCATGCTGGCAACCTTGACTAAATTAAGTGGTTTAGTGCTTGTCCCGGTGGCGGCACTGAGCGCGTTATGGGTGGCTTATCGCCGCCGGGATGTAAAAGGGCTTTTCATACTCGGCGCGTTAATGGCAGGCATATGGGCATTGGGGACGGGGTGGTGGTATCTGCGTAATCTCTCCCTGTATGGTGAATTGTTCGGCACACATATGATGGTTCGTATCGTCGGCCCCCGTCTGGAGCCTTTCACAGTTGGCACGCTCTTTGCAGAATTTGAAGGCTTCCGTATCGCTTATTGGGGCGCGTTTGGCTCGGTAAATATCCTTACACATACCGCCTTTTACACCCTGATGGACTTTATTGTTTTGCTGGCCGTTATCGGTATCGTGCGGACGTTTTACCGTTATCGGCACGATGGGTCATCGCCCGCGATGCTGGTTGTGCTGTGCCTTGTTTTGACGATAGGTACGGCCAGCCTCATCAGTTGGACGGCGCAAACAATGGCTTCACAGGGGCGGTTACTCTTTCCATACATGGCCGCTTCCAGCACGCTGATAGCACTCGGCCTGGCGGAGCTTATCCGTGTGCGGCGTGTGCTGGCTGGTTTGGTGGGGGCATTCGCTATATTTGCACTAATCACGCCGTTTGTGTGGATTGCGCCGCGTTACATGATGCCCCCACCGCTTGATGCCTTGCCGCCACAGGCGTTACCCATCTATGCCCGATATGGGGATGTCGCCCTCATCGGCTACGACACACAACCAACGCGCTATACAACCGATGAAGCTGTACGCCTCACGCTCTACTGGCAACCCATGACGGCCAGTTCGCGGGATTATAGCCTGTATCTGCATCTGCTTGATGCCAATGGCGAAGTCATCGGCAAGATTGACAGCTATCCCGGTGGTGGATTGCTTCGCACATCCGCATGGCAACCGGGCGCAATCTATGCTGATACTTATAATGTGCCTCTGGAAGACGCCACAGGCGCGTTTGACCTGCGCTTGCTGGTGGGCTGGTGGGATTACGCCACAGGGGAGGTGTTTACCCCACAGGACGAAAACGACGCACAAATCCCGATGGCGGTTTTATCGGTGGGTGGATTTGCGGCTGATGCGGATTTAGAACCGGAGTCACAAGCCCCTGCACTCACATCTTTTGGGGACGCCATCAGCCTGCTTGCTTATGAATTCAATGCGGATGCACTTCTGCTGACATGGCGTACAGAAGGTACACTCGATGCCGGATATACGGTTTTTGTACAATTACTGGATTCTGACGAATCTATCATCGCGCAAGCCGATGCCCCGCCGTTACTCTCCACGCAATTCTGGCGGGCGGGCGAAACCTACACCACGCGCCACGCGCTGACACTGGATGATTTACCCGCCGATGATGACTACCGTTTGATTATTGGCTGGTATCGGGCGGGTGACTTTATGCGTTTAACGACAGAAGCGCCAGATGATGCTTATATCCTGCGCCAATCAGAATAAATAAGCATTGCTAGGGTGTGTCATATTGCCGCACGCCGCCGATTGTCGTCGCGTTGTAAATCCCGCGCCGGATGGCCTGCGCCATGACTTCGGCGGCAAATGCACCAATGACGTTAACATTCGCCGGGATTTCACCCGTAGATAGTGCAAAAATCGTATCCCCATCATACATTGTATTCGCCGGGCGGATGGCGCGTGCAAGCCCATTTTGCGCCATCTGAGCAACTTTGTTTGTCTCGTCTTTGGTCAGTTTGGCGTTGGTGGCTATCGCACCAATGACGGTATTATCCCGTGCGGGTGGGGTTTCATCGCGTGCCAGCCCGCGCAGAACGTCGAGCATATTGGCGAAGCCGCCTTCCGGCTTACGGATGCCGCCGAGTATTGCGCCATCGTCCGCCACGACATCCCCGACAGCATTAACAGCCACCAAAGCCGCGACGATTAGCCCATCCCCAATGTTTACACTTGCTGACCCTAACCCGCCTTTTGTGGCTAGCGCATTGCCTTTAAATGCGCCGACACGACACCCGATGCCCGCGCCGATGTTGCCCATCTGCACTGCGGCTTCTGTGGCGTTCTGTGCGGCCTGGTAGCCCATCTCCGGCGTCGGACGCACTCTGCCATTACCAAAGCGTAAATCATTGAGGATGGCTGTGGGCACAATGGGCACGACAAATTCGTTCACCGGGTAGCCGATGCCTTGCTCCTCTAAATACCGCATCACGCCATCTGCCACACCTAAGCCGTAGGCACTCCCACCGGAAAGCACAATACCGTGAACATATTCCACCATATGGGTAGGTCGGAGCAAATCTGTTTCCCGCGTGCCGGGTGCGCCGCCGCGTTGGTCTACGCCGCCGATGGTATTGGGCGGACACAGGATCACCGTGCATCCGGTCAGCGCGTCGGTGTCGGTCATATGCCCCACACGGATGCCTGGCACGTCCGTGAGTGTATTATTCATCCTGGTCGCCTTCCCAGTCTTCATAATAGATGACGTTGTCATCATCACCCTCACCTAGTTCGGATGCCTCTGGGAATAAAATTGCGTGTGCGCGTTCGTAGTTTTCTGGATGGACGAGTACCCGTACTTCGCCCCAATTGCCGATGGTAATGCCGATGGCGTCGCGTCCCGTCATCTGGTCAAGGATGGCTGGGATGCCTTCATGTTGCAACCGTCCGGCCACAATTTGTGCGTCTATGGAATGATGTGTCGTGTAGACAATCATCCATTCTGGCCTGTTTTGCATACTTCCTCCTTCATATTTTTGCGGAAGTTAACTTCTCATGGTAGGTATGTGGCAAAATACATTTTATGGGTTCTGGAAAGGCTGTGCCGTGATGAGACATAACCAACTTTTGTCTTGCACGGGTCATGGCTGTAAATAAACGTCGCCGCGCATCACTGATGAAATCATCGGTTGTGTCTTTGTTTTCAAATACAGCCCCAACAAATGGCAGAATCACCACCCGAAATTCCAAACCCTTCATCTGATTATACCGCACGACATTGACGCCGATCGCCGCTAACTCCTTCCAATGATGCTCTTCTTTGTAATTAGAATAGAGCAGGCCAATTTCATGAAACGGGATGTCGGCTTCTTTTATGCGTGCGACTTCGTTGTACACAAACAGAATTTCCGTTTCTTTGTCCGGTAACAAAGCCAGATAGGGTACTTGTCCGCTTTCCAGGTCTGGTGCATCAAGCGAAGGTTTGGTGATCTCCGATGAAATCGACAGTAGCGGGTCGGCTTCTAGCAGGGCATGGGCGGCCACACTTATCTCACGTGTATTGCGGAAGGGGACACGTAAAATACGGGAACGCCCGTTGACCGGAATACCTTTTTCTTTCCACGAAAATTGTCTGAAAAGACTTTGTGTCGGGTCATCGCAGATGAACAAATTCCCACCTTTTTTAAGTAAGCGGATGATAACCTTTATCCACGATGGCGCGAAATCTTGTGCTTCGTCCAGCATAATAACATCGAAACTGCGCTTAAAAGGATGACTTTTTTTGCTAAGGGCAGACAGTGCTTCATGGGCAATATCTGCCCAGTCTGCCCACTGTCCATCACCAGACTCACGTTTTGCTTGTTGCCACGCGATATATCGACTAAATACCTCGTTGACGACAATCCGTTGGGGTTGCTGTAACGCCTTGCTTCTTCCCCGTCTGTCAACAGTCAGGTATTTTTCATTGTCAAACATAGAAACATCTTTGCGCCAGTTAATTTCATCTTCGACAAACTCAACTGTCATTCCGGCATCTTTAAGCGTGTTTAGCTCATGTCGTTCCAACCATCCACGTAGTCCTTGCGGATGTGGGTTAGGCCATTTGCGATTGGCTTTTTTGATGATGTCACTACAGAATTTATCAAAATTAACGACAGTGACTTCTGGTGATTCAATGCGTCTTTGTAAATCTTCTGATAAATTCTTGTTCAGACACAGAACCAGAATATTCTTATCGGGATAGTTTTCCAGTAAATATTGAACACGTCGCACCAAAACCAATGATTTGCCGCTACCGGCTACCCCACGAATGAGGCGAACTGTGGCATTCTCCGAAAGTTTTAGGGCTTCTTCAGATAGCATCTCTTGTAAAGGGGAGAGCGTGCCATAGTCGCCAATGGCTAAACCGGGTTTGATGACACGGCGTATCGCGGCTTTTTGCTTATCGATGAGTGCTGTACGGGGTGTGAATTTCCACGCCAGGCTTTTAAGCGCCTTCTCGAACTTTTCCACACTATCCAGGACTTCTTTGCCGAAGGCAACGCCACTAGGCAACATCCCTAATTTTTCGAGATAGGTGATATTGTTTTGATGTAAATTGGAGAAAATAACCATGCTGTGCCATGCCACAGCAAGCGAATCGCGTCCTTTGTGATTGGTCTTTAAAACAGATTGTTGCTCCAGTAAGCGTGATAGTTGGATGGCATAGTTACGGGCTGTTTCTGCGGGGTTGGGCTTGCGGAGAGTTTCTCCGTCAACTGTGCGAATTACAAACGTCTGCTGGTCGCCTTCCAGGATGTTCTTCCAATCTTTGACTTCAATTGCGACAATCCCATACTCCCAACATGCAATAATGGCGTCCGGCCTGCTAGTGTTATCAACATTATTCAGCGAGGGTTCTAAGGCGTAATAATATCTATCAGTAGGCAATTGCTCCATACGTTTTAGCAATAACCGTTCACCTTGTGTCATTTTATCTTGTATAGATACAGTCATCTTACATCCTTAGTTGATAGTTTGTTAAAATTTAGTTTGATTATAATACCTATAACATATTTAAAAAGTTGTTTTCATAAATTTTTGGTATTGGGTTATTCAATGGTTGGCCTGGTGCTTAAAATAAGTTAAGTTCTGTTTTGTCAAAAATTAAAAGGAATATTCGATGACAGCAAAAATCAGCCTTGCGGATAAACTTACGCAGATTAACGACCACTGGCACCCGCGCATCATCGCGGAACTTAACGGTCAGCAGGTTAAGTTGGTCAAGTTTGTAGGCGAGTTCGTGTGGCATCATCATGAAGATGCAGATGAATTATTCTATGTGGTTAAAGGCCGCTTCCGCATGGATTTTAGGGATAAATCAGAATGGATTGAGGCGGGTGAGATGATTGTTGTTCCGCGTGGGGTAGAGCATCGCCCCTATGCGGAGGAAGAAGTCGAGGTGATGTTATTCGAGCCAAGTGGCACGCTGAACACAGGCAACATTCCGGATGATGAAAAGACCGCCCCCCTGACGGACTGGTTGTAGCCCTTGCTTTCATCCGGTTGCCGCTTCGCCCCTTGCTGGAATTGCATTACAATAAAAGCCATCAGCAAGAGGCGAATGTTACCCATGATTAACCTTTACGCACTATCCTTAGATGAACTTACCACCACCCTCACAACTTGGGGAGAAAAACCCTTCCGCGCCAAGCAGGTGTGGGAATGGCTCTATGATCGCCGTGTGACCGATTTTGCCGCCATGACCAGCCTCCCGCAAAGCCTGCGTGAGCGTCTTCAAGCGGAAGCGACACTCGGCGTTTTGATGCTTAATACGGAACAAGCTAGCAAAGATGGCACACGCAAACGGTTGTATCAACTCCCGGATGGGCAGATGATAGAAAGTGTGCTGATGCCCTATGATGATGACCGCCGGACGGCGTGTATTTCCACACAGGCGGGTTGTGCGATGGGCTGTGTCTTCTGTGCGACAGGGCAGATGGGATTCGTGCGCCACCTCAGCGCGGCGGAAATCTTCGAGCAGGCAGTCCGCTTCGCCGCCGAGCTAGAGGCCGAAGGCGAGCGACTGTCCAACGTTGTGCTGATGGGCATGGGCGAACCTTTTCACAATTACGATGAATCACTCATCGCCATCCGCCGCCTGATTAGCGATTTAGGCATTGGGGCACGGCATATCACGGTCAGCACGGTGGGCATTGTGCCGAAGATTTACCAATTCGCGGATGAAGGTCTGCAAGTGCGACTGGCAATTAGCCTGCACGCCGCCACCGACGCGGAACGCGGCGCACTTCTGCCCGTGAACCGTCGCTGGGATTTAAACCAATTGATTGAGGCGTGCCATTATTACTTCAGCAAAACTGGGCGTCGTGTAACGTTTGAGTGGGCGTTGATTAACGGCGAAACTGATACACGAGAGCAAGCACACGCGCTGGGCAAACTGCTACGCGGGCTTGAATGTCATGTGAACGCCATCCCATTAAACCCCACCGTCGGCTATGGCGGCAAGCCGTCGGATGTGGGCGTTGTGGAACGCTTTCGTGCTGTGCTGGAAAGCTACAATGTGCCGTTAACCGTGCGTGTCCGGCGTGGGATTGACATTGACGCCGGGTGCGGTCAGCTAAAATCCAACGTGATTAAGTTGAATGAGGTGGGCTAAAATCCGCGCTTACTTTTGTGGGGTTACAACACCCGCCCTGGTCAACAAGGCGGGCGCTTGATACAAGCGCATGAAGCCGGGAAATAAAAAACCGGCCTCTAGGCCGGTTAGCTTGCAGATTGCTCTAACCCGTTGAGTTGCTTCATCAGGCGGCTCTTACGCCGCGCGGCGTTGCGCGGGTGGATGGTGCCACGGCTGGCGGCCATATCAAGGTCTCTAATGGCCTTAATGGTCGCTTCGCGTGCTTCGGACACATTCTCTGTCTGGATGGCAGAACGCGCTTTCTTCACGAACGTGCGGACACGGTTACGGAAGTGGCGGTTTTGCAGGCGGCGCTTTTCCGTCTGGCGGATGCGCTTGATTGCGGATTTATGATTAGCCATTGTTTCCTCTGGGTTGCTCTTAACGCTTCAAATAGACGCAAACTATAGCATACTCATGCGGGTTCGTCTAGGCCGTCATGTTCATCACCAGCAGGGCAATCATGCCGATGTTCCCGACAAACAGCAATAACAATAACAGAATAAGTATCGCCGGACGGCTTTCATCTGCACCCGGAACCCGGGTCGGGCGAATGCTGTCTGGAATCATCTGAAAGTAACGGTCAAGCTCCGGCACTGCGCCGAAGTCTTCTGCATATTCATCGTCATCGTCATTGTTAGAGCTAAAGCTATCGAAGCTACTATATCCCGTATTTTTATTATCGCCGAACAGTGTTTCGAGTTCGTCTTCGTCATCTAATTGCACTTCATCCAGATATTCCGAGAGGTCTTCCGCGCCGTCGTCATCAGTCTGGTAGGTATCAGCACGGTAGCTATTCCCGTTTCCGCCACTGAAAGATGCTTCGTCTTCATCATCATCGTCATCGTAGGCTGTGCCAGCATCAAAGCTATCCTGCAAATCGCTGATGTCAAAATCATCCCCAAGTGGGTCGAATTCCTCATCGTAGTTGACGCCCAGCACAGCGCTATCAAAAGCGGATTCGTACCCGGTTTGATAGTCGCTGGGGTTATCAACGGGGGGCTTAGGCGCGTCGATGCCGATGTCCAGGTTTGCCATAAACCCGGTTGTGTCGCTGTCAATGTCGCCCCATTCGTTGCCATCAATACCTGTGAATGGTGTTTGCCCCTGTTTATTCTGTTGCGCCAGCAGACGATCCAACCCGCGCTTGGCATTGATGTTATCCGGGTTGAGCAGAAGCACATTTTCCAGGCATAGAATGCGCTCATCCACAGATTCCACCACCGCGCTCAACCACATCCACGCTTGTTCGTGGTTTTCGTCAATATCGACAGCCTTCATCAACAGGGTATGCGCTTCATCAGTGCGGCCTGCGCGGTAAGCGCGGATTGCTTCTTTCACCATCGCATCAACATTCGCGGACATAAACAACCACTTTCTTTACATGATTAGATAGCTTTTATCTATCATAACATAAGGCAATAAAAACGCTATTGATACCGCAAGTGAACACAATGTATTCATGCTATATTGTAGCAATCCATCAGAGATTCTGACAACTCAAGGAGGTTAAGGTTATGAAGTATCTACGCGGGTGTTTGGCTATGCTGTTTTTTGTCCTTATCGCGCCGATTTCCATTGCACAGGATGCACAGTCACCAATACCACTCACGTTTGACCAGCCTGTTTCATTGAATATTGATGCGCCAGGCGACGTTGTGCGCCTCTCTTACCGTGCGGAAGACGCGCTCGCGGTGTCTTTTCAGGCATTGAGTGACCGCGCACAGCCCACAATCCGCATTTTGCAGGATGGCGAAGTGCTGGCTCATCAACCCAATCCACGCGGGGAAATTATCATCAATTTAGCCAGTTACCTACAGCCGGGTGATTACATCCTGGAGATTAGCACAACCCAGGCAAGCACCGGGCGGATTATCGTCGCTGTGCAGACCGAAACAGTCCTATCACCTATCCTGCTGGCCCCTGCACAACGAATATTCGGCGAGTTAACATCTTCCACGCTCGTTGCGGTCTACCGCTTTGAAGGCTTGCCCGAAGTCGCGTATCTGGATGTAGGAGCAGAGAGCGGAATCGGCGTGCGTTTAATCGAGGCCGCTAGTGGGCAGGTTGTGGCGGTTTTGGGCGCGGACTTGCTCGGCGCACGCCTGACACTCCCCCCAAGCACCAAAGCCTATCGCGTAGAAATCATCCAATATGCAAACTTCAGCAGTCCGTCGGATTCGGCTGGATTTTCTTTATGTTATGCCCCAGTTGGCGCGGATGAGTGCGCCGCTTCTGTGCCCATTGTTGCCCCGACCACTGCATCGGATAGCGTCGCTTGTACTGTAACCCCATTCCAGGCAGGTGGGGCGAACATCCGCCAATCGGCCAGTGTGGATGCTCCTGTGCTTATCGCTTTACCCGGCGGACAATCTGCAGAAGTTGTGGGCATTACACCCGATGGAACATGGTATCAGGTGCGCTTTAACGGTGTAACAGGGTTCGCGTCTGCGGTGGCCGTCCAAGCGGAGGGGGATTGTGAAGCGCTTGGCTTGGTCAATCCGCCTGCTGTTTTTGTTCCACTTGCACCAACAGTAATTC
>DAIMZF010000101.1:0-12200 GCA_036734085.1 Aggregatilineales bacterium
AGAAATACAGCGTGGATGGTGGCTAGCCATCATCGGTAACGCGCTTTTAATTTTGGGCTTCTTATTACCAGAACAAGCAGGAACCCTCATCCTCACTGATGCAACCGCGTATCTGCCGGATGATGTGGTGATTAATAACCCGCGTGTGTTGCCTTCCGGCGGCATGGTGTTAGGTTTATTTGGCGGGTACATGGTGCTATTTAGCGGTTTGCAGGATTTAAAACGCCATGATGTTCACAGGTTATCACGTTTATTTATCGGCTGGGGGGGCGTGATTGCAATTTTGTTGGCGTTTACATCAGGCAGTTTGGATAACTATTCGTTTATGGTAGAACTGCGTAACAACGGCGAACGCTTGCAGGAAGTGACGATCCAGCATATCACATTTGTAAGTGTGTCTTTGCTGGTCGGCTTTGTCGTCGGTATTGGCCTAGGCTTATGGGCGGCACGGAGCAAAACTGTTTCTCCGTTGATTTTATACGCCGTCGGCATCATCCAAACTGTGCCGAGTTTAGCCTTGTTCGGCCTGTTGCTATCGCCGTTGGCCGCCTTTGGGAATCAGTTATTTACTGATATTGCGTCCGTCTTCTTGATCCTGACTATCATCACACTGGCTTATGGCGCGTTTATGGTTTTTATGCGTGCGTATCTACCACAGTGGACACAATCGCCACTTTTTTTAATAGGGGCATTGGTCGCCGCCATACCCGTAGCATTGTTCACATCTGTGCTTGTTGCTTTCTTGTATCAGGTGGTGATTCAACGCATAACCAATGGACGATTTGCAGACGGCAACAACATCGCGCTCGTGTTATTCGCTGGGTCGTTTATCATCAGCGCAGTCCATCGTTTTCTACCAAATGACAATCAACGCGAGCGTATCGTCAAATTTTTGACCACTGGCTTGATTATTGTTGGCCTAATTTTTGTGGTCTATCTGTTTCTGGAATCCGCGCAGATATACATTAACAGTCAGGTCAACGTCAGCCGCTTACAGCAAAATAACCAATCTGTGTTCAATGTGCTGACCATCGGCAATTTAGGCATTTCCGGGATTGGTGTCGCGCCCGCGCTCATCGCCCTGACTCTTTATTCCTTGTTACCCTTAGTGCGGAATACTTACGCCGGGCTAAATAATGTAGACCCCGCCATTATCGACTCCGGGCGCGGCATGGGAATGACACCCTCACAGATTTTCTTCCGTATTGAGCTTCCGCTTGCCTTCCCTGTGATAATGGCAGGCGTGCGTAATGCTGGCGTCGCATTGGTCGGAATCGGCACGATTGCACAGATTATCGGCGGTGGCGGTTTGGGTGTGTTCATCCTACGCGGCATTAACGACACATCGATTGATTTAATCCTGCTCGGTTTGGTTCCGGCGGTTGTGCTGGCACTTGTGCTGGACGCCTCCTTGCGATTGATTGAAACCTTATTCACATCGCCCGGCATCCGCCATGTAGAAAATACGTAGAAGGACAACGCAACTGATGATCGAATTTGTAAACGTCGTCAAAGAATATGCTAACGGCTTACGCGCTGTAAACAACCTGAGCTTACAAATCCCAACAGGGGAAATTACCGTATTAATCGGGCCATCTGGCTGTGGTAAAACAACGTCCATGCGGATGATTAATCGCCTCATCGCAATCACTAAAGGGGAAATTATTATTGATGGACGCGATAGCCGGGAAATCCCTACAGTTGAGCTAAGGCGCAAGATTGGTTATGCCATCCAGCAGATTGGCTTGTTCCCACACATGACAATCTTTGAGAACATCGCCGTTGTACCGCGCCTGCTGAAGTGGAAGGAGAGCAGAATTCGCTCGCGGGTGGACGAATTATTAGAGTTGGTCGGCCTAGATCCGGACACCTACCGGGATTCGTATCCGCGTCAGCTTTCTGGCGGTCAACAACAGCGCGTCGGCGTGGCACGGGCGCTCGGGGCAGACCCGCCTATCATGCTGATGGATGAACCATTCGGCGCGATTGATCCCATCACACGCGAGATTTTACAGGACGAATTTCTGCAAATTCAGGCACGGGTGGGCAAAACAATTGTATTCGTTACCCACGACATTGATGAAGCAATTAAAATGGGAGACCGCATCGCTATCTTAAAAGAAGGCCAACTGGTACAGTTCGACACCCCTGATACAATTTTATCGCATCCGGTAAACCGATTTGTGCGCGATTTTGTCGGCACAGATCGCGCCTTAAAGCGCTTAGGGCTTGTGCGCGTGGCGGATTTGATGAGCCATAATCCACCGCGTGTTTCCATGTACGATAACATCAGCAAGGCGCTGGAAGAAATTGAACGGTTGGGGGTGATGTCTGCATTTGTGGTTGATGCGGATACAGGCGTGTTAAAAGGCTGGGTAGACCGTGAAGAAGCGCGGCAAAATACATCACTGATTGAGGCTATGAACGAAGCACACTATAGCGAAATTTCCGTGCGAGAGAACGCCACCGCTCGTGAGGCACTCAGCCAGATGATTATGCGTGGCTTCCGTGTAACGCCCATCGTGGATAACCAGGGCAGGCTAAAAGGAAGTATCACACTTAAGGCTTTGCAGGAACTGGCAATCAATGATGATTTGACCAGTCATCCACCGACACCCCCTCACGCGGAAGGTACGTAAGCACGATGTTGAACCTGAACATACGCGCACGCTTCTTCCCTATTGCGGCACTCGTCTGGCTGATTGCGGCCTTGTTGTTATTTTTACTCTCGTTAATCACTTTCTCCCTAAATGACCAACAAGTATGGCCTTCATTAAATGTCCAGCAAGCCGCTAATGTCGAACCCGCGCCTAATACGCTCATCCTCAATATTGGCGGCGGTGGGTTTTATTACAACGGTGAGCGCGAACGCCTGACTAATGCAGAGGTAGATGGCTTTCTGCGACGCTTCGAGGATGTTGCCATCATCGAGGATGTCAGCGTGTTGGAGATGAACCGCCTGTTTATCCTGCTGGCGGAAGATGCCAATGCTGACAGTATTGTGCAAGCATTAAACATACAGGAACAAGCATCCGTCGAGATGTTAGAGGGCTTATACGTGACCCTCTCACCTGGCGCGAGTACTGGCCCGTTATTCAGTGAAGCGGCTTCTATCCGGCAGGCATTAGAAGTTGTTCCGCGTCAAGGCGACGGAGGACAAGACTTTATCATCTTATTGGCAGAACGCGCCAATGCAGAAGCGTTAGCAACACGCATCCGAAGTGTAAGCGGCGTGGATGCAGTCCGCGCCACCGCAGTACAACGTCTGATTGCGGTTGTGCCGGAAGAAACAGACCTGAATGCTTTGCAGGCGCTTTATGTTGGTGTACCGGAAATAGAAGCCACGCGGACAGAGGCATTCAGCCGTTTACAAGTTATCTACCGGGAAGGAGCAAATATCGGGCGCGTGGTTGACCGTATAACGGAAGAACTCAACCGTTATTTCCCGGTAGCGGATTTGAATATCGCGTTATGGTCGCCCAATGTGCAGGCATCGTCTAACACGGTGCTGAGGATACGTGCAAGCGACACCGGTATTCCACTCTATGCTTATGCCATTGCGTTCGCCGTCGTGGAATTTGCGCTGGCGCTGGCCTTCCGCCGCCGTGACGACAAACTCATTCGTCCACTCATCCGCGCATTAGGGGTGTTTTTACTGTTCTGGTCAATCTTCGGGCACGAGCCGTTCTGGGATTATCTGCTGGCACAGTTGTTCCCGCGTAATGTACAATTTACCAGTGTGTCTAGCGGAGCACGGGTGGTGAACTTTGTCGGCCAGCATCTGGAACTGGTCATCATCTCATCGTTGATTACTATTCCGTTGGGCTTAATGCTAGGCATCATGGTAACACGCGCGGAATTCCGCGAGTTTTTACCGTTAGTAAATACATTGGTGAATATCGGCCAGACCATCCCTACTTTAGCTATCCTGGCAATTATGGTGCCTATTCTGCGGCAGACTGGCTTCTGGCCTGCGGTGATTGCGCTGGTAGCCTATGGACTATTGCCCATTGTGCGAAATACCGTCGTCGGGATTGAGTCCGTGCCGGAAGCAACGATTGATGCGGCAAAGGGTATGGGCATGACGCCGACACAAATCCTGATCCAGATTGAGCTACCGATTGCCAGTCGTGTGATATTGGCAGGGGTAAGAACTAGCATGATTATTAATGTTGGCACAGCCACGTTGGGCGCATTTGTGGGCGCGGGTGGGTTAGGCTTCCCTATTCAAAGCGGAATATCTATGATTAACTATCCATTTGTGTTTTTGGGCGCGTTCCCAGCGGCGTTGTTAGCCGTGCTGATTGATTATGTGCTGGGGCGGGTAGAATATGTTATCACGCCACGCGGGTTACAAATCGAGCAATAGCGCAGAAATTTATCCGTTGATTATTGAGCAATACCGGATGGCACGTACAATACATGGACTTGATCATTGTTCTGGCGACACTGGCGGCTTTAACCATCCCGGCTATTTGGATAACGCGGGAACAGCGTATTTATCATGCGCGATTAAAACGTTTGCGTCCGCGCAATACCACTTTTAGCCATGATGTCACCATTCGGGTATCGCACCCCTCAAAACCAATACGGCGCTGGACGAATGCGATACTCTTCGTCACTAATAAGCATATCGTCGCGTATGCGACAAAAGGTGATGATGCGCCATTATTTACCTGTTTAGGCCACGAAATTGAAGGTTTTTGGCGGCCTAAAAAATACGAGGATGGCATTAACGGGATCGAAATTCATGCTCACACAGAAGGGCGCTGGCAGATTCTTAAAATCCGCACCGCTAAATCACGGATGATGGCGCTGGTACGGGTGCTGAAAAAACTCGTCAATGACGATATTATCCGGGCATATCGTCAGCAAAGGCCCTATATCTACCGACCCCCTTCAGAAGCCCAACCTGCTGTACAGGATTTATATGGCATGTGGGATTATGGCGCACCCTTTAAGCTCTACTTAACGCCTGCAACACTGGTTTTTTTAGATGCAGATGACCATGTGATACGAGTTATCCAGTTACGGGATATTCAAAACATCCGTGTGATAAAGCGGGGTGAAGACGATATCAGCGACGGATTAGTGAGCTTTCATGTTAGTTCTATGCAGGAAGACATCGCAATAGCGATTGATCATTGTGATGCGTGGGCGCAATCTATTGCCACTGCCGCCCGCCGCACCCTGGAAGACCCCATCACACGCAAGCAAAAAGCCAAAGCCAGCATCGAAACACTGGATGATGATAGTGATTGGGATGGTGACGCGCTGGACATCGCCGTATGGGAGTCTATGGAATATATACTCGGCGACGATGGCGAATTAGAACCCCGCCGCGAGACTGTGTGATGGGGTGTTCTCATGGGTTGTTCAGATAAAAATCATTGTGGATTTATACCTGAAGGTCAACGTTGTGATCGGAAATCCCCAAATGACCCCGCCATAACATCTTTTACATTCCAATTCTGGAGGATAAATGCGTAAAATCGCCCTATTAGTTGCTATGCTGTTGGTTCTGGTTGCCAGCATTCCGGTTAGCGCCCAAGAAACAACAGACGGCAATCCTACGATTGCAGACATCATTATTAGCCTTGCTACTGCGGAAGAAGACGCGGAATTCACCGTGCTATTAGCGGCTATCCAGGCGGCTGACCCTTCTCTACTAGAGATTTTGAGTAACCCCGAAGCCGAGCTAA
This sequence comes from Aggregatilineales bacterium, assembly GCA_036734085.1. GTDB lineage: Bacteria > Chloroflexota > Anaerolineae > Aggregatilineales > Phototrophicaceae > J038. The sequence goes on from DAIMZF010000101.1 coordinate 5,703, forward strand.
CAGTCTTTGCCCCGACAGATGTAGCCTTCGGCACTTTGTTGGAAGAATTTAGCATCACGGCAGATGTTCTGCTGAGTGACGTGGAAACACTCAATGCTGTGCTGGCTTATCATGTCCTCCCTAGCGCCGCGATAGACTCCAATTACTTTTTAGAGATTTTATCCGAGAATAACGAAGTGTTTGTCGGGTCTGTAGTGGATGATGCGCCGTTCAGCTTTATTTTTGATGATGGTCTGTTTGTCGGTAATACCGACTTTGGCTACGCGGAAGTCATCCTAACAGATATATACGCGGCCAATGGCATCATACACGTTATTGATGCGGTACTTTTGCCCGTGATCGTCGGTGACTATGCCGGTCTAACTTTTGATGTGGAAGAAACCATCGCAGACATTGTCTTAGCATTGGCAAGCGATAATGAGCCGGAATTCAGCATTTTATTGGATGCGATGCTGGCGGCAGACGAGAGCATTTTACGCTTATTGAGCAATGAGGACAGCGCCATAACGATATTCGCCCCGACAGATGCCGCATTCCTGCAACTGCTCGCTTCAATGGACTTAACAGCCGAGGAACTTCTAACGAATGCTGAACTACTCACTGTCGTGTTAGCCTATCACATTGTGCCGGGCATCATCACCTCACCCACCTTAGCAAGCTATCTCACGTCAGATTTTTACGCGGTTGGCATCCAGCTTGGTACATTTCTTCCCGTGAGCTTGGGCTTAACACTGGGCACAGAAGGTGTGGTTATCAATGATAGCGCCAATGTGATTATCGCCGATGTAGAAGCCGCTAACGGTGTTATCCATGTGATTGACGCTGTGCTCATCCCCTAGTTTTAAAAACCCCTCAACCCCCTCAGCTTGGCTAAGGGGGTTTTATTATGAATTATTCCAGAGGCTCTAACTCACCTAAAAGCGTGGGAAGCAATTCCGCTACGGTGGGGTGTGCATGGACGGCATTCTTCATGACTGTATAAGGCGCTTTTGCATACATCATATCGGCGATGTTGTTGATAATCTCGTCACCACCGATGCCAAATATAGCCGCACCCAAAAACTGATGCGTTTCAGCATCAACAATCACTTTCATCAAGCCATGTGTTTCATCACGTTCCATCGCTCGTGCAATATGGCTCATGGGTTTAACCCCGATAAGTGCCTTACGACCCTCTGCGCGCACATCGCGCTCGCTCATCCCCACACGACCTAACGGTGGGTCAACATACACGCCATAGATGGGAATACGGTCAGAGACTTTACGCTTACCGCCGTCAAGGTTATCGCGCACAATCTCAAAATCATTGTACGAAGTGTGCGTAAACGCCCCACGACCGTTAACATCCCCTAATGCCCATATGCCGGGAACATTGGTTTGTAATTCATCATCCACCAGAATATAGCCACGCTCATCGGTTGCAATACCGGCTTGCTGTAAGCCTAGCGCATCAGAATTCGGCACTCGCCCTACTGCCATCAGCAGATGAGACCCCAGTATCTGTTGGGTATCATCACCTGTTTTGACCGTTACAGCAACACCCTCATCTGTTTTGCCCACACGTTCAATTTTTGTTTGAAGCAAAATGTGGATGTCTTCTTCAGTCAATAGGTCAAGTGCGGCTTGAGCAATATCACCATCCTCACGCCCCATAATCTGCTCACCACGCTCGATAATCGTCACACGGCTACCGAACCTGCGGAACGCCTGTGCATACTCCAGCCCGATGTAACCACCGCCAACCACAATCAGATGCTCTGGCACAGCTTTTAGATCTAATATCGTCGTGTTATCCAGATAGTCTATGTCTTCTATACCGGGCGTTGGTGGCACAAACGGACGTGCCCCCGTATTGATATAGATGTTATCAGCTTCGATGACGTGTTCCCCAACGCGCACACGCTTAGGTGCTTCAAAGACGGCGTAATGTCGATAAATTGTCAGGTTGTCATTGCTGGTTAAAGATTGCTCAACACCACCCCGAAAACGCTGGACTATTGCTTCTTTACGCGCCATGACTTTCTCAAAATCAATCTGAATTTGCCCGGTCATCACGCCGAAGTCCGCACCACGCTTTGCCATATATGCGGCTCGTGCGCTGGCAATCACCGTTTTGGTGGGAGAGCATCCCGTATTGATGCATGTTCCACCGACATGACCGCCTTCTGCCAGCGCAACCTTTAAACCGCGTGCGGTAAGTGCTCCAGCAAGCGGAAAACCCGCCTGTCCGGAGCCAATGATTATTGCGTCATATTTCATGATTGACTTTACTTCGGGGTCGCCGTCTATTCGTACATCGGCTTACCGAATTCCTCTTCAAATACAACATCAGAAAGCGGCAAGCGGGTTAATTTTTTAGGGAATGGTACAGACAAGTAGCCGATTGCAAGGTGAGCGGCAGTCGCGTAACCTTCCGGGATATTAAGCAATTCTTTCACCTTAGGCTCTTCGTGGCATAACAAGGTGGTCAATGTACCGCCTAGCCCTTCCGCACGAGCGGCAAGAAGTAAATTTTGCACAGCGGGGTAAACTGAAGCGCCATAGACAATCGGATCGCGTTCTAGCTCAAGGTCGGTGGGGTGAATGTCTTCCATATGAGCGCAAACCACAATAATCACTGGGGTCTTGTGGAAGTTTTCCGCGAAGTAGTCAGCATCCTTCAGCAATTTGGGGACTTCATTACCACGAATGGCAATCGCGCCGACGCCTGCCGCCGCTAGATAGTCACGCCAAAGCGGAAAATACATATCGCGCAAGGCTTGCTTTCTGGCGGCATCACGCACCACAACATAGCGGTTAGGTTGACGATTCCCGCCCTGCGGCGCCCAACGTGCGGCATCTAAAACACGGGTTAGTACATCATCTGGCACGGGGTCTTCTTTGTAAAAGCGGGCAGTACCAGCCGTTGCAATAACATCATAGAAATCCATCGTGTTTTCTCCTTTACGATTTTTTGTTAGCCAGTGTCGAGTATAACTTCAATAGACATTGTTTACGATATTTATCTTCCCCTGTAACATACCAAATGATGAAAATGGACTTACTCCACACCGATATTAGACGGTGTGTGCAATGGATAGATACAAAACAACGTTGACTTTAAGTAGACCATTCTATATAATAAATTTAACAGGAGCTTACACTATGAGTTCAACCCGCGATCAAATCATCGAGAAAACTTGTGAGTTACTCGAGCTACAAGGCTATCATGCCACTGGTTTGAACCAGATCATTAAAGAAAGTGGCAGTCCAAAAGGTTCACTATACTATCATTTTCCCGGTGGTAAAGAGGAACTAGCCATAGAATCCATCAACCGGGTTGCGGCTATTGTTCTTAATCGCATCCGCGAGAACTTAGCACAAATTGAGGACGCCGCAGAGGCTATCTATCAGTTTATCGTCAATGTTGCCGCCAATGTAGAACTGTCGGGCTTTAAAGCGGGCGGGCCCATCACAACGATTGCGTTAGAGACTGCTTCCACCAATGACCGACTCCGTGAGGAATGTCAACGCATCTATAGTGAATGGCAGGCGGTTTTCGCAGATAAATTACGGGCAGGCGGTATCGCCGATGACCAGGCGGAACGCACCGCCCTGCTGGTTATCGCCGCGCTGGAAGGCGGCATTATTCTTTGTCGCACTAATCGAAGCCGTGAACCATTAAAAATTGTAGCGGATGAGATTCGTCAGTTAGTTTGGCATAGGCTTTAGGCTAAACATTTTTATCACTTGTATACAGACTTATATCCAGAAAGAGGTAAAACCGATGATGCAAATCGACGTGTACCACGATACAGTGTGCCCTTGGTGCCGTATTGGGAAGCGAAATCTGCAATTAGCACTTGATAGTTGGGATGGCGAAGAAGTCACTGTGAACTATCGTACATTTTTCTTGAATCCTGATGTCCCGCCGGAAGGATACCCCTTCCAGGCATATATGCAAGCAAAAGGCGGCGGTCAGGTGCAATTGGAGCAGTGGTTTGCCGCACCCCGCGAAGCAGGCAGGCGTGCCGGGTTAACATTCAATTTTGAGAGTATCGAGTATGCACCCAATAGCGCGCTCTCCCATCAACTCATCGCCCTCGCGCCGGAAGATAAGCGCGAAGCAGTCATTGATGCCATCTATACCGCTTATTTTGAGGAAGGTCGCAACATTGGTGCATTGAATGTGCTGGTAGAAATCGCGGGGACGCATGGGCTTGAAACAGATACTATACATCAGGCACTTCTACAAAATGCCAAACAAGCAGAGATAATGTCAGAGGTCGCAACAAGCCGGACACTGGGCGTAACTGGTGTGCCGTTCTTCGTAGTCAACAATCGACTTGCATTTAGTGGGGCACAACCGCCCTCCGTCATCCTTGATGTTATGCGTCAAGCATTGGAAATAGAGGAAGCAAACAAATCATGAAATTAGCAATATTTGGCGGCACAGGCAAGACTGGACAGCATTTAATCAAACACGCTTTACAAGCCGGGCACGAAGTTACGGTATTAGCGCGTACCCCTTCAAAACTCGAGGCACAAGGCGATAACCTGCGGATTGTGCAAGGTGACATCCTGGATTCTGCCAGTGTAGAGCAGACGATCCAGAGTGTGGATGCCGTCCTTAGCGTGTTAGGGCCAAGCAGTAACAAGCCGGATTTTACCATCAGCAAAGGCACGGATAACATTCTTGCCGCCATGCAAAAACACAACGTTCAGCGCATTATTATCTCGGCAGGCGCGGGTGTGCGTGACCCACAGGACAAGCCGAAGTTCATCGACAAATTAGCCGGCGCGGTGCTTAACCTTGTCTCGAAGAACGTTGTAGCCGACATGAAGCAGGTTGTTGATAAAGTACGGCAATCTGACAAAGCTTGGACAGTCGTCCGTGTACCAATGTTAACTGACCAACCTGCACAGGGCACGCTCAAAGTGGGTTATGTGGGTGATATTACACCGCGCATCTCCCGCGAAGATATGGCGGTCTTTATGCTAAAGCAAGTTGATAGCACGCAGTACGTAAAGAAGGCCCCTGCCATTAGCAACTAAACAAGAGAATCCTGCTCATGGTCGCGCCTTTTGGGTTGGTTTTATCCAAACCCAGCCCAAGCCGATTTCATGAGCAGTTTATCGTTAGGTGACGGCTTATAAATCTGTCCAGACTACTCTCGCCACGGCATCACACGGCGCTCAATCCACTGTAAGGCCAGAGTTAACGAAATTCCTAGAATCATGGTGACGAACAGCCCAGCATACATCTTGTTGATAGATAAAATTTCCCAATGATAGATGATGACTCGCCCTACCCCAATGCGTGACCGCAGAAATTCCACCGCGACGATGACGATTAGCCCTGTGCCCAATGCCAACCGCAAACCGGAGAATATAACAGGTAAAGCACCAGGAAAAATAACATGCCGGAACATCTGGAAAGGGTTTGCGCCGTAGTTACGGCCAGCCTGCAAATACACCGGGTCAATGTTGCGTACACCCGTCATCGTGCTGATGGCGACCAGAAAGAATGCGGAAATCGCCACAACTGCTACCTTCGGCCCTTCACCAAATGGATTGGGGAATAACAACATCATCAACGGGAAGATAGCGATTTTGGGTAGCACGTAAATAGCGGAAATTGTCGAGTCCAACATGACACGCACCGTCCGGTTGACTCCCATCACAATGCCGATGATAATGCCCGGCACAGCGCCCAATGTAAAACCAACCAAGACCCGAAAGAGTGTCGCGTAAACGTGGCTCTCGTGTAGGAGTGTAAGCACGCCACTCATCCCGTTATCGCTGTAAGCCTGGGGCATTAACCACGGACGGCCTAACAAGCTAGACCTGTTAAAGCGATCGTAGTTCACCGTCAAATCCCACATGCCTTCCACGATGCTTGATGGCGGCGGAAACCAACGCACATTGAGTAATCCCGCAGTTACAACGGATTCCCAGCAGACTAGCAACAACACCGGAAAGCCAAACGCGAGGATGTAATCATACAGTTTTTTGTATTTAAAGGGGACGTGTTCGCCCAGTTGACTCGAGATATACACCAACAGGATAAACGACCCTAAAATTGCCAGCGCCCAGTTATCCCGCCATGCACCCAGCAGAGTGAGTCCACCATTTATAAAAATTAAAATTGCCAGCGCCATCCAAATAGGACGAAATTTATTCATATTGATCTTTCATCGCTTTCGTCACTTCATCTTGTAGGCTAGCCCATACCCGCCCTTTATGTTGCCCAAATTCTGGCAATGTCAATGTCTCTATAGTGCGGGGACGGGGAAGATCAATGTTGAATGTTGCTTTATTACGTCCGGGATGCGCGGTCATAATCACGACTCGATCACCGAGCAGAATTGCTTCATCCAGGCTGTGCGTGATGTATACAACCGTCTTGCGCTGGCTCTCCCAAATACGCATCAATTCATCCTGCATTACCATGCGTGTTTGGGCATCCAATGCACCCAATGGTTCATCCATCAAAAGCACTTCGGGGTCATTGGCTAA
>DAIMZF010000102.1:0-12200 GCA_036734085.1 Aggregatilineales bacterium
AAATAGGATATATAAAAACTTAAAGTGTGAGTCGTTTTATTTTCTCCTTTCCGCTTGGATTAATGCCTTGCGAGATGAGGAAGCATTATGTGATGAAAATATCCGTAAGGGCTTGGAACTTGCCGGAATTCAAAGGGAAAGATATAGTTCATTGCAATTGGCAGGGCGGGCATTGGAGTTATTAGGGCGTTATGACGATGCCCGGATGATGTACGAAGAAATCATCCGGGACTATGCAGGGGGTAATCTGGCGCGCAATGCACAGAAGCGACTAGACCGCCTTAACTAACCGCGACGGGTGTAGGTAGTTCCTCGTCTATCTGCAACTGAATATCCGCTAAGGCACGGTAGGCGGCATCCCGCACGAAGGATTCACGGTGTCGGAGTGCGGTATAGATGATGCCGGTTTGATCGTATAACCCTAACTGACCAATATTGCTCACCGCGAAAAATTGCACGTCCGGGTCGCCTTCTTCCAGTGCCCGCCGTAAAATTTGTTGGCCGCTGATGGTCTTACGGGTAATTTCATCAAGGCTGTTCACCCACTGTACCAACCATGGGATCTGCTCCGCCTGTGGGTAGCGTTTTGGCCCGGCGGCGACATCGCCGTATTGCATATCCAAAAAGGCTTGCTCCGCCGCAGATTTAACATACCATTCGTCGTCAGCCAATGAGGTATCGTACAGCGATACCAGCGCCCAGGGGGCATTAATACGTCGTAATCCAAACACTGCCGCTCGTCGCACCATCATATCCTCGTGGTTGACCGCATCGAATAGCACCGGATAGCCTTCATCCGGAATAGCGGCAAAAGATTCCGCGATAGTCTGGCGCAGGGCTTCGTTGCCCCGTGTGAACATGATAGCGATTTCTTCCAGCGCGTCCTGTGTGCCAATAGCGGCCAGAGATAACGCGGCGGCAATCTGTGTTGCAGGGTCACTGTCCATCATCAGGCGTGCAATAGGGTTGACCGCTTCATTATGTTGGAGCGCCCCCAACCCCAGACAAGATAAACGCCGCACGTTAGCATCCGGGTGGCTTAAGGAACGCTCAAAGATGCGTATAGCGTTTTTATCATATGTGCCGACGAGCGCGGCGGCAATGCGCTCACGCACGGCAGGATATTGGCGGCGGGCGGCGAATAATTTGCCTAGTGTCCGCATCAACGGGGGAACCCATTCCACCGTGCCGTGTGCATACTTTATCCACTGTGCGGTATCTAACAGCGTATTAAGCAAGACATCCAGCGACGATTCCATACGGACGCGCACCAGGTCATCCAGTGGGGTGTGTGCGGCGGCGAAGATAAAAGCGTCGTGCCATACCGGGTCTTGGGAACGCCGTAAAACGCGGTCAAAGCTCATATCTTGCAGTGTCATCGCGGCGAAATACGAGGCCAACAACGGATGGCTGAACTGATAGCGACCACCCCTGTAGCGCCGCAAAATACCGTTCTTGGTTAAATCTCGCAACAGTTTAAGTGTTTCTGCACCCAGTCGATTGTTCTTCTTATCGTCAAGCGCCATCTGCGTATCAACTTCCAGCCCGCCGAGTACGGCGTCCACGTCTACGACTTCACCTTCTTCGGTGTAAGTCTCGCTGATGTCGTCCGTGCGTGCTGTAGGCAGACGGTCAGTGAGTAATGAGTCTAGTTCATCGCCGAGTTCGTCGGATGGCTCTGTGGGGTCAACTTCTGGCGGATTTGCTTCTGTCTCGCCTTCTGTTTGTGGGATGTAGCCGAGTGCTTTACCTAAGGCTTCCGGCAGGATGAAGCCATGCCTTAATTGTAGCTCTGCCGCTTTGATGAGTTTAGGCTGTAATTCGTCTAAATCCGTATTGGGCAAACGTTGACCCAGATAATTCTCTAACCAGCTTGGCAAGTCAGTTTTGGTTGGGGCGTTGAACAGGCTCCACATACGGAGCGTAAGCTCAAACGGGGTGTAAGTACGGCTCCGTGCTTTTACTTTGCGGATTGTCTCACTATCAATCTCTGTATTCCGTTGGCGGCGTGCCGTGCTGATTTTACCCCAGTTTTGTTGCCAGAAGTCCGAGAGTCTGTCCGTTTGGGGGTCGTGCCATGCCCGCAGGAAAACAGGCGTGTAACCCGCTTTTTGCAAGCCGCCGTAGCCACGCACTGACCCCGTGACGATGATAAAATTATTGCTATAAGTTTCCCGCAGGCGATGAAGCCACTCTAGCTTGAGCTTTTGCTCCGCAGGCGGCAAATCATCCAGCCCATCCAGCAGTAGCAAGGCGCGGCCATCCGCCAAACGTTGATATACATTCCGCGCCATCTTCATGCGGGTGTTGTAGCTGGTGTAATGTTGCAAAGCGCGGACGAGTGGCTCTGCGGGGTCAACGTTGCGCCCGAACTCCGCCGCGCTGATAGTCACATTGGCAAGGTGGGTGTAAAAGGGGGTCAATTGGCGGAAGGGCGAGCCAGAGGCCGCACCTTGTTTTTGTACCGCGCTTAAATCTGTCCCTTTTTTCTCAGAAAGCGCCTGCTCCGCGATGTCTTCCACCAGGACACGCTCTGAATAGCGTTTGGCGCTGTCCTCACGGGTCTTTAGTTTGGAGCGTTCTTCCGCCTCTAGCTGACTTTGAATCTTATCTTTAGGGGGCGCAAAGTCCACAATCCCCAAACTCCATAGTGCGATGGCATAGAGGGCTGTCGTTCTGCCGCTACCGGGCAGGCCGAGTAAAGCGAGCGTGCGATCCCCGTTATCAAGTTCTGCTAACGACAGGGTACGGATGTTATACGGCGCATGTAGATAGGGATGGTCTTGCACCAAAGGTACGGGATAAAACACATCCGGGACAATGGATTCCTCACGCGGCGCGACCAGTTCCGGCGCTTTGATGAAGCGTGGCTCTACAATGATGTCACTCAGCGCAACCCGACCTCCGGCCAGATGGTCTTGCTCGATGACTTTTAGCAAGTCGTTGATATATCCTGAGTCCGCACTTCTGACGGCAAATTCCCGCGCTTTTTGCGCCTGATTGCCGACGCTATCGCGTGCTTCGCTGATAAGGTTGCGCGCTTTGTAAAGTAAATAAGCCGTGCCCCATCCGGTTAGCAGGCCAAACCCGAAGTTTTCCGGGCTGAAGTTAAAGTTAAAACCACTCATCGCGTTTGTGCCTCCGGTGTTACATCACCAGCAGAATACGTCCACAGTTTTCACAATTTACCAGCGTATCGCGGCGTCCGGCGGCGGATTCAATCGCCATTGTTTGCTCCACGCCGCAGGCAGTACAGGTGCTTCCTTGCATCAGCGATACAGGTCGATTGGCTTTGCGTGCTTTCATCGTATCGTACAATTTACGATTTTGTGCCGTAATATCCTTTAATACACGCTCTCGTTGTGTGGCAATGGCCTGCAAACGAGCCTGTATCTCATCCTTTTCCGCGATGAGTTCGCTGTGTTGGCTTGCTCCTTCGGCGGTGATGCGCTCTAAATTAGCTTGCGCTTGCTCAAGTGTTGCCTCTGCGTCTTCCACCTGTAACAGTAATTCTAGTGCGTTATCCTCTAATTGGCTGTTACGGTTTCTTAACGATGTAATTTCGTTTTGCAAGTCCTGCATTTCTTTAGGGTTCTTTACCAAACCACTATACAGGCGGTCTTCGCTGGCTTGGGCTTTTTCCGTGTTGGCCTGCATCTCTAGTTCTAAATTGCGAGATTGTGTTCGCAGAGGCTTTAGTGCTTCTTGTGCGGCTTCCATCTGTGCCCGTGCCTGGTTAATGGCTACGCTGTCCCCCAAGATGGCTTCGATGGCGGTTAGACGCTTTTGATGGTCGATTCCTTCAAGGTCTATCTTTTGTAAATGGTACAGGGCTTCTACTTGTGAAGTCATTGAAGACAATCCTTAAGGTAAATTCCGTGTTGTTCTCTTGACCATGTGCTACTATAGGAGTATGGTCACACCACCTATATTAGACCATATTGCACAGAAACGACCAAAGGTGGCGCTTGGATGCGACTATTTATAGAACCAAGAGAGTGGCGCTGGGTAATCATCGTAAGCTGTGGGCTGGCACTACTCGCGATCTCTCCGTTTTTCTGGGTTAGTTATAAAAATTTAACATTAGAGCAAGATGTGTTTTTTGTGGGGGCGTTGCATGATTATGCTAACGGCGCTGGAGATTTAGCGCGCATATATCTGGCCTCTACTGACCGTTGGCTCAGTTCCTATCTGCACACGCCAGAACCCGATGGCGGTGCGCTCATCGACATGGTATACATCATACTTGGTCAGCTTTCCCGGCTGTTTTCTGTGCCGGGTGTGGTGATTTATCATGTGGTGAGAATATGTGCGGGCGTGTTTATGTACCTGGCGATTTACCAGCTAGCCGCCAGTATATGGAGCAAAATCCGTGCAAGGCGCACATTCTTTTTGCTGGTGGCTATGGGCAGTGGCTTGGGTTGGTTATTCGCCCCGTTAACCGATAGCACCGCTTATCTTGACCTCAGTCAACCGTCAGCATTCCCCTTCTATAGTACGTTGACTAGCGTACATCTGCCTCTGGCGATTGCATGTTTAGCCTTACTTGCCAGCGTCGCTGTGACTGTGATGCGCCCCGATGAGACACCCGCGCCGACGGTAGTTAACGGCGGCACACTGGTTTTCATGGCGAGCATTATCCTTGTCCTGTTGTATCCGTTGGCATTTGTGCCAATTGCGCTAGCCTTTCTGCTGAATATTGTACTGAGTTGGACGGCAGATAAGCGGATTAATTCCGCACAGGCGACGTGGCTCCTGTGGTTTATTGTGCCGCCATTGCCTATTTTGCTGTATTACCTCATCGTTTTCCAAAATGACACCCTAACGGGCATGGTTTGGTTGCAGGAAATCGCCACTCGACCCCCTCCACTGCCTGCTTTCTTGCTAAGTTTTGGTTTGCCGTTACTTATTGCTATACCGGGACTCTACCGGGCAGGCCGCCGTTTTGAGCGTGACGGCAACCAATTTATGGTTATCTGGTTATTGGTCATCGTGTTGATGGTCTATCTGCCCACAATCGCGCAACTCAATTTTGTGATTGGCCTGGTCATCCCGACGATGTATTTTGCCACCCGCGCTATTGAGGACTTCTGGCGGGATAATGTGCCCCAAAAATTATGGCGCTGGGTGATTGTTGCCATTGTGCCGTTTATCTTCATGAGCAACGTCACGGCGCTTTTTACTCCCCTCAATATGATATATGATGAGGCATTGTATGACCCGCCTGTTCTACTTCCGGCTGATTATGAGCGTTCCTTCCGATGGTTAGCCAACCAACCCGGTACGCAGTCGGTTGTGCTGGCGTCACCGCAGGTCAGCTTATGGATTCCCGCCTGGGCGGGTTTGCGGGTGGTCTATGGGCATCCCACACAGACCGCGCAACCGCAGACGAAACTCGCGGCGGTTAGGGCATGGTATGGCGCAGAAAGTTGTGATGTAAGCCTACTAAATGGTGAAATCCGTGCGGAAGAAGGGGATGTTTATCGCGTTCATTACGTGATTGACGGGCCATTAGAGCGTGAGATGGGGGCTATGCCATGTTTGGCTGTGCTGACGCTGGAAACACAATTGGGCGAAGTCAACATTTACCGTTACGATGGGGACGGATGAGACACGGCTGATGTTACGTTGGTGGCTGGCGTTAGGCGCTGGACTGATAACTTGCCTGACTGTTTTGCTTCTACTGGTATTGCATATTGCGCGTGATTTCTCATATGTTGGACAAGAAATCGCTTTCTTGGGCTTTAACTATGGTGAGGTCAACATCTACCGCTATGATATTCCGCGTGGGGCGTTGCTGACTTTGCCAGATACGGGGTTGTCGCCGTCCTCTTTGGCTTGGTCACCGGATGGGCAACTTTTGGTAATGACAACAGGCAATAGCGGGCGGCGAATCCACACTGTTGACATCAACACAGGCGTAACACATCGCTTGCTTGCAACCGATGAACGTGACCAGGAACCGGTTTATTCTCCCAACGGCGAACGCATTATATTCACATCCTCCGCCAACAATCAACCGATTGCACAAGTTCCAGTGGTTTATATGATGGATGCAGACGGCAGTCGGGCGCAGGTTGTCGCGGATGGCATGGTCATCAGCCATGCGGTGCGCTGGTTAGATGATGATCAACTGGTTTTTATCAATAGCAGGTCATACCCCATCACGATTACCCGCCTTGACTTGCGCTCACAAGAGCAAATCACCCTTTTTGTCAGCGAAGATGTCCGCTTGGATGCGCTCGATGCTTCTCGCGATGGGCGCGTTGTGGTCTACAGTTCACAGGACTTTCGCTATGCCGTCATTCATAGCAATTTGTACCTTCTGGATGTAGGAACGGGCACAACACGACAACTGACACAGGGGTTTTATCTGGATAGTTACCCGGCGATTGCCCCAGATGGAAAGCGAGTGTTGTTTGTCAGTGATCGCTACTCTCGTGGGCTTTACGGGCTAGTTCTGATGAATTTACACGGGGGAGAGCCAAAGCGCTTGCCTCTGCCAAATATGGAGTTTATCTCGCATCCGGTGTGGCGGCCATGATGGGGACAAAAGCCCCCATCATATTGGCTAGATGCCAATTATTTAGATACCGAGATCTTCACAGAAGCGCCATTGTCCATCTTCACGGACAAAGCGTGCAACTTCACCGTCGCCGGCGGGTTCGGTAAAGGTCTCACCACCAGCAGTGATGCTAATTTCGCCAGAGGCGGCAACGTCGGCACTATCGGCGGTGAGGTTCGTCACGGTGAAGGTGACACCGCTGATGTCAACTGCCATATCACCCATCATCTCACGCATGGCGGTTAATCCCGCTTCGCCGCCCATTTCTTCGATGGCGGTGTCAATGCCAGCGCGTTGCTCCGTACATACTAGCGGGCGTAACGCTTCAAAATCGAATGAAGACAGTGCTGTATATACCTGGCGGGCGGCGGCTTCGACTGCGGCGGCATCACCACCTGCACCAGTGCCACCTGTGCCAGAGCCACCACCACCGCAGGCCGCCGCAACTGTAGCAACAACAATCATCATCATCATAACGCTGATTTTACGTGCAAATTTCATTATTTTCTCCTTAGGTATTTAAAATGTAGATGAAGCGCATCAATCAGTATAGAGATATTTACGATATTCGCAACCATGCGAACTGGCGGTACAATTGCCGATGAATTTAGATAGTGTGAAAATTAATATGACGACCCGTTGGAAACCGCACGTCCCAACTTATGACCAACTAACTTTGCCGTTGTTACAATTGACTGCAAACGGCGAAATTCATACCTTGCGTGACGCAGTGCGCCATATCGCCCAAACCATGCAATTGACTGAAGATCAACGTGCAGAACTACTCCCCAGTGGTAAGCGTACCCGGCTGGAAGACCGTTTGAACTGGGCGAAGACCTATCTTGTACAGGCCGGGTTGTTACGCCGGATGGGGTGGGGTAAATTCCAGATTACGCGACGAGGCCTGGATGTGCTGGCACAAAATCCGCCGTTGATTAATCGTCGTTATCTGATGCAATTCCCGGAATTCCGCGTGATGAATGAACCAACGGTGACATCCACACACGGCGGGGATTGGTTGAGCGCGGATATGACTCCGCAAGACTTGATACAGATGGCCTATCTCGGCATTCAGCAAGATTTAGCCGATGACCTGATGGACGAAATTATGCGAGCTTCCCCCGCGTTTTTTGAGCGTCTGGTGATTGACCTCCTTTTGGCGATGGGTTATGGCTGTACACGCAGGAATGCCGCGCAAGCCTTAGGCCGTAGTGGTGATGGTGGGATAGATGGCATCATCCGGCAGGACAAACTCGGCCTGGATGCAATTTACGTACAGGCTAAACGCTGGGAGAAGCCCATAGGCCGGCCGGAGATACAGGGCTTTGTCGGCAGTCTCATCGGTGCGGGTGGCAAAAAAGGGGTGTTTATCACCACATCACGTTTTACACAGGCCGCTACCAGTTATGCGGATGCTGTGACAGAGACGAAAATAATCCTGATTGATGGGGTACAACTCACCCAATTGATGATGGAATACAGTGTAGGTGTGGTCGCGGAGCGTGTGTACACACTGGGTACGATTGACCGTGACTACTTCGATTTATCAGATTAGGTTATAGTGAGTAGGTACAGGGTCTTTTTAGTTTAAAGAGTAAAATCAAACCATGACAAGCTTTTTTGACAAACTCAACCTATTGTTACGTTCCAGCGTTAATAATCTGTTAGATGACATCGCGCCAACACGCGAAGAATCTCCACGAAGTAAAAAACGCACGGTGGAATCCTTACGAGAACGCATTAATCAGGCAGTGGCTTATGAAGAAGACTTGCAAAAGCAGATTAATGCACAGGAAGATGAAATCCTGAGTCTGAATGAACAAGCTGACCGTGCTGTAGAGCAGGGTAGGGACGCCTTAGCACGGCATCTCATCGCCAAAGTTCAGCGCCGCCAACAACATCTGGAAATGCTCCGTGTGGATTTAGACACGCATCAGCGCATCGCGCAGGATTTAATCCTGGAAGTTAATCGGCTGGATGCGGCACTGGCATCAATGCAAGCACCGCAAGCCACCCCCGCAAAATCTGGTAAGGCGGATTTTGTTGAAGCTGAAGAACAAGCAACAGAATCCGACAATCGTTACCAAAAAATGATGGAAGATGCGCAAGCCCGTATGACGATATTGGGCGAAAAACTGCAAGTCCGTCGGCAACGAGTAGACCAGAGCCTCACCGACGATACAGACTTGCAAGCCGATAGCCCGGCGGTCGAAGATGAGCTTGAGGTTCGGCGTAACCGCCTGATGAAAAAATAAATTTAGGTTCTATCCCTCATGATGTGGCATTAGCTGATAGGTCTTGCTGGATGTACAACACCAAACCTTACAATCTTCTCCTCGTTGCTGGTGATTATGAACTTGTCCAGCAAGTGAGTCGCGCCTTGTCTTCTGCGCGATTCTTTGTGCAGACTGCGTTTAACCACCGTGAGGCATTGTATCTGCTTTCACACGGGGAATTTAACGTTGTTCTGGTGGATGCGGCCATGATTGACCGTCATACCAGTGCTGTAACTCTGCTGGTACTCAAGGATAAAGTCACTAGCCCTGTTATCGGATTTGCCCTGGATCGTACCGCGCAGGTGATTGTTGAACAGGCCGGCGTACCAGCCATCAATGTTGCGGATGTTGCTGTCATTCGCCGTACACTTGCGCGTGTTTTGGGGATGCCTGTCGAAGGCGATACCGGTCTGCTGTTCCCGCATACCGATGACCCGACA
The DNA here is from genome assembly GCA_036734085.1 of Aggregatilineales bacterium. GTDB lineage: Bacteria > Chloroflexota > Anaerolineae > Aggregatilineales > Phototrophicaceae > J038. Next base: position 9,282 of record DAIMZF010000102.1, read on the forward strand.
ATGACCACCCAGTTTGAAGAATTTAACACGTTGTTGGTTCTGGCAAAGTCGCTGACGGAAGTGCTGGACCTGCCGGAAGTGCTTAATCGTGTCGTCGAGGCGGCGCGGCAAATCACACGGGCGGATGAAGCACTTATTCTGCTACCAGAGGGTGACGAGTTGTATCTGCGGGCGCGCGTGGGTATGGGTGTGGAGATTGCCCGTAACTTCCGCGTTAAAGTGCGTGATACATTAGCGGGGCAGGTTTTTTACACAGGCAGACCTACCCTCATCGGCAAAGCAGGCCCGCAGAAGCCCAAGACGGAATATTTTGTCAATGCTTTGTTGTATATTCCCATCATCCTGCGGGGGGAAGTTATGGGCGTACTGGGTGTAAATAATCACACGAAGGATGATGAATTCCACCCGCGTGACCAGCAATTTTTAGAAGTGCTGGCATCCTTTGCGGCGGTATCTATCCAGAATGCACGCATCCACAGCGAAAGCCTGACACGCAACCGTGATTTAGAGATGCTGGTAATGGCAACCCAGGCTTTGAATACCACGCTTTCTCTGGAAGATGCGCTTGGCAATGTGTGTCAACAGATGGCGCGGACGCTTCGTGTTGACCATATCGAGATTTTTAACTGGGATAAATTGGGGGATAGGCTCACCCAGCAGGCACGTTACGATGATAGCACATGGCCGATGGGGCGTGGGCCGTTGGTTGACCTCAACGAGTTTGTGGCTTTGCGGGCTTTGATGGAAACACAAGGCCGCGAGGTGGGGCACTTGTGGGTGGACGACCAACACCCCAATGAAGACAACGTGCGCGCATGGTTGGCGCGTTTGGGGGTGAAGACGGTGCTTATCATCCCGGTCTATACAGACGAACATTTGCTTGGTGTCGTGCGATGTTTTTATATCAATCCCCCACAGAGCGCACCGGCTGATGATGTAATGCACGAGATTCAATCGAGCGCACTTCAGGTTGTGGCGGATTTATTCAACAAATCTGACCAACGCCCTATAACCCCCGTCATGCGCCGTTTGATTGGAACCATCCGTCAACAAGCAGGGGCATCCTGGTGTGATGTTTCACTCCCGTTGCAGTCCGATAGCGCGTTGAGCATCACGGTACGGCTGGGCGTGGGTGCGTGGCTGTCATCACCGCAACCGGTCATCAGCCTTACGGATTATACCGACTTGCGCGACTCGATGAATGCCGGACAACCCGTAGATGCTCGGCAGGGGGCACGCCATGTCACACCCGGCGGACTCTACTTGCTTAACCGGATGAATGCGCGTGCAATTATTGGCGTTCCCCTGATGTACAACAATCAGGCGCGGGGATTGGTCGTGTTTGCTTCTACTGGCAAGGAACGGGTCTTTATTGAGCGTGAGGTTATGATGGCGCGGGCTATCGTCAGCCAGGCGGCGATTGCGCTGGAGAATGCGCGATTGGTACATGATCTTGAGTTGAGCCTGGATGAGCTAAAAATAACCCAACAGCGTCTGGTACAGACTGCCCGCCTTAGCGCGATGGGTGAACTTGCGGCGGTTGTCGCGCACCAGATGAACAACCCTTTGACCACGATTATTGTGGATACCGAACTGATGTTGCTGGACGAACCAGAAGACTCGCCGCGCCGCGAATCTTTGATGGCGATTGCGCGGACGGGAAAACGGGCGGCCAATGTCGCCCGGCGCTTACTGGCGATGGCACATCCCAGTGAGACTGATACATCACCGGATTACATCGACATTGCGGACAGTGTGCGCGGAATTGTCTCTGTACTACAGGCACACTTTGAGCATAACGGAATCAGCATGACGTTGAAATTCCCGACAGGCGCTATTCCGCCTGTGCGTGCCATTAAAGGACGCCTGGATGATATTTGGCTTAATTTGCTGATGAACGCCCACGATGCTCTGCATAACCATCCTGATGCACAGATGGGTGTAGAGGTTGACTATCATCCAGAAGCACATCAGGTCATTGTTGTTATCTGGGATAACGGGGTAGGGATTCCCCCGTCCATGCAATCTCAAATTTTCCTGCCGTTTTTCACAACAAAGCCCGTTGGGGAAGGCACAGGCTTGGGCTTACACATTTGCCGGGAGATTGTAGAAAGTGCGGGGGGGAGCATCCATGTGGAAAGTGAACCAGGCAAGCTGACTCGTTTTGTTGTGCAATTACCCGTTCAATCGCTAGAATAAAGCTGTATAGACACACTTTATAGGTTATATTATAAAAAACGTAAAACAAACTGAAAGGATGTCACTCATGACACACATCTTGGCTGTCGATGATGACCCTGATGTACTTGGCACGCTAGACCGGGTACTGCAACGCGAAGGCTTTAACGTAACAACGATGAACTCTGGCATTAAAGCGATTGACTATCTCAACGTTGCTAATCCGCCAGATTTGATGGTGCTTGACATCATCATGCCGGAGATGGACGGTGTGGATGTCTGTCGGCAATTGCGGAATGATAAGCGTTTTGTCTCCTTGCCAATTTTATTTTTGACTGCCAAAGGGAGCACAGATGATATTGTGGAAGGTCTGGATGCAGGCGCGGATGATTACATCGTCAAGCCGTTTGAATTAGCCGAGCTACGCGCACGGGTCTATGCGCTCTTGCGGCGTGGCACACGCACACGGGAGACAACGCGCACGTTGCAGATTGCTAATCTTCGCCTGGATTCTGATATGTACCAGGCTAGCATTAATGGTGATGTGATTCAGCTAACCTCTACTGAGCATCGCTTATTACGCTACTTTATGGAAAATGTTGACCAAGCCCTCACGCTTACCCATTTGCTTCAGGCGGTTTGGGAATACCCGGAAGATACGGGCGACCCTGACCTTGTGCGAGCGCATGTCCGCAATTTACGCGCCAAGATAGAGGTTGATCCAGCACGCCGCTACATCCG
>DAIMZF010000103.1:0-12183 GCA_036734085.1 Aggregatilineales bacterium
GTCCTCCAGCTTGGCGCGATGCAAGCACAGGACTATCCCGCCTCACTTTGGGCTATCGGCCTGCGCCTGCCCGGAACAACCGAGTCGGCTATTGAGCAAGCCATCACTGACCGCCTCATTGTCCGCACATGGCCCATGCGCGGCACGTTGCACTTTGTCCCCGCCGCCGATGTGCGCTGGATGCTCCAACTCATGACGCCCCGCATTATTGCCCAAAGTGCCAGCCGTCACAAACAGCTTGAGCTAGACTCAGCCACATTCACCCTCAGTCAGGACTTGTTCATTCAGGCTTTGCAAGGGGGCAGGGTACTAACCCGTAACCAGATGTTTGAGGTCTTGCAAAATTCCGGCATCCCCACAACCGGACAGCGCGGTATCCATATCTTGATGTACCTCGCGCAAATCGGCCTCTTGTGCTTTGCTCCCCGCCAGGATAAACAATTCACGTTTACCCTGCTGGATGAATGGCTACCCCCAGCCCCCACCCGCACCCTGAGCCGTGATGAAGCCTTAGCCACCATCGCTCAACGTTATTTTACCGGGCACGGCCCCGCTACCCTAAAAGATTTTGTACGCTGGACGGGCTTAACCGTCGCCGACGCCAAAATCGGGTTAGAGGCCGTCAAATCTCAGTTCATCCAGCAGGAAGTCGCCGCCGAAACGTATTGGATGCCCCCATCCGCACCACATAATTCAGAAGCTCAGGTCACTGTGCATCTGCTCCCCGCGTTTGATGAATACCTTGTCGGCTACAAAGACCGGACTGCCGTGCTTGCTCCACAACATGCCATGCGCGTTATTCCCGGTAGCAATGGCATGTTTAATCCTGTAATCATCAGTCAGGGTCAGGTCATCGGCACTTACAAGCGCACCTTGCGTAAAAACACTGTCATCATCCAGCCCGCCTTGTTTCGCCCCTTCACCCCTGCGGAACAAGACTCGTTCCATATCGCCGCTCATCGCTATGCACATTTTCTCGGCACAACAGCAACCATAGAATCATCTTCCAGCCCCTAATCTAAAGGCTGTTTTTACTTTCTTCATTAGATACCAACGCTATAAGGTTTATTTTTTGTTTAAACTGATTAAAAATTAACCAATCACTAATAAAGGGTAAATCATATGGCAAATGCCAATACGCAGTTCACCACACTTGGCCCGGATGCTCAGGTGTTAGGGCAGGCGATGGATGCTTTTATTCAATCCATCAACTTCACAAATTTTCAAGCAATTTTATCCCAGTATAATCTGACCAAAATTGAGCCTCAAAAATGGTATCCTCAGCAAATCTGGCTGGATATTTTTAACGAAATCAACGCCAGTGGCAACTCCACCGAGAATCTTGTCAGCATCGGCATGAAGGTGATAGAAACCGCCCAATACCCGCCGGATTTTGAGTCTTGGCCCATCATTCGCCAGATAACCATGATGGGCGAAATTTACGTCATCAACAATCGTGGCGCGGATATTGGTAAAATTACGCCGGAAGTCGTCAGCGATAACCATGTCATCATGCACGATTCAACCCCCTACCCGGATGATTTTATCTACGGTGCATATTACGCGCTGGCACGTCGCTTCACCCCCGCCGGTTCTGGGTTTGTGGTCAAGTTCGACGAAAACATCCCCCGTCGTGGGCAGGGTGGGGATGTCACACTCGTTCATATCATGTGGGATTAATCCGTGTTTATATCCCGGCATTGATTTTGCGGTATTCATGCCGGGATAGCCAATATGGGCAGTTCGGTAACATCACAAGGGCAATCATGGAGCAGTGGCTATGAAGTTATCTTACAACTTTCATGAACATGAAGTTGAAACCATTAAACGCATTGTCGCGTACAAACTTGCAAGTGGACGCCGCTTCGTACAGCATCGACTTCAACACAATGTTACAGGGAGTGTGCCTGAAGTTAATGATGAAACATTATGGAAAGCCCATATAATGTGCCTTCTCACCACACAACAACGCTCAGGCCCAGACAGTCCCGGTAGTATTTTTCTTGCTCAACAACCATTCCCGCTGTCATTAGAATCCTGTCGAAGTTATGCTGATCTTGAAAATACAGCATTCAATTTACTGACGGACATGAAAGGCATTCGTCGCACAAATAAAATCGCAAAAGCCATTCATAGCAATCTGCTTCAGCTAGAACAGGGTGAATGGGATAATCTGCGAAAGTGGCGCGACACATTGATGGTTCAACGGGCTAACGCCCCTGATCCTGCTCATCAGGCAACGGAAGAACTAGCCGCAGATTATATGGATCGTTTCTTGGAGTTTGGCCCGAAGCAATCGCGGAATTTCTGGCAGTTTTTAGGGCTGACGCGCTATACTTTCGTGCTGGATTCACGAATTCTTAAATGGCTACGAGAAAATCTGGACATCGAAGTGGGATTTCTGACATCATCTGGGTTGGGTGATAAAGAGTATTATTGCTTTATCTCCAATATTTTGCTTGATCTTTGTAATCAAGCGGATGTTCTGCCCTGTATGCTGGATGTAGCCATATTCGATACGTTTGACGAAGGTTCAGAATGGTCATTACAGGCTATTTCTTGAGGGGATAAAACAAAAAGCTGGGAGACAAGGACTCGAACCTAGATCGACGGGGCCAGAACCCGTTGTTTTGCCATTAAACTATCTCCCAATATGCCCTTGTATAGTAGGTTTTGCTCCGCGAATTGTCAAGATGTAACAATCACACGCGGAGCAAAAAGCTAACGGGCTTGCAAAGCCTCAACCGCCATGTTCAACCGCCGTAAAGACTCCGCCTTGCCCAATATCTCCATCGTCTCAAACGTCGGCGTAGAGATTCCCTGACCAGTGACGGCCACCCGCAACGCACCAAACACCTGACCGTTCTTTAGCCCCAGTTCACCCACCAGCGCCAGCATCGCCTCGTGTAATGTGTCCGTCTGCCAATCGTCCACGCCCTCTAAGCGCTCTTGCGCCGCTTTTAACAGGTCAATCGTGCCCTGAGCGTCCATCTTCTTCTGGATGATTGTCTCCGCGTCCGCCGGGCTGAATTCCGCATGGAAGAAGAATCCCGCCATGCCCACCACATCATTTAATGTTTTCATGCGCGTCTGCACCAACGGCGTCACTTTTAATAGCAGAGCTTCATCCACAGTTAGCCCCGCCGCTTCCAATGGCTCACGCAGTAAGGCCGCCAGTTCCGCCACGCTCAGTTTCTCCCGGATGTAGATTCCGTTCAGCCAGTCTAGCTTCTCCACCGGGAAGGCGCTGTTTGCCGGGTTCACCCGCGTGATGTCAAAGCGTTCAATCGCTTCGGAGATGTCGAACACTTCGCGCTCATCCCCAAAGTTCCATCCGATGTTCGCCAGAAAGTTCAGCATCGCTTCCGGCAGATACCCCGCCGCGCGGAATTCCTTCACCAGCACCAGGATTTGCTTACCATCTTCGCTGAAGGACTCATACCGCTTGCTCATCTTCCCCTTGCCGTTAGGGTTCAGCAGAACGGGCAAATGCGCGTATTCCGGCATATCCCACCCGAACGCCTGCCACAGATGCACATGAATCGGCAAGCTCGGAACCCATTCATTAGAGCGCGTTACGTGGCTAATCTCCATCAGATAATCGTCTACCACATGCGCCAGATGATACGTCGGGAAGCCATCCGACTTCAACAGAACAATATCCTGCAACGTGCTATTGTCGAATTCAATCTCGCCCTGCACCAGGTCACGCACCACAATTTTACCCTCAAGCGGCGCTTTAAAGCGCACCACCGGCACGCGCCCCGCGTTGATGTAATCCTGCTCTTGCTCTGCTGTCAGTTCCCGGTGGCGTCGATCATAACCCGGCGGCAAAGAGTTCGCCTTCCGCGCTTGGTTAATCGCCTCTAATTCTTCGGATGTATCATAAGCACGGTACGCTTTGCCGTTATCAATCAACCACTGCGCCCACTGCTGATAGTGCGCCAGTCGTTCGCTTTGTCGATAAGGGCCATACTTCCCCCCCCGTTGGGAGTCCAGATGCGGCCCCTCATCACAATCAATGCCTAACCAGTCGAACATCTCAATAAATTCTTGTTCGGATTCCGCGTTGTAACGTTTTTGGTCGGTATCTTCAATACGCAGTACAAACTGCCCGCCGAAGTGCCGCGCCAGCAACCAGCCGAATAACGCCGTCCGCACGCTCCCAATATGCAACGATCCCGTTGGGCTAGGGGCAAAACGTGTTCTTACCGTCTTCTCTGTAGTCAAAATGTGCCTTTCGTAGTCGTAATGCTGTTAAGTGCCGCCTGCCGGGATTTAAACGTTTACGCAAACTGTTTCTGCCTCATGATAACACTCTGCGCCAACCCCACCCCCGCCATTGTGGAAAGTAGCGACGTGCCACCGGAACTGACAAATGGGAGCGTTAGTCCCGTCACAGGCAGTATTCCTAGGTTCATCCCGATGGAAACCACCGTCTGGAAGAAAATCATCGACGCCACGCCATAACAAATCATGCTTCCCAATGGGTCACGCGCCACCCGCGCTCCCCGCAGAATTCGCAGGATAACGAATCCAATCCCTACCATCACCGTGATTCCGCCCACCATCCCGAATTCTTCCGCCACCACGCTGAAGATAAAGTCCGTATGCCGCACCCGCAAAAAGCGATATTGCGTTTGCGTGCCGTTCATATACCCTTTGCCCAATATCCCGCCACTGCCAATGCTGATCCTTGCCTGCCGGATGTTATACCGTGACCCCACCCGTTCGGATTGCTCACCCGATTCCGGTGTCACAAAGTTCGTGATCCGTTCACGTTGGTACGGTGCCATCGCACTCCAAATCACCGGCAGGCACACCACAAAGGCCATGCCAAATAGTGCAATATGTTTAATCCTCAGCCCTGCCGCCCATATCAACGTCGCCCACAGCACCACATAAACAATCGTTGTTCCCAGGTCAGGTTGCAAAAAGATGAGCGCGATCGGAATCGCCACATGCAATAAGGAAGATAGAACCGTCGTGATTTTGTCCATCTGCTCATAACGCCGCGCCAGGAAGTACGCCAGCGTGATGATGATAAGCACTTTCCCCAATTCCGAAGGCTGAATTAAAATGCCGACGTTAATCCACCGCCGCGCACCACCATCGCCCGCCTGCCCGAACAAAAACACCATCACCAGCATCAACAGCAAGCCGCCGTAAATCCACTGGTGCATCGCGCCCAGCATTCGGTAGTCGATGAATGCCAACGCGAACATCACCACCGTCCCGATAATCGCAAACTGAATTTGGTTCGGCACGCGGCTGATGAGTTCCGGCGCGATAGCGCCATTCGTCGCGCTTGCAATCATCATCACGCCGAAGAATATCAACGCATACGTGATAATAAACAGGGGGTAGTCAATGTGACGCCAAATAGGGGAACGCATATAATCAAACATCCATAGCCAACAGATATACTTTGGCTATTATAATCAACCCTGCTCACAAGGTCTAGGATGTTGCGTGGTCAGTATCCCCGAATAATGCGTCATCATCCAGTTGGAGCTTGCTCTCGTTTGTTTCGTCGTTCTCGTCCAGTTCTTCATCACTCTGGTAACTGTGCGAAAACGGAATTTCCGCCACAATAATATTGCTGTTGCGGTCTTTTTGCCGCAACGTGATGTCCACATCATCCGTAGAGATGTTCACAAATTCGGAGATAACCGCCAGTATCTTAGCCTTCATCTCACTCAATCGCTCAGGGGGTAGGTCTATCCGGTCATGCACCAGCACGAATTGCAGACGCTCTTTAGCAACGAGGGCACTTTTCGCTTGGGTTGTTCGCCCTCGCCCTAACATCCTGTCAAAAAAACCGCCCATCTCTGCACCCCCTTGAGTTTAGTTATCTTTACCACCGCCGAAAATGCTGGCAATCCGCGAGAAGAAACCGCCGGAGTTTTCCAACGGCATAAACGGCACATCCTCACCCGTCAACCGCCGCGCGATGTTATTAAATGCCGTCCCCGCCCGCGATTTTCCGTTTAACACCACCGGAATCCCACTGTTAGACGCTGGCACAACGCTTTCATCATCCGGCACAATCCCAATGATCTTTATCGCCAGGATGTCCGTTACATCTTTTGCGGATAGCATTTCCCCCCGCCGTATCATCTCCCCCTTTACCCGGTTCAGGATGAGTTGTGCCGGCCCTCGGTTCGCCGCCTCGATCAATCCCGTAATCCTGTCCGCATCCCGCACGGCGGATACTTCCGGGTTCGTCACAATCAGCACGTCATCCGCAGGCGCTAACGCATTACGAAAGCCGCGCTCTATCCCTGCGGGCGAGTCGATGATGATATAGTCGATTTCTTCCCGTAGTTTGTTCGTAATCTCCACCATGTTAGACGGACTCACCGCCGTCTTATCCCGCGTTTGTGCCGCCGGGATGAGGTACAAATCCGGGAATTGCTTGTGCTTAATCATCGCTTGCCGCAGTTTGCATCGCCCCTCCACGATGTCCACCAGGTCATACACAATCCGGTTTTCCAGCCCCATCACCACATCAAGGTTACGCAGGCCGATGTCTGCGTCCATCAGCACCACTTTATACCCCAGTCGCGCCAGGGCTACCCCTAGGTTAGCCGTTGTCGTCGTTTTGCCCACGCCACCCTTACCGGATGTAACCGTGATGACTCGTCCGCGTTTTTTACCTGTATTTGTTGCACTAGGCGTATGAGTTGCCGCCATGCTTCCCCCTCGTTATTTCCCGGTGTTCCATGCTACCACGATTAATTGGTTGTCGCGTATCATCGCAATCTCTGGTTGCGGTTTCCGGCGCTTTTCCGGCGGAGATGTCGTCAGATACCCCGCGATGCGGAGTTGCGTCGGCGTCATATCCAGCGCACACACCACCGCGCTCTCATCGCCATACGCCCCCGCGTGCACGTTGCCACGTATTGTACCCCAGATAAACACATCCCCCCCCGCGATGATTTCCGCGCCCGGGTTCACATCACCATACACGATAACATGCCCCTCACTGTGGATTGTCCGCCCACTTCGTAACGTCCGCCGGATGAGTACGCCCGTTGTTCCCGCTTCTTCCGGGCTGATTGGCAACGTTTCCGCCAGTTCCGGGTCAATATCGGCGGATGCGCTCAGGGTTTCCGTGCGGATGTCTAATGCTTGTGCCGCTTCAATCGTTGTCTTGCTGTCGCTCATCACCATATCAATGCTAATGCCGCGACGTTCCAGCAACGCCCGTAGGCCGGTAAGCTCATGCTTTGGTACGGGGCGCTCTCCCAGATGAATAGTCAACTTTGCGCCACTGTAAAAGGCGTTCTTTTCATCAATCCGGCGCGCTAATTCGCTGGTCACGTTTAGCCATTCTTCGCTTGGGCTAAGCTCGACCATCAAGCCATCTCCCACACCCTTAATTGCTACGATGTCATCCTTATTCATCAAACGACCTATTCTATAGCGCCTGTCACAACCGATTAACACTTTTTTCTAATCTTTCATTCAATCATAACCAAATTTAGGAAATATGCCAGCAGGATAGCCAGCATCGCCATGCAACCCGCGCCGCCACCCTGCGCCGCCACCCTCAAAAAAGAGCAATTTTGCTGGCAATACTGCCGAACGTATTGCCGTCAATACCGCCCACCAAACCCCGCTACTCTGTGCTTCAATATAAACAAGTCAGCAAGCACCGCCAGCGCCGCCAGCCAGCATACACAAGGAGGAGGACACAATCCAATGGGCAAGCACTACAACAGCAAAAAACGCGCCCGGCGCTTGTTTCGGCAAATGTCGGAACTCCAGGATCAACTGACCGACACCGCCCTTGTGCTATCGCACGCCATCACGGAGCGCATCGCGGATGCCCCACTCAATCAGTTAGCGACCGCCCTTAGTACAGTGGTGGATCGCATGATGAAGCTCGATGACTACATGCGCCAAAATCACCCTCACCCCTCACAGGCCAGCACGGAACCTGCCGAGCATGTCATTAGGGTAGAGTTCGAGTTTGATGGGGCAGTCCACGCCGACCCGCCGCCCGGCTATGACTTTCTCCAAAATAATTTTAATAATTATAATAATCCCAATGATTATAATCATTCTGGTGATTATCCGCCGTCTGAATCACCGCCACCACCGCCCGCGCCACCAGAGGACACGCCTTATTCACCGCCAACGCCGTGCCCTGAGCCGCCATCAGAGGACGCGCCTTATTCAGCGCCAACCGCGCCGCCAACCGCGCCATCCACGCCGCCATTTTCTGCCCGTAGGCCGCCCTTTCAGCCGCCATAATATCTCTTAATTCAGCCTTCGCACCTTAACAATTGAATAATATGCGCGCCGTTCTCCCCCCATCCTTCCCTTGCTCACCCTAGACTACCATTGAGATGATGCGTGGTTGTGTTATACTTCCCGATTGGAGCAATACCGCGTCTCACTGTTGTTAGGAGCTTTTTGTGTTAAGTCCACTTGACATTATTTTTGGCCTGTTCTCACTGGATATCGGCATAGACTTAGGCACAGCCAACACGCTTGTTTATGTGCGCGGTAAAGGCATCGTCATTAATGAACCCTCTTTTGTCGCGGTGGAAAAACGCTCAGGTCGCCCGCAGGAAGTCGGCGCACGCGCTAAAGAGATGTGGAGCAAAAACCCCAAAGACATCATGATTGTTCGTCCTCTGCGTGATGGCGTCATCAGCGACTTTGAAATTACTCAGGCCATGCTAGACCATCTCATCCGCAAAGCTCACGAACATCTATGGGTACAAATCCCGCGCCCCCGTGTTGTCATCGGGATTCCCAGTGGCGTCACGGAAGTGGAAAAACGCGCCGTCTACGATGCCGCCCTCAATGCCGGGGCGCGTCAGGTCTATCTCATAGAAGAACCCGTCGCCGCCGCCATCGGCGCGGGCTTGCCCATCACGGAAACACGCGGCAGTATGGTGGTAGACATCGGCGGCGGCACGACGGAAATTGCTATCTTCTCACTTGGCGGCATCGTCATCAGTCGCTCTATCCGCGTCGCCGGTGACGAGATGGACGAAGACATCGTTCAGTACATGCGTACCAAACACAACCTGCTCATCGGTGAACCCACTGCGGAGCGTGTCAAAATTGAAGTCGGCTCTGCCTATCCCATCCCGCAGGAGCGCACCACCAGCGTAAAAGGCCGTAACTTAGTCACGGGCTTGCCCGCTTCCGTAGAAGTAAGCTCCATCGAGATGCGCGACGCGCTTTCCGGTTCGCTCGATATTCTCGTAGATACCATCAAAGACGCCCTCGACGACACCCCGCCGGAACTGGTCGCCGACCTCATGGAAAGCGGCATCTGTTTAGCGGGTGGCGGTAGCCAGATTAAAGGGCTTGCAGACCGCATTCAGGATGAAGTCAACATCCGCGCTTACATGGCGGAAGACCCCATGACGTGTGTCGCACGCGGGGCAGGGCGTGTCCTGGAAGATTACAACAACCTGCGCCGCTTGTTAGTCGGCATAGAGCGCGGCAGTACCTGGCACTAACGCATTAAGCCTTACGCCTTTCGCGCACCTTGCCTATAATAGTTTCTCATTCTGTTTAGTAGACCTTTGCCTGTTATGCGACGTAATACCCAGCCCAATCGCGGTTTCTTTTTTTTCATCGCCATGTTCATGTGTAGCTGTCTCATCATGACCAGTACGGCGGGCTTGCTTGCCTCTGTGGAAGGCATCGCGTCCACACCGCTTTATTTCATCGCGGATTTCTTCAGCACGGTGACACGCGGCGCAGGCAACGCCCTGACCGACCTCCAACAGATAGGCCGCCTCCGCCAGCGCAATGCAGAGTTGGAAGAAGCTCTCGCACGCTCTCAAGCGGAGCTTGTCAACCTCCGTGAGGTTGCCAGCGATGCCCAGCGCCTGGCCGATTTGCTCGAATACCGTTCCGCCTTCCAGAATCAGGAGACAGTCACTGCGGAAGTCATCGCCTACGACCCCAACGCCCTCACCCGTACCATCATCATCAATCGCGGTAGCCGTGACGGTATCGCGCCCGGGATGCCCGTCACCACTCAGCTTGGCTTGGTAGGGCGTGTCACCAACGTAACCGCCACTGCCGCCCGTGTTTTGCTCGTCACCGACCCCACCAATAACGTCAGCGCCCGCCTGCAGACCAGCCGCGAGCAGGGCACGGTCATCGGCTTGCTATCCGGTAGCCTCCGCATGGATTTAATCCCGTTGGATGCCACCGTAGATGACGGCGATATCGTGATTACTTCCGGGCTGGGCGGCAACTTCCCGCCGGATATTCCCATCGGCCAGGTCACCAGTAGCTCTCGTGAATCCGGTGCGCTCAGTCAAACGGCGGAGCTACGCCCGCTTGTAAACTTCGACCAGTTAGAGTTTGTATTGGTCGTCACCAGCTTTCAGCCTGTTGATATTTCCGTGTTTGATTAAACAAACACCCAACCCCACCACGCACACATGGCCGTCTTTCTGTCTTTTCCCATCCTCATGCTTGCCGCCGTTTTGCAGGCCGCGCTCCTGCCGCAGTTTCGCTTAAGTGGCGGCGCGCCGGATTTAGTCTATCTGCTTGTGCTGGCATGGGCCATCAACGCCCCCCTGCAAAACGGCATCCTGTGGGCGTTCGTGGGCGGCATCCTGCTGGATTTACTCTCTTTCCAGCCGCTCGGCACGTCCACATTTGGCATGTTGCTCACTGTCTTTGCGCTCAGTGGCATCGGGGAACAAGTATATCGCGTCGGCTTCTTGACCTTGATTGCGATGGTATTAACGGGTACAGTCGTACAACAACTATGCATTATGGGCGTCCTGACGCTCACCGGGTATCGGGTAGATTGGCTTTACGGCTTCTTTAACATCATCCCACCCACCATGCTTTATAATGTATTGTTGATATGGCCTGTTTATGGGTTCGTGCGCTACGTTCAGCGCCGCATCCAACGCCGTGGGGGCTTCTCGGTAGATTAGTTTTAGGTGGTTTTCTGCTATGCGTAACCCTCTGTATCCTTTTCAAGGATGGCGACTGACCCTCTTTGAAGGCGTCCTCGTCGCAACCTTTATCATCTTTGGCTTGCGGATGTACCAGATGCAAGTGCTGGAATATGCCGACGCGCAAATCGCGGCGGACGGCAACCGCTTCAATCAGCAACCCATCCCATCAGATAGAGGTATCATCTTTGACCGTTACGGGCGTGTGCTGGCGAGTAACGTTCCCGCCTACCGTGTCATTGTTGTTCCTGCCTTGCTTCCCCTTAACCGTGAAGTACAGTTAGGCGTCTATAATCGCCTGTCCGCCCTCACGGGTGTTCCGGCTACCAACGCCCTCGCGCTTGCCAGTGGTCGCAACATCCGCAGTATTGAAGATATTGTCGCTATCGGCTTGGACTTCGCGCCGTTTCAACCGGTCGTCATCGCGGAGGACGTGGAACACGAAGTCGCCTTGCAAATCCTCAGCGAACGCGAAACCCTGCCCGGTGTGGATGTGCAGATTGCCGCCGTGCGCCAGTACCCCGCCGGGGAGGTCATGTCGCACATCATCGGCTTCATGGGGCCGATAGGCCCGGAGGAACAGCTAGCCCTGCTTGAACTTGGCTACGACCCCGCTTTCGACCGCATCGGCTATGATGGTCTGGAAAGCTACTTCGAGAGCATTTTGTCCGGTCAACGTGGCTCTGTCCTCCGCGAGATTGACGTAGCGGGTCAGCAACAGGCGGAAATCGCCCGTGTAGAGCCGATTCCCGGCCAGAGCGTCCGGCTTACCATTGACGTAGAGCTACAAGCCGCCGCACAACAAGCCCTCATTGACGAGATTACCCGCCTCAATGCGGATCGTGGGCGCATCGTTACGCAGTCCGGCGTTGTGATTGCCGTAGACCCGCGCAACGGTGAAGTATTGGCGATGGTCAGTTACCCCACCTACGATAATTCACGCTTTGCCCGCGCCATTGATGTAGACTACTACTTGCAGATGGTGCGCTTCGGTGAGGAGACCAACTTCAACCCCTTTATTAATCAGGCCATCAGTGGTTACTATCCGCCCGGCTCATCCTGGAAGTTGCTCACCGCCGCCGCCGTTTTGGAAGAAGAAGTCATCGACCCGCGCACCCAGCTTTATGACGGTGGCGACATCACCGTGCCTAACTTCTACGCAGTCAACGATCCCGGCGCTGACCAGGTGTTCGTCTGCTGGATTAAACAATATGGCGACGAACACGGC
>DAIMZF010000104.1:0-11888 GCA_036734085.1 Aggregatilineales bacterium
GATGTGATTCTGCTTGTCGTTTAGATACAAACGCGACTAATTTTTCCCAGTTAATTATGCCGTTTTCGTTGATTAGCCTACTTGGATTGTCCGTGACTTGTTGAACGTTATTTTATCACATCCGTACCTAAAGGCTTATGCCTCCGGTGGCTCGATGCGCTCCTCTGCATCGGGTGTGTCTGCTGGCAGAGCGGCATCCCCGCAGGGCGGGAGTGCAACCGCCGCCACCGGACGCTCGTCCAGCGTGACTGTAACCTCTAGCGGCTCGCCTTCGCGCAGAACCAGCAATGTGACGACATCGCCGGGAATATGATTCACCAGCAGATAGTAAACCAACTCATCAATATGCGTGATGAACGTGCTATCAATCGCTGTGATGATGTCCCCGCCGTTGCAAACCATCAAACCAAAGGCTTCTTCAAAGCGCATCCCGCCCCGCAGACCTGCATCCGCCGCCGGAGAGCCGGGCGTGACTTGCGTAATCAACACACCGGAATCTGTTGCCAGACGTAACGCAGGCGCGAACGACGACAGGCCGTAAGTGGTCTGAATGGTATTGATGCCCAGCCACGCATAGGCGACCCGGCCATCACGGATTAAATCCGGCACGACGCGCGTCACGGTGTTGGACGGCACGGCAAACCCGACGCCTGCATATAACCCGGCGGCAGTAGCGACTTCCACGCCCAGTCCGATGACCTCACCCCGACTATTAAGCACCACTCCGCCATTACCGCCCGCCGGGATAGGCACATCGGTTTGCAGGATGCGCGGATTCTGGAAGCCGGGCGGCAGGCCAAAATCTATGAGCGCGGCGGAAGGCAACTGCCGCCCCACGCCGCTAATGATGCCGCTACTGATGGAACTGTTGAGGCCGTAAGGGTTGCCGATGACGATGGCACGTTCGCCCACCTGCACCGCGTCGGAATCCGCAAAGGCTACAGGCGGCAGTTGCGCGGGGGAGGCTTCTATGCTTAAAACGGCGATGTCACTATAAGCATCCTGCCCTAAAAGCGCGGCGTTGAGCGTCAGGCCGTTCTCTAATGTAACCCGCCACGCATCCCCCGCCGCGATGACCTGTGCGCTGGTGATGATGCGTCCGTTGCGGTCATAGATGAAGCCACTGCCCCGTGTGAGCGTGCCATCCGGCGCGATGGCTTCCACCGCGACGACGGACGGTGCAACCCGCGCATAGATGGCTTGCAATAAAAGATGCTCAGCATCCGCCAGCGCGATAAACTCTGCCGGGATGGGTTCATCAAGCTGAAGCGGGTCAAAAGTTGGCGTGGGCGCGGATGGCTCACTGATGCCGCCACACGCCCCCAATGCCAAAATCAGCAGAACGGGTAACAACCATCTGAACATATTAAGTCACTAATTCCGGCGGTAGATGTGACACGCGATTTAAATAACGTACCATCACCACGCCTGTTTCTAAAATGTCTAGCTGGCTGATGGAGGTGTTGTAATGCCAGTAGAAATAACGGTCTGTGGGTAGGTTGAAGATAAAGGCTTTAATCACGGCGTCGATGAATGCGCCGTGTGCCACCAACGCTATGTTACAGTTGGCGTCCTCTTCCGTCTGGGCACGGCGACGGAGTTCTGTGGCTACGCGCACCGCCCGCGCCATTGTCTCGCTGAAGTGCTCGTGGCCTTTGGCCGGGTCGTACCAACCGGCTTCTGTGATGCTTTCCGGCAGGACGTAATCCGGGAATTGTTCCAGAATTTGTGTGCGCGTCATGCCGCCGTAGCCGGTGGTGATGCCATCGCGTGTGATGAAGATGCCGCCTTGCTCGTGGATGTCCGGCCAGACAATGGGCCTTAGGCCAAAGGCCGTCGCGATGGGGCGGGCAGTCTGCATGGCGCGGAGCATAGGGCTACAGTACACATAGTCCAGCGTCTGCGGATAGCCGTTGTTATCGCGCTGGTCAACCTTATGGCGGACAAGTTGTTGCAGGCTGGGGTGATGGGCTAAAAACTGGGCGGTTAACTCCGCTTGTTGTTCGCCAACGGCGGTGAGGGGTGGGTCTTGTACGCGCTCGGTCTGGTCTTCCATTAATGCGTTGTTGACGGACTGCCCGTGTCTGATGAGATAAACTTCCATGCCTTGTCCTTTGATTTATAGAGTACGAAACTCCGTCATTTTCTATAGACAAGGCATGTCTGTGCAACCCTGAATTACCGGAACTTATTGACTGCCTATCTGTTCCAGCAAAACACGGGCCGGCATAAAGTTACGGTTGAAGCTCACCACCTGGTTCAGGTTTTCGCGGGCACGGGCATATTCGCCCATCTCGTAGCGGGCGCGGGCGGCGTAATAATACGCTTCTTCCACATAGCCGCTACTGGTGCGGATGGTTTCCTGCGCCAGCGTAATCACATCGTCGTAACGCTCCATCGCCAGATACGCTTCGTAGATGCTGAAGCGATACCATGTTAAACGCCAGGGCAGGCCGTTCTCGCGGGCGACATCAAACGCGGTGGCGGCGTCTTCATAGCGGCCTAGCGCGGTGAGCATACTGCCCATGTTGTACCACGCCCACGCATCATCCGCACTGGCGACGGCTTGCTCCCGTGCCTGGTAAAATGTGTTGATGTAATTCTGCTGAACGTCGGCGTCTTCCCCCAACAAACTGAGCAGGAATGGCTCGCCGCCGCTTTCGTATAGCACCATATATAAATAGTTGAAGTGTTGCCAGTGTTCTTCGATGTGGTCATAGGTGTAGGCCAGGTTCGCGCCGTCGTAGCTATCCATCGTGATGAGCGTGCCCGCCGCATCATCCCAGCCAATCACCAGCAGATAGTGCCCCATCCAGCCCTGTGCGGCGCGTTCCGGGTCGTAGCCGACTTCGATAATCACCGGGAAGCCCTGATACACCAGTGTCTTAATGCGCTGTAAGTCGCCGCCGTAGCGGTGCAGAGCATATACTGGAATTTCCGGCACTTGGGTATTTACATATTCCACCATCTGCCAGGGGCTGACGTTCTTATCTTCGCGGTCAGGCTTTAGCCACGTCGCCGCGCGTGCCTGCCCGTCGGTATAGCCGAAGTAAGACAGCGCCATAGTCAACGTTGCCGGGCCGCAGTTGTTCCATGTCTGCGCGTGGTAGGTCACACCATCCAGGCGGTAGTTCGCAGGCAAAAACGTAGATGGGCTACTCGTCCCGGTGTCATCACTTTGCGCGCCGACACGGGCGATAGGGAACAGCAGGAAAAAGGCTAACAGCAAGCCCAGCCATTTTAAGATTGATAACATTAGGTTTACTTTCCACACATATCAAACGTCTATAGCTTGATTATAGGGGGGTGGGGGCAGGGCTTCAATGACGATTGCCCCACGACTGAGACTCGATTGCCCAAGCCTATCACCAGTCACGCAGAAATTCGCGCAGATGGCCGACGGTTGCCCGCATCACGTCTTCATCCTGCTGATGGTAGGACGCCACCGGGATACGTTGCCCACTGCGTAGCACGATGAACACCCCGAAGGCGTGGACTTCCGCGTTTTCGTCCACATCCACGCGACTGATGCCATAAATACTATGTTCTTCCGTCTTAGTGCGGAAGAAATCCACCCGTTGCAGGATGAATGCTTCGCTGTCTTTATCCAGCACACAGGCGACACCAATCCAAAAATGTAGAGACGCCATCACGCCCAGCGCGACGAAACCGACACCCAGCGCGATAAATACAATCATCCCGGACATCCACGCCGCGCCATCAAACCGCAGGATGCGGTCGGAAAATAACGTCACCATTTGGAAGACAAGCATGATGAGGCCGGCTAAACTGAGGAACGTAAACACGACGGCGATAAGTCCGGCGGTGGGGCGCTGGTCGCGCAGGATGATTCGACGCGGAGTTTTTTCAATAATCTCTAACATGGCTGGCAGGGCAACGTAAAACTAAACGTACAGCCTTCGCCGGGTGTGCTTTCCAACTGAACCTCACCGCCCAGCTTATGCACAATTCGCTGAACAATCGAAAGCCCTAAGCCGTGCCCCTCAATCTTCACCTGGTTAAGGCGGGTGAAGGGGGTAAACACCCGGCTCTGCTCTTCGGGGGTCAAGCCGCGCCCATTATCGCGGACGTAAAAGCGCACCATGCCATCGTCAGTCGCCTGTGCGCCCAGTTCAATGCGGGGCGGTTCGCCGCCATACTTTAGCGCGTTGCTCAGGTAATTCGTCCACACTTCCTCTATCCAGGGGCCGTAGCCGCGCGCGCTCGGCCATGCGTCCGGCGCGATGATGACCGCTTCTTTTTCTTCGATGAGTGTCCGCAGGCGTTGCCTGGCATCATCCACAAGGATTTGCATGTCAAGTTCGGTCAATTCCACCGACTCCATCTTACTAACCCCCGCCAACAACAGCAGAGCGTTGATGATGTCCTTCAGCTTATAGCCGGATTCCATAATGAGCTTAAGGTATTCCATCACCTTATCGGGCGTCATGCGGTCATAATAGTTCTGCATCAGGCTGGCAAAACCCATCATGCTGGCGATGGGATTCTTCAGGTCATGTGCGACGGTGTAGGCGAAGGCGTCTAGCTCCTCGTTGCGTTCCTGCAAGGCTTGTGCCTGTTGTTGCAGTTGCTCCTCGAAGCGGCGGCGCTCGGTAATGTCCTGTGCCGCGCCGTAGATGTGTACCACGCGCCCCTGTTTTTCGTCATAGACGGGATAACCGTGATCGCGCAACCACCGGATTTCTCCGCTTTTGGTGATGATGCGAAACTCTGTCACGTCAACTTCGTTATTCAGCAGGCGGACAAAACGTGTTAACGCGAGATCGCGGTCATCCGGGTGGACGAGGCGCTCCCAGCCATCTTTATCAACTTCCTGGAAGCTATAGCCGGTGATTTCGTGGAAGGCGTGGGTGCTCCAGTCCTTCTTAAGGCTGTTATCCGGGTTGACAATATAAGAATAGGCAAAGTCGGAAATTGTCTCGGAGATGATGCGGTGGCGCTCCTCACTGTGGCGGAGGGCTTCCTCTAGCTCGATGTGGTCGTTGACATTACGCTGAATACCAATCATGCGGCGGGGTTGGCCTTCGGCGTCACGCTCGATGATGTTGCCCCATGCCCGCGCCCAATGGAACGTGCCATCCGCCGCCAGAATACGATGCTCTGTGCTGAAGGGCGCATTCTGATGAAAGTGGGCGTCTAAATTGGCTTGCAGGCGCGGCATGTCATCGGGATGCACCCGGCCAAACCATGAGTCAATATTGGGGGCGATGTCCGCTTCGGTGTAGCCTAGCGTTTGGCCCCATGTGGGGCTGTAATACACATGGCCGGTGTCGATATGCCAATCCCACGCGCCGATTTGTAGCGCGTTGATGGCTAACGCTGTGATATGGCGGCTGTAATCTTGTGGGTCGTTGTTTAGGATGTCAGATTTATTCGTCATAGTGTCATTATACTGCGGATATTACCGCTATTTTAAACGATTTGTCCGTGTTTGCTAAGTCGGTTTTATTCCAGTGGCTTAGCAGTTACAATGGGGAAGATTAAACAGCGACAAGGACATCCCATGAGCGATTTATTTTCCGGGTTAAACGAACGCCAATACGAAGCCGTGACCGTCGGCACAGGCCCAGTGCTCATCTTTGCCGGGCCAGGAAGCGGCAAAACGCGCGTGTTGACTCATCGTATTGCTTACCTTGTGCAAAAGATGGGCGTTTCGCCTTATGAAGTCATGGCGGTGACGTTCACCAATAAGGCCGCCGGAGAGATGAAAGCGCGGGCGGAACACCTGCTAAAGACGCCGTTAAGCGGGATGATGCTCGGCACGTTCCATGCGATGTGTGCGCGAATTCTGCGGCGCGAAGGGCATCATACCCCGTATGGTGACCGCTATCACATCTATGATACGGCAGACCAGGAAGCCGTGATCAAACAGGCGTTGGCAGAACTTAACATCGACCCCAAGAAGTACAACCCGCGCCGCGTGCTGGGCAAAATTTCCGCCGCTAAAAATGAGCTTATCCTGCCTTCACAGTTCCGTGCATTGGACTACTTCGGGGAGGTCGTGGCGCAGGCGTACACGCGCTATCAGGCTATTATGCTGGATAACAACGCGCTGGACTTCGACGATTTGCTGATGCAGACCGTCCTGCTGATGCAGAATGATGAAGAAGTTCAGCAGAAGTACCAGCAGAGAATCAGCTTTTTGCTGGTGGATGAATTTCAGGATACCAACATCGCGCAGTATGAGCTTGTGCGCTTACTGGCCGCGCCGATGAATAATGTGTTTGTTGTCGGTGATGAAGACCAGGGTATTTATGCGTTTCGTGGGGCGGATTATCGTAATGTGCAACGCTTCCGGGAGGATTACCCTTCCGCGAAAGTGGTCTTGCTGGAACAAAATTACCGCAGTACCCAGACGGTACTCGACGCCGCCCGCGCTGTGATTGACCGCAACCCCCACCGCACGCCAAAGGCGCTGTTTACCGAACGCGGGGACGGTGCGCCCATCCACGTTTTTGAGGCGTATAACGAAACGTTTGAGGCGGAATATATCGCCGACCAGGTTGACCGCCTCGCCCGCCAGCAAAAGCGCAATTACCGCGAATTCGCCGTGATGTACCGCACCAACGCGCAATCCCAGGCCATTGAAAGCCGCTTCATCACGGAAGGCATCCCTTACCGCATGGTGGGCGGGGTTGGCTTTTACAAACGGCGGGAAATCCGCGATTTGCTATCTTACCTGCGTGTGGTGGATAATCCGAATGATAGGGTCAGCTTTGGGCGTATTATCAACGTGCCCCGACGCGGCATCGGGGAAAAATCTCTGCACGAGTTCCAGATATGGGCGACGGCTAATTTTGACAGCTATCAGGCGGCGTTGGCGCATCTGGTCAAGGGCGATCCGAGTCCTATCTCTGCGCGGGCGGTGCGCCCCCTCACGGAATTTGCACAGGGTTTATTCCGGTGGCAGGCGTTGGCGGAAGGTGGGCAACTCATCGGCTGTCTGGACGCTATCATCGCGGATACCGGCTATCGCTGGTACTTGCAGGAAATCAGTGAGAGTGAAGAACAGAATATTGACCGCAACGAAAACGTTGACCAACTGCGCCGCTTGTTGGCCGATGCGGAGCATAAGAACATCAGCCTGAACGAGTTTTTAACGGATCAATCGCTGGTAAGTGATGTGGATGAACTGAAAGAAGACGCCGACGCGGTGACTTTGCTCACCCTGCACGCGGCAAAAGGGCTGGAATTCCCGGTGGTTTTCATCGCCGGGCTAGAGGAGGGCTTATTGCCGCATGTGCGTTCCTTTGAAGACCCGGACGGCATGGCGGAAGAACGGCGCTTGATGTATGTCGGCATCACGCGGGCGGAAGACCAACTGTATCTTAGTTATGCCTTTCGCCGTAGCATGTGGGGGAGCGACCAGACCAACAGCCCTTCACGCTTTTTAACGGATTTACCGCCCGGTTTGCTTAATGATATGCCTGCCGGGTTGGGCGCGTTGGGCAATCAGCGTAGCTTTAAAGAGCAAACCACATGGGACGCCCCCACTCAGAAAATCACACGGGCGGCCAGCCCACCCCCACCCGTGAATGATTCCGCGCGCGGGGGCTTTACGCGGGCGGAGACACCGCAGACGAAATCACTTGATAAGCTACGCGGCAAACTGCGCGATAAGATTGTGCCTTTTCCGGGCATGGAAGCGTCGGGCGGAAAATTCAGGCGGAATACACGAGTCTCACATGGGATCTTTGGGGCTGGTATGGTTATAGATAGCAAGGTGCAAGGCGGTATAGAATTAGTCACAGTGTTGTTTGATGACCGTCAGCACGGTATTAAGGAGATTGACGGAGACTTGTTAGGCAAGCTCTAAGCAAAGTATTTGCTTAAAAGCACCCTAATCAGGCTGGAATCTGATACAATACAAACACCGTTAACGTATATTGGTTACGGTAGCAATAATAATGAGCGTGTATGCACAAGCCATCGTATGCACAGGTTATTGTGCCTTTTACTAGACAGCTAACTGTGTAACCTATTTGTGATTTAGTTTGCTGGAGAATGTGTCTTGAATAATAGACCACCTGAACCGCCGCACGGCAACCGACCCGGAAAAGACCCCAAAGACAAACAAAAACCGGAAGGTGAAGTGCCGCCCAACCGTAACGCACAGCGTATTTGGATCATCGTGGGCGCGTTATTTTTTGTGTTGCTCATCTTTACATTTTTGAGTTCCAGCACGGCCAGTTCCAATTACCCGTTAAGCCAGTTGGTTGCGGACATCCGCGCTAACCGGGTAGAGCAAATCACCCAGCAGGGCGATAGCCGCGTGGTTATTCGGATGCATTCCGGCAACACCATCAGCACCAACATCGCGCCGGGTAGCGACATCGGCTCTGTATTAGTCCGCGATTACGCCATGACCGATGCGGAAATCATCCGCGCCAACATCCAATACGCGCCAGCCAACAACACTGGGCCGTTTCTGTTTAATATTCTGATTATCGCTTTGCCGATGATTCTGATTGTGTGGTTGCTCTTCCGCATGATGCGCTCCGCACGCGGCCAGCAAGACCAGGCCATGAGCTTTGGCCGCAGTCGGGCGCGTGTTCTGCGCGATATGGAACGCCCGCAGGTGACGTTTAACGACGTTGCCGGGAGCGACGAAGCCAAAGAGGAACTGCGCGAAGTGGTGGAATTCCTCAAAGACCACGACAAGTTCATCCGCTTGGGGGCGCGTGTGCCCAAAGGTGTGCTGATGGTTGGGCCGCCCGGCACGGGTAAAACGCTGATGGCGCGGGCGGTGGCTGGTGAAGCCGGTGTGCCGTTCTTCAGCATCTCCGGCTCGGAATTCGTGGAAATGTTCGTCGGCGTGGGCGCGTCCCGCGTGCGCGATTTGTTCGACCGGGCAAAGGCCGAAGCCCCCGCGATTATCTTCATTGATGAGATTGACGCAGTTGGGCGGCATCGTGGCGCGGGCTTAGGCGGCGGCCATGATGAACGTGAGCAAACGCTCAACCAGATTTTGGTGGAGATGGACGGCTTTGAGACAGGCACAAACCTGATTATCATTGCGGCCACCAACCGCCCGGACATCCTCGACCCTGCGCTGATGCGTCCCGGACGCTTTGACCGCAAGGTGATTATGGATGCGCCCGACGTGAAAGGCCGTGAGGAAATCCTGAAGGTTCATGCACGCGGCAAACCGTTAGCGCCGGATGTAGACTTAACCGCGATGGCGAAGATTACCGCCGGGTTCAGTGGTGCTGACCTGGAAAACCTCATCAACGAGGCCGCGATTTTGGCCGCACGGCGCAACCTGAAGACCATCGGCATGAGCGAGATGCAAGAGAGCATGGAGCGCGTGGTGATGGGGCCGGAGCGTAAGACGCGCGTCATCAGCGAGCGTGAAAAACGCCAGATTGCCTATCATGAGGCCGGGCACGCGATGGTTCACCATCACATGCAGAACTTAGGGCCAATCCATAAAATCACCATCATTTCACGCGGGCGGGCAGGTGGCTATGTGATGCCGTTGCCGGAGGGCGACATCGCGCTCCAATCCCGCGAGATGTTTGAAGACCAGATCGCGTTTACGATGGGCGGACGTGCCGCCGAAGAACTGGTGTTTAACCAATTTACGACGGGCGCAAGCAACGACCTGCAACAAGCCACCCGCTTAGCACGGGCGATGGTGACGCAGTTCGGCATGAGCGATAAGCTCGGGCCGCGTAGCTACGGCGGCGGCAATCAATCGGTCTTTTTAGGGCGGGAGATTGGCGAACAACGCGACTACAGCGAACGCTACGCCCAGGAGATTGACGACGAAGTGAAGCACATCCTGCAAAGCGGTTACGAACGCGCCATTAGTGTACTGAAGACCAACCGTGATAAGTTGGAAGAACTGGCAACTTACCTGATTGAGCATGAAACGCTCGACCGGGAGCAGTTCGAGCGATTGATGGACAAACTGGACTCTGCGCCCGGCTTAAGCACCGCGCCTGCGCTGTTCGATGGTGATTAGCGTCCCTATACGACGCCTTTAAGCAAATCATGTCAAACATGCGGAGGGGCAACCCTCCGCGTTTGCTTTTTAGCGCAAAACCGCCTGGACAGACTATACTAGGCTTATAAATCGCGCTAAAATTAGACCGACTAACTAACGTTAACTAACTGCCCAAACAAACTCCTATGAAATCACTTGTCAGTATTCTTCTGCAATTTGTTAAAGACCGTCCTAGCCGCCTTAATATCATCGCGCTATTGCGTTTTCTGGCTGTTACGGCGGCGCTGGTGGGCGTGTACAGCATCATCTTCCATTACATCATGGAATATGAAGGACGCTCCGAAAGTTGGATCACCGGCATCTACTGGACGCTCACGGTGATGTCTACGCTTGGCTTTGGCGACATCACGTTTAATTCCGATTTAGGGCGTATTTTTTCCAGTGTGGTGTTGTTAAGCGGCATTATCTTTCTCCTGGTGCTGTTGCCCTTCACGTTTATTGAGTTCTTCTATGCCCCATGGATGAAAGCGCAACAGGCCAGCCGTGCGCCGCGTCAACTGTCGGAAAAGACCACCGACCATGTGATTCTGACGAAATATGATGCAGTGACCAAGACACTCATCAGCAAATTAAAGCATTATCACTACAGCTATGTGCTGATTGTGCCAGAACTGCAAGAGGCGCTTTATCTGCAAGATTTGGGCTATAAAATTATGCTGGGGGATTTAGACGACCCGGAAACTTATAAACGGGCGCGTGTGGAAAAGGCGCTGTTTTTGGCTTCCAGCGCCACCGACCAGGTGAACGCCAACGTCGCCTTCACCGTCCGCGAAATTTCCGAGACTGTGCCTATTATTGCGACGGCGAATTCGCCTGCATCGGTGGATATTCTGGAATTAGCCGGATGCTCCCATGTGTTGCAACTGGGCGAAATGATGGGGCAGATGTTAGCGCGGCAGGTGTCCAACGGCATCACGCGGGCGCACATCATTGGGGAATTTGACGACCTTAAAATCGCAGAGGCGGCGGTACGGCAGACGCCGCTTGTCGGCCAGACGTTAGCCGAGAGCCAATTGCGTGCGACCACAGGCGTTAATGTTTTGGGCACATGGGAGCGTGGCGTGTTCCAGGCGGCACGGCCTGAAACCATGATTAAAACCAGCACGATTTTAGTCATGGCAGGCACAGAGGCGCAAATCCGCACTTACAACGGACAATTCTGCCGGGATAACACCTCAACTGCCCCCATTATTATCATTGGTGGCGGGCGCGTGGGCCGGGCAGTAGGCCGGGCGTTGCAGGCTAAAGGGCTGGATTATCGCATTGTGGAAAAAGCACCGGAGCGCGTCCGCGACCCGGAAAAATATGTATTAGGTGACGGCGCAGAGCTAGAAGTGCTGGAACGGGCAGGCATCAACGAGGCAACCAGCATTATCATCACGACGCATGATGATGATATGAACGTGTATCTGGCAATTTATTGTCGCCGCCTACGTCCCGATGCGCAGATTATCAGCCGTACCGCCTTAGAGCGCAACGTTGCCACCCTGCACCGGGCAGGCGCGGATTTTGTCATGTCTTATGCTTCCACAGGCGCAAACGCCATCCTCAATTTGATTGGCCGCGATAATATCCTGATGGTGGCCGAAGGGCTGGACGTGTTCGAGGTTGAAATACCGGATGCGCTCATCGGCAAGACGATTTCTGAATGTGACATCCGTAACCGGACGGGATGCACCGTCGTCGCCCTGCATGATGACGAAAAAAATACACACCCGATGCCCAGCCCGGATACACCGCTACCGTCCAACGGGCGCTTAATCCTCATCGGTCAGGCGGATTCTGAGGAGCGATTCCTGAAGCTGTACAAAGATTAAGGTGGCTGTTGGCAAAGGCGCTGACGGTGTTATTTAGCGTC
>DAIMZF010000105.1:0-11770 GCA_036734085.1 Aggregatilineales bacterium
ATTTCACTCTTATCTATTCTTCCTGCGATGAGATAGAGATTCATAGCATATAAGCGCCCATCAAAATGCCAAGGATAGCGTAATCTATCGTCTAGCAAACGTATCATGTCCTCAAAACGATGTTCCTGATACGCTTGTTTAATCTCCGTAAATTCATCTTTTTTGCCAAAACGATAATAGGCAAACGTATTTAACTTCCTGAGTGCCAGCAGGCCAAAAGTAAAACCACTAACAATAACACCCATGTAAGCTACCATCAGTCCTGTGCCACTAAATTCATATTGTTGGCCTACTTGCTCAACAGCTATGAAGACTATAACAATCAATGTAGCAATAGCTATAAGGGCAGGATAGCTTATCTGGTTACTGAATTCCTCAGCAGAGGGATAACGCGCATATTTCAATGCGGTTTCCGCATCTTCCCCGTATTCCCGGCGGATTTCCTGCATCTTTCTACGACCCTTGCGCCAAGTCGCAAATCGGTTTTGAAGGACTGTCAATATGACGACAAGATATGTAAACAAAACCATTTGAGCAATATTGGATAGTTCCATTTGACCCCAAATGATTAAAGAACCCATTCCAAAAACCAACAAAGCCATCACAATAAACGCAAATTCGCCCAAAGTTCGGAAGTATTTGTAAGAGGGCATCCCAGCGCGGAGCAGATTATCCCCCGCGAAGACAAACCGCCACACAAAGATATACACCCATAGATAAATCACACCGAAGCTAAAAATGATTAACGGCGAGGCAAACCCCCACATGGTGTCTGTTGTGATGTAAACAGTCAATAGACCAAGTGAAATCACGGCAATAAATGTGATGAGCAACAAAAATGGTAGATAAAGCAGATAGGTAAAATAATGACGGGCAATTAATTGCAAAAAAGTAAGCATCACCAACGGTGTGCCATCGTCTGCGAGTGTTTGTATGTTTCCTTGCCATAGAGCAGATTGCCGACGAACAACGATTGACCAACTCGACATTATGCCAATTGTTATAATCCCTAACAACAATTGCAAAAACGCACTCACCGACACATCCATAAGTGGATTTGTCCGAAAATCAATAAACCAGACGATAATCGCCTGAAAAACCCATAACTCAAGCATAAGCTGAGGAAGCCACAGAAGATTAGCGATCATTTGAGTCAATCTACCTGGTTTTTGAACTTGCGTCACTTGCATTTGTATCCCCTAAAGTGTGCTAAGTCTCATGTATATACAACATATTAGCATAAGAATCAGAATACCGTAGAGATATTGGGGACATCGTCTTAATTGTTGGGGAATCAGGGAGACTCACACGGGACAGCACGGTCAAAATCTGTGTGGTAAGGGTAATCTTGTGTGCCGGTGGTCAACACAATGCGATAGCCTGTAATACGCATATCAGTATAAGTCTGCCCGGCACGCGGACACCCCAAGCTAGCATCCTGCCACACCATCAATTGCATCTCCCCTAGTTGCACCTGTCGCAATGGTACACCTAGTCTTTGGGCTAAATCACGCTGAGCAACCGCCAATAAATCCGCCGCTACCGGGTCAAACTTGATGAGTAAATCGCCGGGAACATCCGACAAAGCCTGCGCCGAACACTGTATAACCGTGGCTTCGTCGTCCGTATGATAAACATACACATCCCCCCCAACCAGCAGAATCACTTCGTAGCCGTCAATTGTGCCGCGTGTAGTGATAGGGACAGGGCTTGTGTTCTCACAATCAAGCGTTTGGGGGTCGCGCCATGTACGCGCCGCGACATAAGCAACTTGCACGTTAGCTAAACCAACATCGGCTTGCGCCAGTTGCGCCATTGCAACGGCAGGGCTAAACGCAGTAGGCGTGATGAGGTCTGCTGGACGGAACAACGCTTGCAAGGTAGGGGTTTGTGTAGGGGGTAGTGGCGTAGGGGTCGCTGGCACGCGGATAAGCGTCAACGTCGGTAACGGCGTTAACGCTCCTCCTACCGCATTAGGCGTGCTAACAGGCGCACACCCGGCGAATATCCATCCGCACAATAACCAGCAAGCGAACCAAAGTTTTTTCATCGGGTTGCAATGCTAAGATTCGCTACCGTCTGCACTGCCTAAGCCGCTTAACCGACCTTCAACATGCGCGGTCGTGATGCCTTCCACGCTGACAAGTTTATCGCGGCCATCCAACCCGGCGACAATTTCTATTTTTGCACGCGGAACTTCCAGGACTTCCGCAAGGAAGGCGGCAAGTTCTTCGTTGGCTTCCGGCGCTCCGGCAGGGGACGCCTGCAAGCGGATTTTAAGGGAGCCGTCATCTTGCACGCCAACGGCTTCGGTACGCTCCGCACGGGTGACACAACGCACGGTGAAGGCCGCGCCGCCTTTTGCATCTGTGATTTTGAATTCGCGGTTCACTGTCTTTTCCTTAAGTTTCTGTTTTTCCCATTAACCTATGCACTCTATCTTACACCGGAAAAAGCATCACAGATAGAATCTTCGGAAAATTTCAGATTGGGACGCCCCGCAGTAACAACTGCATGACGAAAATGCCTAAAAAGACGGCAATCGGGCTAAAGTCCATCATGCCCATTTCCGGAAATTGCCTGTTCAAGAACTCACGCACAGGCTGTAACACGGGTTCCGTTACATCGTGCAAAAGCTGGATGATTGGGTTACTGCGGTCAACGTTGGGGAACCAGCTAATCAGCACCCGTGCGAGGATAACAAACTGATAAATCTGTAAGAAAATATACAAGAAGTAGGCAATAGGCCCCATTGGATTTCACCTCTTTTTCTGCATTGTCGGTTAATGACTATACGTTGATGATAACGAGAATGTGTTAAAAATTCATCAATCACTTTGCTGGCAGGGTTAATCAGCCGCGCTCACCGAAGATCGCCCGGCCTACGCGGACAATCGTCGCGCCTTCTTCAATCGCTACCGGGTAATCATTGGTCATGCCCATGCTCAGATGTGGCAAGCTGACGCCGAGTGCGTCCTGCAATGCTCCCCGCAGGGCATACAACCCTTTAAAGACCGGGCGTGTATCTTCCGGGTCGTCTAGGTAGGGCGCAAGCGTCATCAAGCCCTGAACGTGCAAACCCGGCAACGCGCAAACTTCCCGCATGGAAGCCAGCACACGCTCAAAAACGGTCTTATCTGTCGCCCAGTTCACCGCCTCTAATCCGCCTTTGGTTTCCTCACCGGATATATTAATCTCTACCAAAACGGGGAACGGTGGCAAGCCACCTGCAACAATCAATTCCGAGAGTTTACGCGCTAACTTGGGCGTATCCACAGCCTCAAACATATCAAACAAACGCGGAATATAACGCGCTTTATTGGGCGGGATAGCCCCAATCATGTGCCAGATAACTTCAGATTGTACACGACTCATCACCGCATCACGCTTGGTCTGCATCTCTTCGATACGATTTTCACCAAAATAACGCAATCCAGCCTGTGCCGCCGCCACAATATCCGACACTGGCTTTTGTTTGCTGACGGCAATCAACATCACATCATCCGGTGAATTGCCATGTACAGCACACGCCTGCGCGATTTTGGCTTGCACCAGCGCGATATTCCCCGCGATAACTTCGGCATTCATAAGCTCATCACCACACCGAAGCGCCCGGTCTGCCCTTTTTCCGCCCGGTGAGAATGCCATTCATCCGTATTACTGGCCGTGCATATCCCTGCTATCTGCACTTGATCCACCCCTGCACGCATTAAATCTAACCGATTAGCCGCCCACAGGTTGAGGTAGGCTGTGCCGTCTGCCGGGTCACGCCGGATGAGTGCGCCCTCCGGCATGTCGCCGTCAAGCGTGCCATAATAAGCCTGCACCGCCGCGACGACTTCTTCCCCGACTTGGTAGCGTTCCGGCCCGATGCTTGGCCCGATGCCTGCCTGAATGTCCGCAGGACGTGAGCCAAATGCGCGTATCATCGTTTTGACGACACTCTGTGCCGCGCCTAGCACCGTGCCCCGCCACCCAGCATGTGCTACGCCAATAACACCGCGCACCGCATCGTAGAGCAAAATAGGTGTACAATCAGCATAGCGCATTACAAGCGGTGTATCGGGCTTATCCGTGACCATACCATCGGCTAAAGCGACCCATCGCCGCCCGCGTATAGGCGCATGGACGATGACTGTATCCGCACCGTGAACTTGCCACACCGTACAGGCGCGTTCCCGGTTGACCTGCAACGCTTCATACATCAGGTCATGGTTGCGGCGAACTGCGTTCACGTCGTCCCCTACCGTGCCACCAACATTATGCGGGCCGTATGGTGCACCACTGACACCACCCTTGCGCGTAAAAAGGGCATGGTTCAGCCCTCCCAATAGTGGGAACTGGTAGTATTTTAAATTATTGTAGGTTTTAGCAATCATAGTCATTGGCGCGATTTGAAACTCTTATGCTATAGTTTGGGCATATGGTGCCAAGTTCACAAGTTGTTGTCAATGCAAGGCTCCGTCCAGTTATACCATATTACAGGACATTACGAGGTCAAGTGTGGCTATCCTGACAATAGCTACCCAAAATATGATGATGAAAAATTTAGACCGTTCTCCACACCCCATAAGAATTATCATCATTGAAGACCATCCGCTCTTCCGCGAAGGTCTGGAAAAAGCACTCAGCCTGGAGGCTGATATGCAGGTCTTAGGCTATGCAGAAGATGGCAAAAGCGGCATTGAGCGAGTCACGCAGACTAAGCCGGATGTCGTTTTGCTGGATGTTAACCTGCCGGATATGAATGGCTTACAGGTCGCACGCCGCATAAAAACCAATGCGAGCAACATCGCTATCGTTATGCTGACGGCGTACCATGAGCGTGAACAAATTGTTTATGCCATGCGTGCGGGGGCTTCCGCTTACTGTTCTAAGCGCATCGCCCCTGATACACTGATGAATACTATCCGCGCCGCCGCCATCGGCCACTATATCGTGGAAGAAGACTACTTGAACCAGCAGGAACTCGAAATATGGATACGCCAAGAGATAGAGCAACTCATCGGGCCATATATTGATGAACCAGAAAACCATTATGTCCCGCTTAGCCCGCGTGAAAGTGAAATCCTGGAATCCGTGATACATGGCATGAGCAACAAAGAGATTAGCGCCGCGCTGGGCATCAGCCAGCAAACGGTCAAAAATCATATGACCGCCATTTTGCAAAAATTGAATGTTCGTGACCGGACTCAAGCCGCCGTGACCGCTATTCGGCACGGTTGGGTCACTTTAGACGGTCACGCTGATATTAACCTGGTTAATTTACAGACTAATGAAGAAGAGGATTAAATTCCATGTCAGAGTTTGACCGCGAAACTTTTTTTGATGACCCCCGTCAAGCCATCATCGAGCGCGTTACGGAGCGCATGAGCACCATTAAGCGCCGCCTGGTAGAACTTAAAGACCAGATTCACCAGACCCAGCAAATGGTCGAACGAGAGCAAGGCCGATATACAGATATTGCTTCGGACTTACAGACCATCGACGCAACCTTAGAAAGCCGCCCACGCGAAGACATCCGTGATAAGTATAAAGAAGCTGTGGATGTACGTTTTCGCTTGACCACGATGCGCGGTCAACTGGAAAAATTTGAGGGGCAATATGCCATCCTGCAAGAAGAACAGAGCCTGCTTTCTGACGTGATGAGCAAAATACAGGGTGTCCACTCCTTAGACATGGAAGAAGAAGGCATAGAAGAAACTGAGCGTGGCAATGTGAATATCGTCCGTATTGTGCAGGCACAGGAAGAAGAACGACAACGGTTAGCACGGCAAATGCACGATGGCCCAGCGCAATCTCTGACAAACTTCATCCTACAAGCGGAAATCTGCCAGCGCCTTTTTAACCGTAACCCGGAACGGGCGGGCGAGGAACTTGTGCATCTTAAGGAAGCCGCCAGCGTTACATTCCAGAAAGTACGCGATTTCATCTTCGACTTACGGCCAATGATGCTCGACGACCTGGGCGTTGTGCCCACCGTCCGCCGTTGGGTAGATTCCGTGCGCGAGAAAAACGACATTAACATTGACCTTGACATCTCCAGCGATGACCGCCGCCTGACAGAACAACACAAAGAAGTGATGATCTTCCGCGCAGTACAAGACCTTGTAAGCTATGCGCGTGATTATGCGAACAGTTCACGCATCCGCATCCGGCTTGATATTGCCAGCAATCCGGTGGTACTTGTTGTCAGCGATGATGGCCGCACTGTCGATGTGGAAGATTTAATGTCCCGTGATGACCATCAGGATGCACGTTTACAAGGATTTTTAACGCTGAAAGAGAAATTTGAACTCGTGCGAGGTAGTTTCGGCATTACCAGTAGTGACAATGAAGATACAATCATCCGGCTAGAATTGCCCGCTACTTAACTTTGATACATTGCCCTAATGCGCCCTCAACGTTACAATGTGGGTAAATGCTACAGGTCTTAAGTCAAATTAGCTTAAGGTTACGCTACAATAAACTTGTGTTATAGGTCTTATGCTTGTTTTAGGGTTATTCAATTAAGGATAACCATTCACACCGGAGGAATTGCATGGATAGTCGCACACGCTCACGCCTTTTATTACTGGTGGCATTCGTCATCGTTGTCGCGGCAGTCGGCGTCGTCTTGCTACTTGGCGGCTCACCTGATGAAACGCCAGCCGTAGAGGTCGCGCAGGATCCCGAAGAAGTACCAGCAGAAACAGCCGTGCCCACTGTTGCAGGCGCGACTGCCGTCCCGACACAGGAACTACGCCTTGTAGTCGTCGCAGTTCAAACCATCTCACGCGGGGCTGTCATCCCGCCAGATGCCGTTGAATTACGTCCGTGGCCCTTCGAAGCCCTGCCCTTTAGTGCCATCACCAACCCCGAAGACGTGATAGGCCGTATCGCACGGATTGACCTACTCAGCGAGAACCCCATTTTGTCCTCAATGGTGGTTGATACGCTCGACCAGGTCGCCCAGACTGGTTCCGACGCCGCCGCCATCATGCCGGCAGGTACTGTCGCCATCGCCCTGCCGATGGATCGGCTAACAAGTGTGGCCTATGCCCTGCAACCGGGCGACCGCGTGGATATTATCGTCTCCTTACTGTTCATCGACCTTGACGAAGAATTCCAAAGTGCCCTGCCGAACTTAGTGAACTTACTTGGTACGACACTTAGCAGTGAAAATGAGATTACCAGCTTGTTGCTCAATGTGGGCGACGACATCAACGGGCGTTTTGATACGCGCCGTATCCCTGTTCCTATTCTGGAGCTAGAAGGCGGGCGCGTGCGCGTGGCGACTTCTCTGCTCGATTACCCAGTGGTTATCCGCCCGTCGGAAGACCCACGCCCGCGCTTGCTGACGCACCGTACCATTCTGGATGCTCAAGTCATCTGGACGGGTGACTTCCCGGAAGATGGCCGCCTGTTTGCGGAAGTACCCTCACCGACCCCAGTCGGGCCGACAGCCGTCCCCGCACAAGGCCAGGAAGTTGATTTCCCGACCTTGCCGCCCCCACGTCCAGACATTGTAACGTTAGCCGTCACACCGCAAGAGTCGGCCATTATTACATGGTTACTAGAGGCGCGTGTGCCCATTACATTCACCCTGCGCTCGGCGGCAGACCGTTCACGCTTGCCAACTGACCCGGTAACGCTGGACTATATCATCACCCAGTACGACATCACCGTACCGCGCCGTAACGACTTCGCCATCGAGCCTGCTATTCGTAGCATTCGCCAACTCATCATCGGGGATCGTATTACGCTCGGTAGTGGTCAATAGGATAAAATAAAACATGAGCGGACCAAAGCCAACTAAAAACCAATCACAAAGTGAGATCATCACCATTCTTCTGGTCGATGACATCCAGGATGTACGCGACAATATCGAAAAATTGCTGGCCTTCGAGCAAGACTTCAAAGTAGTTGGCACAGCCGCTACGGGGCGTCAGGGCGTGCAGATGGCAAAAGAACTGCACCCCGACGTTATCATCATGGACATCAACATGCCCGATATGGACGGTTTGCAGGCAACCAGCATCATCACCAAACAGGTTCCTACTGCCGCCGTTATCATCATGTCCGTACAGAATGACCCGGACTATATGCGCCAGGCATTGCGGGCAGGTGCGCGGGACTTTTTGGGCAAAGCCGCAAACATGGATGAGCTATACAGCACCATCCGCACGGTATACCGCAATCACGAAGTCGTCCGGCGGCAATACGCGGCGTTAGAGCAAGGCGTAATCGAAAATCTGCGCCGTGCCACTGCCGATGATGATGAAGTGATAGGTGACCGTGCCGGACACGTTATCGCGGTTTATAGTCCACAGGGTGGCACGGGTAAGACGACCATCGCCACAAGCCTAGCGTCTGCATTGATGAAAGAAAATGTGCGCGTCCTTTTGATTGATGCGAGCCTGCAATTCGCGGATGTAGGTATCTTCCTCAACCTGAAGTCACAGACCACGATTGTTGATGTGGCGGCTGATGTTGATGATCTCGACCTGGAACTATTCGAGAATATCGTCGTTACGCACGATAGCGGCCTGAAGGTATTGATGGGGCCAGCCCGTCCAGAAGAAGCCGATCCGCTTGTTTCTAAGGCGGATACCGTCGGGCGCATCATCTCTCAAGTGCGTAACCTCTACGACTTTGTTGTGGTCGATACCCCCACGCGCCTTGATGAAGTGCAGTTGGGTATTTTTGACCAGGCATCACGCATTATTATGGTAGGCACCCCTACACTGGTTAGCATTAAAAATATGCGGCTTGTGCTGGATGTGTTCGATAAGTTGGAGTACGAGCAAAACAAGACGGGGATTGTCCTCAATAAAATCATTGAAGACCGCCGCAATAAAACGCCAGTTGTTCCGACAGAGCGCATTGAGTCCTACTTAAAGACAAAAGTTGTCGGCAAGATACCCGTTATTGAGGAACGTATCTTCCTGACGGCTATCAACAAGGGTGTTCCGGTTATCGCGTTAGAGCGCAACCCGGATCGTCCGCCTGCCAAGCCATTCTATGACCTCGCCAATTTTATATACAGCCAATTGGTAGAGAACGATAAAGAAGATGATGAAGAGGCCAAGGATACCGACCAGAGCAAGCGCAAGGGCGGCATCGCCAGCCTGCTTGGTGGCCGTTAGTTTGTAATAGGAGTGTGTCGTAATGTCTTTGCTAAAACGTATCGGAGAAAAAGACCCGTCAGATGGTGGCGGCGGCAATCGCCCCAGCCAGCCTAGCGGCGGTAGTGGGGGCAATCAACCGGCTAATCCAGGTCGAAATCGCCCAGTGGAAGGCGGCGGGTCTAAACCTCAGGCCAGCTATGCCGACCTGAAGACACGGGTACAAACGCGGCTTTTAAGCGAAATGAACCAAGATGTGAACGATCAGTCACAAGATGAGATTCGTCATCACATTGAGGAAATGTTTAACGCGATCCTTGCTGAAGAAGGCGTGATGATTTCCCGGCAGGAGAAGAAGCGGTTATTCGACTCAATCGTTTCCGATATCATCGGCTTTGGCCCTATTGACCCATTGTTGAACGACGAGAGCATCTCGGAAATCATGGTCAACGGCCCCAAGATGATTTATGTAGAGCGTAAGGGTTTACTTACGCGCGTTAACCTGTCGTTTGATGGCGACTCCCACGTTTTACGCATTATCGACCGCATCGTTGCGCCGCTTGGCCGCCGTGTGGATGAAAGCTCTCCACTGGTAGATGCTCGTCTGCCAGACGGTTCGCGTGTAAACGTCGTCATCCGCCCTATTGCACTCAATGGCCCGACAATCACCATTCGTAAGTTTGAAAAAGACCCGCTCACAGTACAAGACCTGGTTCGCTTCGGCTCGATGTCGCCGGAAACTGCGGACTTCTTGCGTGCTTGTGTGGTCGCCCGGTTGAACATGGTTGTTTCCGGTGGTACAGGCTCTGGTAAAACCACACTTTTAAATGTGCTTTCCGGTTTTATCCCCAACGATGAGCGCATCATCACGGTTGAAAACGCGGCAGAGCTTCAGCTACAGCAAGATCATGTTGTGACATTGGAAAGTCGTCCATCCAATATCGAAGGCAAGGGCGAAATCAGCATCCAGGATTTAGTCATCAACTGCTTGCGTATGCGCCCGGAACGCATCATTGTGGGTGAGTGTCGTGGTAAAGAAGCGCTGGATATGCTTCAGGCGATGAACACCGGTCACGATGGCTCGCTGACCACCCTGCACGCCAACACCCCGCGCGACGCCATCTCGCGGCTTGAGGTTATGTGCTTGATGGCCGGTATGGAACTTCCTACACGCGCTATTCGCGAGCAAATGGCGTCTGCTGTAGACGTTATCTGTCAGCAATCACGCTTGCGCGATGGTTCGCGTAAGGTCATGTTCGTGACGGAAGTGCAAGGCATGGAAGGCGACATGATTACGATGTCTGACATTTTTGAATTCGAGCAAACCGGGTACGAAGGCGGGAAGATCGTCGGGCGAATCCGGCCTACAGGTATCCGGCCTAAGTTCATCGAGCGTATCGAAGATGCAGGTATCCACCTGCCCCCATCCGTGTTCGGCTTAGGTTCACGGCGCTAAAATCATTCATTTTGGGTGCTTGTTGGTTAGGAAACTGTCAATTTTGTTGACGTTAACAGCCAGCAAGCACTACAATAACCTCAAACAGACTGTTCAGTTAGCGGGAAAAAACGTATGAGTACCGAACAATTGCTTATCTTAGGTGGGGCGGGTTTATTGGCAATCATCGTCGTTGCGATCGGCATATTCACTGCCCGTTCGGAGCAAAGCTTCGTTGAGCAACGTCTGAATGATGTAGTCGGTAACGACTTCCGCATCCTTTCTGACGACCCTAGCCTAGCTACAAAAGAAAAAACTGATGGTCGCCTGGTAGAAGCACTAGATGACTATTTTTCGGATAAGAAGTTTGGACAAAAGTGGCGATTACAGCTAGCCCGAGCAGACTTAAAGCTCAAGGTTGGGGAATTCGCCGCAATTCATGTTCTAACGACTGCGGGGTTTTTCGCTGTTTCTTATTTTGTGGTATTCGCTGGCGACCCAATTTTCTCGATTATTGCCGCGTTCGTCGGCTTTTTGTCACCGCGCATCTATGTTTCGCGCAAGGTGAGTTCTCGTTTAAAGGCTTTTGAGAGCCAACTGCCAGATACCCTCAGTTTATGGACGAACGCGCTAAAATCTGGATATAGTGCCTTGCAAGCGATGGAAGCCATCTCGCGTGACTCCAGTGAACCCACCAAAACTGAATTTCACCGTGTTGTGCAAGAGGTTCAGCTTGGCATAGATATGGGCGACGCCTTCCAACATATGCTCGACCGGGTGGAAAGCGAAGACCTTGACCTTGTGATCACTGCGGTCAATATCAATCGTGAAGTTGGTGGTAACTTAGCGGAGATTTTGGGTGTTATCGGCCATACAATCCGTGAGCGCATCAAGCTAAAAGGTGAAATTCGCGTACTAACGGCGCAAGGCCGCATCACCGGCTATCTGATTAGCTTTTTGCCTATCGGCCTGGCTCTTGTATTAAATTTCATCAGCCCAGGTTATATCGGCCCTTTGTTTGAAAATCGTGCCTGTGGCTGGCCCATGGTGGGTGTAGGTCTAGCACTCATTGGTGTTGGTGCGGCAGTCGTACAAAAAATCGTTGATATTGATATTTAAGGAGCGCGAACATTATGGGATTGAACCTCATCATTTTCGCTATTGTGGTGCTTGTCATCTTGGCCGCGCTGGTTTATATCGGTACACGCCAGGACGATGATAAAGACCC
>DAIMZF010000106.1:0-11579 GCA_036734085.1 Aggregatilineales bacterium
TATTATGCAAAGATTGACCTACACGGTTCCATTACTCACGCTTGTTGCGCTCATCATTATCTTCACCCCCCAGTCCACCGTCCATGCTATCAACAATCCCGCTGACCTTATCACCGCTATTCAAAATAATATCACTCCCATCACCCTGACCGGAAACGTTGATATTGATTGTTCCGGCACTGGAACCGGCACATTCGCCGGAACTGGCGATAACAACGCTTTGCCTTCCATTACCTATGCACTGGTCATCGTCGGGAGCGGGAACAGCATCAACATCACAGACGGCAATTGCCGCATCTTTCATGTCGCGGCGGGTGGCAACTTAACGCTACAAAATATCACCCTGAGCGGTGGCGTTGCAAATGCTGGCGGAGAGGCAAACAATGGTGGCGCGATTTATAATCTAGGGACGCTCACATTTAATAACGCCATCCTTACAGCCAATAATCAAGCCTCCAACGGCGGTGGCTTCTATAATAACAATGGCGCTGTCACCATCACCGCCAGCCAGATCAATACCAGCTTCGCCTTCGACGGTGGTGGCTTCTACAATAACGCTGGCACTGTCACCATCACCGCCAGTGAGGTCAACGATAATATCGTCACAGGGCGCGGCGGCGGCTTCTTCAATACCAATGGCGGCCAAGTTATCATCAATAATAGCAGTGAAATCAATGGCAATACCGCCACGATCGCAGGTGGCGGCTTTTTCAACACTGAGGACGGTAGTATCGTTACCGTTACATCCAGCACAGTTAATGACAATGAATCCAGCGATGGCGGCGGCTTCTTGAACTTCAATGCTGGCGCAGTCACCATTGAGGTTAACAGTCAGGTCAATCGTAATGAAGCTGGCTTCGGCGGTGGCTTTTTTAACTTGCTTGGTGGCACAGTCACTATGGATGACAGTACCTTCTCTGACAATATTGCTAATGATAATGGCGGTGGCTTCTTTAACTCCGGTATAGGCTCTAACGTGACGATTAATGCCAGCACCTTCTCCCAAAATAGGGCAGATAATGGCGGTGGCTTCATCAACTTTGGTGAAGGTGTCGTCACGATTAATGAGAGTACCTTCACTCAAAATAGGGCGGACTCGGGCGGCGGCAATGCTGATGGCGGTGGCTTCTTTAATGGGAACGAGAATTCTGTTGTCACGATTGATAACAGCACCTTCTCCCAAAATACGGCTACTGGCGGATTTTCCAGGGGTGGGGGCTTCCACAATGTGCAAGGCGGCAGTGTCATAATTCGGAACAACAGCACCTTCACCCAAAATGCGGCAGAATCGATTGGCGGCGGCTTCAATAATGCGGGCACGGGTTCCAATGTGACGATTAATGACAGCACCTTCTCCGACAATAGTACCGATAACTTTGGCGGGGGGTTCTATAATTCGACTACTGGCACAGTTATGATGGATGCCAGCACCTTCTCTGGGAACAGTGCCACATCTGGCGGCGGCTTCTTTAACTTTAGCGGTGGCGCAGTCACGATCGACGCCAGCACCTTTTCTGCTAACCGTGCTCTGGGTGCTCCTAATTCGAGTGGTGGCGGCTTCTTCAACGACGGCGTGGCTTCTAGCGTGACCATTCAAACCAACAGTACTTTTTCTAATAATAGCGCCACGAATACGGGCGGGGGCTTTACCAACTTTTTGGGCACGGTCACGGTAGATGCCAGTACCTTCTCTGACAATACTGCTGCGAGTGGCACTAATTCTAATGGCGGTGGCTTTTCTAACGCGGGCGGAACTTCTAATGTGACGATTCAAGCCAATAGCATTTTTGCCGAGAACAGGGCTGATTTTGGCGGCGGCTTCTCTAACTTTAGCGGTGGCACGGTCACGATTCAGACGGGCAGTGAATTCACTCAAAATACCGCCGTCCAGAATGGTGGGGGCTTCTTTAATGGGGGAATGAATGCGAATGTGACGATTGACACCAGCACCTTCTCTGGGAACAGTGCCACATCTAGCGGCGGCTTTATTAACTCCAATCTTGGTATTGTCACGATTCAGAATGATAGTGTTATCTCCAACAATATTGCCACGATTAACGGCGGCGGGTTCTCTAACACTGGTGGTGGCACGGTCACAATGGATGCCAGCACCTTGTCTGACAATCGTGCCACGATTGACGGCGGCGGCTTCTATAACGATTCTGGGCAAGTCACCGTGACTAACACGAATATCGCCGATAACACGGCTTCCACTGGCGAAGGGGGTGCAGTGTATAACAACCAGAATACCGCCAACATCGTACAAGTGACATCAAGCTGTATCGTGGGTAATTCCGATGTGGCGTTCTTCAATGCTGTAGGCGCATCGCAAATAGCGACTGGCAATTGGTGGGGCACAAATGACGGGCCCAGTGGTGCAGGGTCGGGTAGTGGCGATAGTGTCTCGGCAAATGTTGACTTCTCGGGGTTTACCATGTTAAGGCCCGCCGGATGTGATGGGGAAATCGCCGTCACACCAAACATCACCGGTGTGGTTGAATCCGGTGGTGTCTCACTGGTTGGCACGACGTTAAATGTCGAAGTCACAACAATTGACATCACGTTCAATGTGCCAGTGTTTGACGACGGCCTGAACCCTGACAGCGCCAGCAATCCCGATAATTACATCCTGCTGGCGGAAGGCGGTGTGCCCGGCTTCCAGACGGTGGATTGTGTCGGTGGTGTGTCGGCGGATGATGTCCGCATTTTACAGGATGGAACCGCCTACACGCCGATGACAACCACGCTGACGTTCGTCCCTGCGTTGGGTGAGGGCGTCTATCGTCTGCACATCTGCGGAACAACAAGCATCGTCTCGGCAGATAATCCCAACGTCGCGTTAAACGACGGCCAGGACGAGATTATTAACTTCAGCATTGTGTTTGATGCGCCACCACCAGAGGTGCCGAACTTCCAGCCGGAAGATTTAGGCGTGATTGAACTCCCCGCAACAGGGCAGACCCCCGTATGGGCGGACTTCCTGCGGCGATGGTGGCGGCTATTCCGCATAGAGTAAGGCAGAAAGACGGGCGGCTTCGTGAAGGTGACGAGGCCGCCCGTTTTTTATTCCCTGAAAGACTAAATTGTTGACACTGTCTACCAAAGCATGTATATTTGTAGACAGTGTCTACTTTTTAGGTATCAGGTCAAATGAAAACACAACAATGGGTTAATCAATACGGGTCATGGGCCGTTGTCACGGGCGCATCAGATGGTGTGGGCAAGGCGATGGTGGGGTATCTGGCAGAAGCGGGGTTAAACCTGGTGCTGGTTGCCCGCCGCCGCGATGTACTAGAGCAAATTTCCGATGATGTTGTTAAACGCTTTAACGTTCAAACACGGGTGATTGACGCGGATTTATCCCAGGCGGATGAGGTGGATAAGGTCATCGTACAAACGCAGTCGCTGGATGTCGGGCTGTTCGTCGCGGCGGCGGGATTTGGCACATCCGGCAAGTTCCTTGATATGCCGCTAAAGCGTGAACTCAACATGCTGGATCTCAATTGCCGGGCGGTGCTGGCGATGAGTCATCATTTTGGTACACGTTTTGCCCAAAAAGGGCGCGGCGGCATCGTGTTATTCAGTTCATTGGTCGCTTTTCAAGGGGTTCCTCTTTCTGCGAATTACGCCGCAACCAAAGCCTACAATCAATCCCTTGCGGAAGGCTTACACCGCGAATTTTCACCGCTTGGCGTGGATGTGCTTGCCTCCGCACCTGGCCCCATCAATAGCGGCTTTGCCGCACGCGCAGACATGCAAATGAGCATGGCACTCCGCCCGGAAGTTGTGGCACGTTCCACATTAGCCGCGCTAGGGCGTAAAACCACTGTCCGCCCCGGCTTCCTGTCCAAATTCCTGATTGGCTCACTCAGCTTTTTACCCCGTCCGCTACGGGTGCGGGTGATGGAGCAGATTATGAAGAGTATGACCCAACACCAAAAAATGAGCGCAACTGCACAGGATACAGCGTGATGTCGGCGGTCTTTCCGGGAAGATACGCGGCGGAAACACAGGAAAAGTTTGTGGTCTTTTTAATCGGAATTCGCATCAACCGTTGGCAGGCTATCCATCAATGGTGGCCGACTATCGCGGCGATGTCGCCCATGATTAAAGAGCTTGCCGCCCAACGTGGCAAAGGGTTGATGAATAGCAAAACCTATTTCTCCGGGCGTACTTTTCTGATTGTTCAGTATTGGCGTTCTTTTGAAGATTTAGAGCATTTCGCCCGCAACCCGGATGACCTTCACCTCCCGGCATGGAGACAATTTAATCAGGAGGTCAGCAAAAGCAGGGCGGTGGGCATCTTCCACGAGACTTATCTCGTCAAGCCAGAGGAACATGAGGCCGTTTACGTCAACATGCCGCGT
The DNA here is from genome assembly GCA_036734085.1 of Aggregatilineales bacterium. Lineage (GTDB taxonomy): Bacteria > Chloroflexota > Anaerolineae > Aggregatilineales > Phototrophicaceae > J038. The sequence continues at coordinate 4,368 of DAIMZF010000106.1, forward strand.
TTTGGACTCGCAAAAGCCGTTGAGCATGTGCCCGCTACGGGCAAGCGCCTGACGGCACGCCGAAGATTGGGTGGACAGAGTGAGCCTGCTGTAGCGACTGACGACGAATAAGCCAGAGGTGTAATTTTTTTGAACAATGACTGATTGAGGGAAATGATGGCGAACATAAATGAACATCCTACTGTGAAAAAACACAAAGCGAATCTACTCGACATCTCCATCGCCACAACTGGCCCGGTGGACGGCCACTGGTTGCGGGAAATGTTCGAGGCGGCAGGCGCGGACGACATCGGCTTTGTGGGCATTGACCGCCCTGAACTGGATGACCAGCGCGAAGACCTGCTCAAACTCTTTCCGGCTGTGCGCACAGTTATCCCGTATGTGGTGAAGATGCACAAGGAATTAACACGAGCGCCCTTTCGCTCGATTGCTAATCATGAATTCCACAGCGCGGGCGATGAGGTCAACGATATTGGGCGGCATGTCGTAAAAATGCTGGATCAGCAGGGCATCCGGGCGATGAATCCGCCGGTAGCCTTCCCGATGGAAGCGAACCGCTTCCCAGACGAGAAAACGTGGGTTATCTCCTACAAGCCGATTGCCGTTGCCGGTGGGCTAGGGCAGATGGGCATTCATCGTAATGTGATTCACCCCAAGTTCGGCAATTTTATTCTGTTGGGGGCGGTTCTGCTGGCCGCAGAAGTCACCGAAGAACAACAACCCATTAACTATAATCCCTGCCTGGAATGCAAGTTATGTGTGGCGGCCTGCCCGGTGGGGGCTATCGGCGCGGATGGTTGGTTCGACTTCAATGCTTGTTTCACCCACAATTATCGTGAATTTTTAGGGGGCTTTAGCAGTTGGGTGGACGCCATCGCGGATAGCAATAGCGCCAGTGAATACAACCAACAGTTTAACAAAGGCGAGACTGTCTCCATGTGGCAAAGCCTGGCCTTTGGCCCCAACTACAAAGCGGCTTATTGCATGGCGGTATGCCCGGCAGGGGAGGATGTGATTTCGCCTTATCTTGAGGATAAAGGCGGGTTCCTGCGGGATGTCGTCAAGCCGCTACAAAGCAAAGAGGAGACGATTTATGTCACCAAAGGCTCTGATGCGGAGACCTATGTGCAGAAGCGTTTCCCGCATAAGACGGTCAAACAGGTTACAAATGGCGCGGGCGTAACGACGATACGTGGTTTTGTGGATAACATGGTGCATTTCTTCCAACGGGGTAAGTCGGAAGGGTTGAACGCGACATATCACCTTGTTTTTACAGGTAAAACGCCCGTCAGCATCACTGTCACCATCAAAAACCAGACCATTCAGAAAGAGGATGGGCTACAAGGCGAAGCAGATTTGACGCTCTATGCCGATGGTGAAGCATGGGTTCGTTTCCTCAATCGTAAGATGACGGGTGTCTTTGCATTCATCACACGTAAAATTCGGGTGCAGGGCGACCCCCGTTTGCTCATCGCTTTCGGCAATTGCTTCCCGTTTTGATATAATGAGGGCATAATCAAAATAAAGGGAGATACATGGCTCGAAAAGAAAAGACGGAGAACTTGCGCGAGGCGTGTATCCAGGAAGCAATGGCAATTATAGAAGCCGATGGCATCGAAAAACTGAGTATGCGGGAGGTTTCGCGGCGTTTAGGCGTTTCACATCAAGCACCGTACAAGCACTTTGAGAGCCGCGATCACATCCTGGCGGAAATTTTGAAGCGCTCATTTGAAGATTTCGCCCAACACATGGACGCACGCCCCCATTCCGATGACCCCTACACGGACTTAAGCGCGATGGGCTACGCCTACCTGCAATATGCGGCGGATAATCCGCTACAATACCGGTTGATGTTCAGTACCCCCTTGCCCGACCCGGAACAACACCCGCAGATGATTGAAAAAGCACAGCACGCTTTTTCGTTATTACGCGATGTTATCACTAAGATGCACCTGGCGACGAACCCGGATTTTAACGCGCTCTTTGTGTGGTCAACCATACACGGGCTGGCAAGCATCCTGCAAATGCAGATGTTTGATAAGCTGGCGGTATCGCATCATGAACTGCAAGACATGGTTCATGCCGTCGTCAGCAGGATAGACACCGGGCTGGTTGGCGATGAAATACCAGATTGAGTTTCATCATGCTACGACATCATAGCGGTGTAAAAGTGTTCTCACTTCTGTTTATGGGCTAGCTATGTGCTAGCTCACCCTCAGCTAAATACGGCAACCGTCCAACGCGGCGACCTCATCAGGTCGTCGTTTTTTGTTAGGCACACATGACGGAATACACCCTTTATTGTCACAAATTTCACTAAGCGTCAGGCTTCCGCGCCGTTACTATAAGGATGTGATGATGGAATAAAGTGTCAGGAGACAGTGCCTTGAGTGAAACAATCACCCATGATGTGTTAATTGTCGGGGCAGGGCTGGCCGGGAGTTGGGCGGCGATGGTGGCTAGCCGCGAAGGGGTATCCAATATCGGCGTGTTGTCTAAGGTGCATCCACTTCGTTCGCACAGTGGCGCGGCACAGGGCGGCATCGCCGCCGCGCTGGATAACATCCGTAGTGTGGATGGCAAGCTACAGCCCGTCCCGGAGGGTCAACGCGGGGATGATAGCCCGGAATTGCATATGTTCGACACCATTAAAGGCTCGGATTGGCTGGGCGATCAGGCTTCAATTGAGGTGATGGTCAACGATGCGCCGAACATCGTGTATGAGTACGAGCGGATGGGCTGTGTCTTCAGTCGGCTGGAGGATGGCCGCATTGCACAAAGACGCTTCGGCGGCCACACACAACCCCGCGCGAATTACGCCGCAGACTGGACAGGGCATGTCCTTCTGCACACCATTCACGAGCAGGCACTCCGGCACGGCGTCAGGTTTTATAGCGAATGGTACATGATGGAGTTGCTCATCGAAGACGGCGTGTGCTGTGGCGTGATTGCAATGGATATTCTAACGGGTGAATTGCACACAATCCGCGCAAAGGCGGTGATGTTCGCTACGGGTGGCTATGGCCGGGTTTTTCAGATTACATCAAACGCGACCGCTAACACGGGCGATGGGGTAGCGATTGCCTATAACGCGGGTGTGCCGTTGATGGATATGGAGTTCGTGCAATTCCACCCCACAGGCATCTATAAGCATGGCATCTTGATGAGTGAAGCCTGTCGTGGGGAAGGCGGCTATCTGCTGAATAAAGCGGGTGAGCGTTTTATGCAGGATTACGCACCGGATAAGATGGAACTCGCGCCGCGTGACCTGGTGAGTCGCTCCGAGCAGACCGAAATCAACGAGGGGCGCGGCATCGGTGATGATGGGCAGGGCGTGTATCTTGACCTGCGGCATCTGGGTGCTGAGCGCATTATGGAGCGCCTGCCGCAAGTACACGAGATTGCGATGAGCTTTCTTGGTGTGGACATCATCCACGAACCCGCGCCCATCCAGCCGACCGCGCACTACAGCATGGGCGGCATCCCGACGGACGTAAACGGACAGGTTGTGATTGGCGCGGATAACACGCCATTAACCGGGTTCTTCGCGGCGGGGGAATGTGCCGCCGTCAGCGTGCATGGCGCGAACCGTCTCGGCACAAATAGCCTGTTGGAGGCGTCCGTTTTTGGGCGGCGTGCTGGCTATGCTATCGCGGATTTCATCAAGGGTGGCGCGAAGCTACATCGCTATTCCGGTGATGCGGTCAATCTTCAGCGCGAGCGCATCCGCCGCCTGACAAATGGTGCGAGCGTCAATGGCAACCAACCGGAGCGCGTCGCCGCCATCGCCAGCGAGCTTAAGCACAATATGACCGATAATTGCGGCATTTATCGCACGGAAGAAAAACTGCTCATCGCCCGCCAGAAGGTGCGCGAATTACGCGAACGCTTCAAGCGGGTTCAGGTGATGGACAAGAGCAAAGGCTTTAACACCGATGTGCTGGCCGCGCTGGAAACTGAGCATCTGCTGACGTTCAGCGAAGTTATCATCGAAGGCGCTATCGCCCGCACCGAAAGCAGAGGCGCACATTACCGCACAGACTACGCCAAACGCGACGACGAAAACTGGATGAAACATACATTAGCGGCAAAAACGGATGATGGCGTTGGGCTGACATACAAGCCCGTACACATCTTCTGGGATCGTTACCCGCCGCAAGAGCGCAAGTACTAGGGCAAAAGGCTAAATCTCATGACGAAACAGATGGCGACGATACGCATTAAACGGTTTAACCCAGAGACGGATAAAAAACCGTATTGGCAGAATTTTCAGGTAGTGTTGACGGCGGAAAAGACGTTGCTCAGTGCGATTGAGGAAATCAAAGCGGAGCAGGACGGCACACTCACATTTCGGCGGTCATGTCGCCATGCAATCTGCGGCAGTTGCGCGATGATGGTGAACCGACGGAATATGCTCGTTTGTAGCCTGTCATTGGAGAAGGCGCTTGATAAAAACAAGGTCGTCAGCATCGAGCCAATGCCTTATCTGCCCGTGATTCGTGATTTGGTGGTTGATCGTTCCGCATTCTGGGAGCAATACGAACGGGTAAAACCCTGGCTTGTGCCGCCAGAAGTGGAGACAGAGAAGGAATTCCGCATGACGCCGGAAGAAGTCAAGGCGTTGGAAAGTGCGGAGACGTGCATCATGTGTGGCGCGTGCTATTCCGCCTGTCCCATCATCGCGGGTAACAAAGCCTATATCGGCCCGCACGCCCTCCTGAAAGCGTTCATGCGTGTGCTAGACCCGCGTGATTCAATCCCGGAGGAACGGCTGGATATTGTATGTAACACCGAAGGCGCGTACCGTTGCCATAAAGTGTTGAACTGCACGCAGGCTTGCCCGAAGGGGCTTGACCCAGCAAAGGCTATCGCGGTTCTGGCGAATCTTGGCTTTCGCAGTGGCAAAATCAGCGCGGAACGCGCCGAGCGCCTGCGTTCGCTCGTCCCGATTGATGACATTGCCGTTAATCACGCGGGCGATGGCTAAATTGTAAAAAACGAGATTTCATCATTGGCATTTGGGCGTCCGGGATGCCGTAAAGGATTTCTGTTCATTCGTTATGTTTGCGCCGCATCAAGGCTCGTCCACTTGGGCTGTCTTGGAGGAATGTCCACAGATGGGTCATGACGGTGTGGAGCATTTCTTCACTCATGGATAAACTGGCCTGACTGTTGAAGTCCTGCTCAATCTGGTTTAAGGCGGGTAGGGTGTCTTCTGCGGTTGTTGTAAGGCGCAGAAGCACCGCCCGACCATCGTCCGGGTTGGGCATTTTTTCGACCCAGCCTGCTTCCACCATCGCCTTTACCAGACGGCTGGGACTTCCTGTTTCACAAACCAATCGTTCGCCCAGTTGCAGGAGTGTCATGGGCTGATATTGCTGTAACACCTGGATAACTTCCGCCTGAGCGGGTGTTAGATGGAGTGGCCGCAGTGCTTCGGCAAGTTGGCGATTGCCTTCGCGTTGTGCGGCCAAAATCAGGTAGCGAAGTTCTTCTCCCTGTTGCATCGGTGATTCCTTCGTCGCTATATATATGACGTATCACCTATTGTGGCAAAAAAAACGCCGCGATTCAAGGGGTTGTGCCCGTGTTAAGCGGCTGTCGGGTGGTTAAACGCTCTTTGGCCGCCCATTCATGGGAGGGCAGGTAAACCGTTGGTCGCTGTGCCGCATAGGTCATAATCTGGTGGTGGGAATGGCGCATAGATTGGGCATCCTGCCCGACGCCATCGAGTGCATCTTCCAGTAACAAATGCTCGGAATATGACGCATCTCCCGCGAAAAACCAACTCAAATCCGTAGCTTCTAAGATAACGGAGAGGTGGCCGCCGCTATGACCCGGTGTTGGGACGAGGTATACATCGCCTGCTTGGGTCAGTGTATAGCGCCCGGCAAAGACAGCATCCGGTTCTTTGAAGTCAATCAAAGTCGGGTTGAAGTTGCGCGGCCAGCGTGTATTAAGATACCCCATCATGCGCCCCTGCCAACCGGACGCGGCCTGCCATTCTGCCCGTGCAACGACAAATTCTGCTTGCGGAAAGTGATGTAATCCCCCTTCATGATCCTGGTGCAAGTGGGTCAAAACGACCCAGCGTACATCGTGCGGATTAAAACCGTGCTTTTTCAGTTGAGCGTCGATTTCATCAGCACGGCTTTCAATCTGGAACGGTGCGGCACGCTGGATGAGCCGCATGTGTAGGGGAAACCAGACCGGTTGATTCGCGTTGTGGGGGATACCCGTATCAATTAAGATCAAGCCTTCGGGGTGTTCAATCAGAAAACACCAGATGGGCAAAGGGTCGGTCAAGCGTGTATCCAGCAAGGAACTTAGCAAGCGCACCGGGAAAGCGCCAGCGCTTTTTTGCCATTTGTGCGTAATACGCACACTGCCCGTTGTAAACATATGAATACGCATATTCAAATTCTCCAATTAGATGACGTATCATCTATAATGCAATAATTTACATGACGTGTCAAGTATATCTTGCAGAAGTGCTTAAAACGGCAAAGTTCAGGCATGTAGAAACAAGCGATTTCATCGAGTGGACAGCCGTTTATTTGGTATTTTTCATAAAATATTCAGGCAAACGGGGGTAGGGCAATTGTATGATGTTTACAGGTTATATAAACATTCAAACTCATACATAGAGAAAAACATTATGCCACCGAGTAAAAAGAAATATCAGGTTTTTCATCCCGATCACGAAACGACAGTGCATTATCTACTGGGCATGAAGAATGCGATTAACAGCGACAACTTCGCGGAATTGTTTGAAAAATCCGGCTTATTGGACAAAAAACCGGATGAATGGTTCTTCGAGCAAATCCTTCTGGACATTTTTAACGAACTGGCAGAACGAGGCAGTGCGACACTTGATTTTGTCGCCATCGGCATACAGCTTGCAAAAGACCTTGAATTTCCGCCCGAATTTTTGCCCCTGCCTTTTGAAGAGAAGTTAAGCACACTGGCATCGCAATATGGCGAGTTTAATCGCGGGACGGACGTTGGTTATGTGCAGGGCAGTTTGGTTGCCCCTCAGCATGTGCTTTATCGCATCAAAACCCCTGAACCAGATGATATTTGGTACGGCATATTTTATGGATGCGCCAAGCGATTTATCCCTAAGGACACGCCATTTTTAGTCTACTATGATGAAGAAATACCCCGCCGCGAAGAAGGTGGCGAAGAAACCCTAATCCATATTAAATGGGG
>DAIMZF010000107.1:0-11360 GCA_036734085.1 Aggregatilineales bacterium
CGCGCCCGTGTCGGCCAGCCGCTTGTATCCATCGGCGACTCGAGCAAACTCAGCGCGTATTGCAGGTTCGGGTCGTTGGATGTATTGACCGCCGCATAGACCAAATCCTGCATGTTGTCCGCCGTGTTAATAATCCGGCTGGCGGCGTAAAGGTTCTCGTTACGTTGCACCTCGAGCTCGGTCTGTTGCAACAGCAAGCGGTTGTCGATGGCAACGCCTGCCTGGTCGCTGAGTGCGCCGTAAATGCGGCCTTCGCGCTCGCTAAAGTTGCGGGCTTTGTTAAAGCCCATCGTGATGATGCCGCGCCACTGACCACGCACCATCAACGGGATGACGACAACCGCCTCTGTGCCTAGCCGCCGGAAGATGAGCTTTAACCCACTATCCAGGCGGTCATCCGTGCGGATGTTGCCCAGTAATGTCACCGTGTCGTTTGGCAGGTTGTACAAGAAGGGATGGTCAGTCATCCGCAGGCGCAACGCCCCCAAAGAACGGTTGCCTTCCTCACGTTCACCGCGCATCAAGTCTGCTTGTAGCGTCATCCAATCCGGCGCATCGCCGCGTTCGTATTCGTCAAACATCCACACCTGCCCACTGGACGCATCACGCATTACGGAAATGCTGATGGCCTGCAGGATGTCCTCTAGCGTATTGGCTTCGTTGAGGTAGCGGCTCAGTTGATACAGCGTTTCAGTCTCTGTGAGCGTGTCTTGTGTTTCTCTAAACAAGCGGGCATTCTCGATGGCAAGTGCCACACGGTTCGCCACTGCCTGCATAATCACCGAGTCACCGTCGGTAAAATCATACCCGGCTTCGGCTTGCGCGGCGATGCGCCCAATCACCTGCCCACGAATATTGATGTCTATGCCGAAGGGCGTATCCGAACCATTGGTACTCGGCTCAGTTTCCACCACATCCAGCAGATTATATTGGAATGATTTGTTAAACCCGGCATCCTGCGCGGCTTCGTCCCACATCTCACGGGTTAATTGACGGTTGAGCGTGTCAATCTGCTGGATGCGCTTGTCTGTCTGGCTGATGAGGCGGGCGTTCTCGATGGCGATAGCGAGTTGGTCGGCAAGTAGCTGGTAAGTCGGCAGGTCTTCATCAAGGAAGGAGTCCGGCGTTTTGCTCTGGATGTCCAGCACGCCAATCACTTTATTCTTGCTGATAAGCGGCAGGCCGATTTCCGCCCGTGTCTCGGGCAATAGCGGGTTAAAGCCATGTGTCGCGCCGCGTTTTTCCGTATCGTTCACAATCACAGGTTGGGCGGTGGCGGTCACTCGCCCGATGACCGTATTCGACCCCACTGGAATCTGGAAGCCATATTCCAGCAGTTTTTCCCCTGCTTTACCACGACTATGCGCCAGCACAGCGTTCATTCCGGCGTCATCCAGCAAGAAGACCTGTGCATGATAAAAGCCCAGTTCATCCGCGATGAGGTTAATAGAGTGGCTTAACAATGTGTCGATGTCGTACAGTGTCGCCACTTCGCGCCCGATGCGTGCCGCCAGTTCAAGGTCACGACTGCGGCGTTTTACCTGCTCGCTTAATTCCTGCCGCAGGTTCTCTACACGAGTATTGATGCGTTCTACCGAGAGCGCCAACACATCCACTTCGTCGGATGCTCTGTTGCCCCGCAGGGTGTCTTCCGGTGTGATGGCGGCCAACCGGGAAGCAGACGCACTCGCCAGTGTCAGGGGGCGTGTCATGCGGCGCGTGAGTGTATTCAGCGCGAAGACCACCCCGCCCAACGTCAACGCCATCAATGCCAACAGCCCTAACGCCACACCCATACGGCTTTGCGCCAGTATATTCTGCGAATCCACCATGACCAGACGCCAGGGCGTGTTCTCGCCACCGTAAGCGTCTAACAACCGGGTGGATAAAACCTGGCCCGCTAACGGTGTGGGGTCAAACGCGCCGGTATTTTCCGTCAGGCTTTCCAACAATGGGGCGGATAAACTCCCACCCAATCCGGAATCTACCAGAACACGGTTTTGGCTATCCAGTAGCAAAATCCGTCGTCCACTTTGTTGTACAAGCGGGTTTTCCAGCAGATTGACAAAGAATGTCTCGATTGTATCCAGCCGGATGATCATCTGTGTTGTGCCTAAGATGTTGCTGGCGTTGCCGAGTGTGGCAACCGGCACATAAAGATACAACAGGGATGTTCCTTCAACTTCATCAGCGACAACCGCGCTAAAAAATGGCTGACCTGCCCGGCCTTCCGTCAACGCGGCGGCCAGACCGGGTGAGCCTAACAACACGGATTCGCCCACAGGTGTGACGAGAACTTCCGTATCGCGCGCCGTCGCCTGCGCCCACACCTGACCATCCCGCGAGACATAACGCACGGAGATGAAGCGGTCACCTCCCCGCCGGATGAGGTCGTCAAATGCCCGCAAAGTATCGCGCTGGATGTTGGTCGGGTTTGTCAAGACAACGGCGGTATTCGGCACGGTGGAAATCACACGGGCGTATTCCAGCAATGTTGATGAGGTAGAAATCCGCCCTAGTTCGTTCGTCAAATCAAAAATTTCACGGTTGGCTAGTTCCGCCAGCGTCTCTAAACTACGGGTGGTCTCTTGTCGTAAATCTGCACGGAATTGATTGGAAAGCACCATAATCATCACCGCGCCAAATAACACAAAGGCGGCGACGACGACGGCGGTTAACCGCCACATGATACGCTTCTGAAAGCTGGTTACTTGGTTCATGCCTTAACGATGCCCCGCTACTCTGTGTGGCCGTTGTCCTTACCCGGTTGGGTAAGGGATAGGTTAATCTGCACTTTGGGGGAGCGCAACGCCTGCCCCACCTCGCGCACTGCTGTCTGCAAAATCGCTTCAATGTCGGTCTGTCCGGTCAGCTTGGCGCTGATTTCATTCACCAGACGTTCGCGGCTGGTGGCACGTTGGCTGGTCTGGAACAGTCGCGCATTGTCCAGGCTGAGCGCCAAACGGTTGACTAATTCCTGCGCTAACTGGACTTTTTCCCGGTCAAATTCAGCCTGCGGCAGTTCCCACTCCGCCGCGCCCAACACCTGCCCGCGCAACATAATGGGCACAGCGAACGGTACGGTATTCCGGTTAGTGACCTCACCAATGGCAGGCGATCTCTGCTTGATGGCTTGTTGCCGGATGGGTGACTCCTGCGTGGTAAAGTGATAGGTTCCGGCTTCGCTGGCGATGTCGCGCTGGCGTTGCTCGTTGAGGTATTCCTGCCATGCAAAGCGCGTTGATGCCCGGTTTAAAACTTCAATTTCTTCCAGACGTTGCATTGATTCCTGATACAGGCGCGTATTTTCGATGGCAATTGCAATCTGGTCGGCCATCGTCTGGAGGATGCTTACCTGGTCTTCGTTAAAGCTCCCACTTTGGCGGCTTTGTACGTCCAGCGCGCCGATGATGCGATCACCGATGGTCAAAGGCACGGCCAACTCCGCCCGTGTATCCGGCAAGAATTCGTTACTCCGGTGGACGGCGCTGTCTACTGTGTCACGCGCCACAACAATACGCGCTTCTTCCGTCACCTGGCCGATGACGCTCACGCTACCCACGCCCAGCCGATGGCCTCTATCCAGCAATTGCCGCCCGGCAGTGCCCGTGCTGGCACGCAATACGGCATAGCGGCGGTCTTCGTCAATCAGGAAGATTTGCGCGTGGTAGATGTTCGGGAAGGATTGCACGATTAATTCCACCACATCATTCATCAGGCTTTGCAGGTCACGCTGGTTCGCGGCAAAGCGGCTGACTTCCTGCGTCGCTTGTAAGTCGCGCACGCGGGCGGCGATACGGTCAGTCTGTTCTTCCAGCACGGAGCGCACCTGCTCCCGTAAGGCGATAAAAGACCGCCCCAACACGCCGATTTCGTCCGCACGGTTCGCGGTAACAACAATTTTATCAAAGTTGCCTTCGCTCATCGCAACCATATCATCCTGTAAGGATTGCAACGGCGGCGTAATCGTCTGGGTGAGCAATGCACCAAGCACAGCACCGACGATAGTCAGGCCGATGATGATTAAAAAGCCACTGTTATACACCCTGCCCAGCGTCGCCACAAAGTTCACCGCAACGGGTGTTTCTGTGATGAGGGCAAACGGTGTATCCAGAATGGGCGCATAATAAGCGATATATTCTGTGTCGCCTACAAAATAACGGTCAATGCCGGAGCGTTGCGCTAAGGCAGGTTCTATGGGCGCATTTAATACGGATTGTTGCGCTTGCAGTACATAATCTTCCGGCGCTAACAGGTTGCGGTTCGTCGTGACAAGGTAACTGTCGGTCTGTACGAATACATCGGAACGTGCCAACACATCGAAGACCGTCGCCGCGCTGTTCACAGAGCCGACGATATACCCCACTTCACCATCCGCGTTACGTACCACATACACAGCCTCAATGCGGATGTCCCCGCTTTCCGCATCCACGTTGAGCGCCCAACGTTGGGTTTCGCCTAATTCTGACGCCGTGCGGAAGGCGCGGAAGGCGGGCGAGTCGCTTTCATCATCGCCGATTTCCGCAATACGCACCGTATCGCCCAATACCACAATCCCACTGCTTAATTGCACGATACCGTTCACGTCCAACAGGCGCACACCGTCGAATAAGCCGATGCCCACCATTCGGTCGTTCATGTAGTTTTCTAAGGAATTCAGCACTTCCGGCACGGTACTGCCGAAGGCCAATAAGCGAAGCATAAAGCCGCGTTGCGTGTCTGTTTCCGCAAAAGTGCGTGTCTCTAGCCGGATGCGGGAAAAGTTGTCCGTCAGGATGTCGCGCTGTTGCGTACCGCGCTCTTGCAGATAGGCTTGCAGATTTTCAAAGTCTACAGATCGCACTTCGCGCTCTACCAACACAAACGCAACCACCGTCGGAATAATAATCATCAGCATCATGCCGATGAGTATGCGTGTAGAAATTGACCAACGGTTAACGTTAATCAGGTTGATGATGGCCTGCCTCATGATGTCGCTTCCTCTTCCGCATTTTCATTGGTGGAAACGGGATAGTCTATACTGGATGAAAAATCATCGAAGAAGTCATCGTCCAGCATCTTGCGGTCTAGCACAATGCGCGTCGCCACCGCGCCAAGCGCATCGTTAAAGCTCTGCGCGGCCAGTTGCACCACGTCGTTAACATCCGTCGCGCCGATGAGTGTAGACGCCACTTCACCCGCTTTGCGCTCGCGTACCGCTTGGGCACGGCTGGCCTCTAGCAGACGTTTATTTTCCAGCGCCAAACCCAACCGGACGGTCACACTCCGGGCAAATTCCATCTGGCGTGCCCCGAAGGGTTGGTCAGCCGGGATGACGAATGACATCGCACCCAGCACCTCACCACGCACGATAATCGGCACACGCACGGAGCGCACGCCGCCCTCTTCGCGCATGTCAACCTCACCTTGCCGCATTACGGATAACAAATCCTCCGGCAAATCCGCCGCCAATACGATGCCTTCCGGCTTGAGGTCGTAGCCCACCGCCGTGCGACTACGCATATCCAGATAATTTTCCCACGTCGCGCTGATGATGTTACGTTCCGTCTGTTTTAATTCGCGGAGTTGCGTCCGCAGGCTTTCGGAAGTGGTCTGTAAGTTATCCACCGATGCGCGCAGGTCTTCTACTGTACGGCTATAGGCTAACAGCGTGCCTGCCTGCTGGGTCAAGCGCTCCAACGCGGCAATCTCCGTGCGGTTGAAGCTTGCTTCAGTCTTTTGTATATCCACCACGCCGATGATTTGATCGCCCAGTCGCAACGGAATAGCGAGGCTATGACTTGTCGCTGGCAAAAAGTGTTCCCAGCGTCCGGGATTTTCCTGTGTGGAAATCAACAGCGATACATCCGCTTGATACGACTCAATCAAAGCACTGGCATCTGGCAGGCGGATGTCCGTCACCACACCGCCTTCCGGCAGGTTTAACCCCGTGCGAAAGCGCCGCGTCATCTGTCCGCGCTCATCCACAAGGAAGACCTGTGCGAAGGCATAGCGCATCTCGCTACGAATTACTTCAATCATGCGGCCTAACACCCGGTTATCCGACGTGATACCCAATCCGCCGGAGAAACCCGCCACTACATGATAGCGTTGGATTTCATCGATATTGGCCGATGCGATGTTCCGCAAGCTATTGCTGGAAGCCGACAATATAAGACCCACCACAACAAAGATGAGGAAAGCCCCCGCCGAATTGCCATCGGATAAAAACCCGCCTAAATTGCCTGACTGCAATGTATCAATGAGGATAATTGCCATCACCGACAGCCCCAATGTGATGTTAAACGGGCGTCGGTCAAACAAGACAACCGCTAGCGTAATGGGAATAAGGAGCAAAATGAACAGGGGCGTTTGTATCAGCGATAAATTAATCGCCACAATCATGTTGTTAACAAAAATGACCGTTACCGCAATCACCGCCGCCAGCCTTACATACCCGGTCTGTACCATGTAGATAAGGCCGAAACTTGCCAAAAGTGGCAACGCGGGCACAAATTCTATCGGGTTGATCTCCTGCCCATCCACCAGCGTGAAGAACATCACCCGAATCATCAATATCCCGGCCAACAGAATCGCCCCAGTCAGCAGGTACAGCAACAATCGGGCACGTTGGCGGTCTGTAGGGTCGGTGTAATCGTATCGAAGCGCGATAAAACGCTGTAAAAGAGATAGACTAGTCATGATGATGGTCTCCGTTGGGGCTATAGCCATTGCCGGATGGCTCGTCCAGTTTGGGCAAACGGCCTATACGGATTTTACCATCCGCCGCGCCGAAGACATCGTTCAATTCCGTGAGCGTAATCTGTAGCAATTCATCCACTGTAGCCGCAGACTGATAGCGCCCGACGATTTCATTCAAGCGTTGTTCCTGCAAAGTACCCTGTTGGGCTTCCTCGAACAAGCGGGCGTTGTCCAGGCTAATCGCTAGGCGTCCGGCGACAGACTGCGCGGTCTCGATCGCGTCCTCGTCGGGCACATCGCCAGTCTCAATCTCAATAGAGCCGATGACTTCGCCGCGTAGCACCAACGGCACGGCCAACACTTTTTTCTCCGCATTGACGATGGGCCGTCGGCGCAGGCCAGCATCCAACATGGAAGGCGACCAGCCGACGCCCTCGCTTGTTAGTGTGTCGCCTTGCACAGTAACACCCGTTAAAGAGCGTGAACTGGTGATAAAGTCGCGCCACGTCTTCTGGGTAAGCTGGCGGTTCAGGCGCTGAATTTCGCGCAGGTTTGCTTCTGATTCAAAGAAAAGCCGCTTGTTTTCCTGCACGCTGGAAGTCTGTGTTTCAAACAGGCGCGCATTGCGGATGGCAACGCCTAGCTGACTCGCCATAATCTCCAGCGAGCGCACATCCTCTGGTTGAAAGGCTTTGCTCTGTGTGCTTTGCACGTCCAGCGCACCGATGATACGCGCACCGTCAAAAATCGGGAGCGCCAGTTCCGAGCGCGTATTGGGCAATAACTCGTTGCGGGCGTGCAAGGGGTCGCGGTCAGTATCACGGGCGATAATGGGTTCACCCACCTGTGTTACACGGCCTATCACACTTTGCGAGCCAACCGCCAGGCGGTGCTTACGTGCCATCAAGCGCCGTCCAACGTCGCCCGTGCTGGCAACCAGTGCCGCGTATTGACGGTTTTCATCCACCAGAAATATCTGCACATGATAGTAGTCGAAGCGGTCGCGGATAAGTTCCACAGCTTGCCGGAAAAGTTCATCCTGAGACAGAATCGCATTGGCAATTTGCCCAACCTGCGCTGTGGCCTGCAATAGCTCGTTGTTTCGCTGGTTACGCCGTGCAAAGTCCTGCACGGTAGTGCTGAAGTAACGCGCCCCAAAGCTGGCAATGCTGAGTGTAATCAGGCCGGAGATAGCGACGATAAGAAATTCCTCGTTGCCAGCATTCAGGTTTTGCACGACACGATACGCTAAAGCGGCGAAGACCGTCAGGCTAAACGTGATATACGCCAGACGGTTAAAGGTGTACGCCGCGATAATCACCGCCGCCGCCGCAATCATGG
This sequence comes from Aggregatilineales bacterium, assembly GCA_036734085.1. Taxonomy (GTDB): domain Bacteria; phylum Chloroflexota; class Anaerolineae; order Aggregatilineales; family Phototrophicaceae; genus J038. The sequence continues at coordinate 8,023 of DAIMZF010000107.1, forward strand.
TAAAGCTGGAGTCATTCGCAGGCACAATGATGAAAATGGTCAGGCCAATCTGCATTGTGTAGATGAGCGATACACTAAAGCGGTTATCCCGCAGGAAGTACAACACAAAAAACGCCAACACATGCACGGCGGGCGCAGTAAACGCAAGATTCGGCGCGATGACCTCCGGTGTGACGACTTCAATGAAAATTAGCCCCCAAACCACCACCAACGCACCGTAGGCTAACGTCCGCACAAAACGCGCCCGAATAGTGTCTAAAAAGCGGTCGCTCTGTTTAGGCTGTGATGTTCTGGGGTTATAGGGCAATCGTAACATCGGTCTTCCCCTTTATTTTACCGGTGGTATACCCAACCGGATAGAAACGCGCTCTGCGTTCAGCACATCGCGCAAACTCCGCGCCGCTTCGTTGAGCATGTTTTCCATGTCGTTCGTGCCCTGCAAACGCGCTGTGATCTGGTTCACCAGCGCCTCCCGCCGGGCAAGGCGTTGACTTTCGTCCACCAAGCGGGCGTTTTCCACCGCCATGCCGAAGCGTTCTCCCACCTCTTGCAAGAGGTCAAGGTCTTCCGGCGCGAACGCCTGTGTTGCATCCAGTTCAAATTCCATCGCGCCTACAACCTGCCCACGCACCCGCAAGGGCACAGCGATAATCTGCACCCCATCGTTACGGCCTTCCACCACCTGGTTAATCATGATGGCGTCCTGCAATGTCGGCGTGGATTCAAATTCAGACTGTGTGATGTTGGCCTCAAAATCGACCATCGCCCCCACCCCATCATGCCCATTTTGCAGATAGTCCGCCCAGGCGCGGCCTGTCAGACGGTCATTCAAACGCTGGACTTCCTGCAAGGCGGCGCGGGCTTCGTTCACCAATGCTTCGTTATCCCGCAAGCGTGCCTCCGCCCGTTGATACTGTGTCACGTTGTCAATCGCCAGCGCCAGACTATCCGATAGCGCCTGAAACGTCGCCACAGATGAAAAGTCCGAGAAGGCATCCGTTTGGGGGCTTTGCAAATCCAACGCGCCCAAGACTTTTAACCCAATCCGTAACGGGAAGACGATTTGCACGCTGGTATCCGGCAGGCGTTCATTACGCCCCGTAGAGCCGTCCGCGCCTTCCAACACGCTCGCGCCGGTTTCAATCACCCGGCTGATGATACTCTGTGTACCCAACGGAATAGTATAGCCTTGCTCCACCAAAACACGCCCAATTTCACCTGTACTCGCGGCGATTTCCGCCTGGGCGCCATCTTCCGATAACAAAAAGACCTGCACATGGTGCAGATATGGAAAGGCGTATTCGATTTGCGTCACAATATCTGTGAGGAGTTTCTGCGGTGTCACGCGGAGCGCGACCTGTTGCGCGATTTGTCGCAACACGGCGGCAGTAATGGAGCTATCCTCCATAATTTCCGTCGCGCCTTCGGAACGGTTGACGGTAGCAAAACGCAGGAAGAGATACACCAGCAACGCCCCGCCTACCAATTGCGCGCCGACGTTTTCCAGTCCGGGTTCGCCCACCTGCCGGATGTAGTTGGGGTCGGTGGCAAACCTTAAGACAATCGTCAGGATGCTGACCACAATAGCGATGATAAGCCCGCGTTGCCCAATCAATAAGCCGGATAGCATCACCAACACCAGCGCGTTTACCGCCGCAAATGCCGGAGAAGCAACCGTGAGCGCCGCCAAAAGCACACCGCTAAGGTACCATAACGCAGGCGGCAACCATTGCGATATCTTCAGTCGCCCACGCACCGTCAGCACATAGGAAGCAATGCTTAAAATCACAATGACATAAAACGCCAGCGATTGCGGCAAAAGCGGATTATAAAACGCGGATTGTAACATGGTCGCGTCTTCCGGGCGGCCATCCGCCAGCGCCCATTCCGTGACAAAAAGCGCATAACCCATATAAAACACGAACAGAATCACCGTTGTGGCATACACCATTACGGCACGGTATTGGTCAACCGTGCGCGGATAAGCACTTGTCGGGAAGACGCGCTCTAGCCAAGCATTCATGTGCCACTCTCCCGTTCGTCGTCCTTGTTTAAAGCGTCCGGCGTCAAGCGGATGCGTCCGCGCTTCGCGCCTAATGCCCGCCCTAGTTCATTCATGGTCACATTCAAAATCTGCTCCATGTTGGTTTGTTGCTGTAACTTCACGGAAATATCATTCACCAGGGCTTTACTTTGTGCAACCCTTTGGCTTTGCTGGTAGGCTTCCGCGTTTTCAATGGCGATAGCAAGCTGATTAACCAACTGTTGCAGGATAAAGCGGTCTGTGGTGGTATATGCACTCTGTAGATTGTTGCCGAGTTCCATCACCCCGCGCAGAACCCCACGCGAGAAAATGGGCACGGAAAGCGACGACAACACATGGCGGCTACCGGAGAATTGCAACGCGCCCGGTGCGCGGTGGTCGGGCACGATGATAGCGTCCTGCCCCTTCCATACCACGCCTGAGGTCGTCGCGGGTAAATCCGCAAATGGCCCGCTATGCAAACTAACAACCACCCGGGATGTAGCCTCCTGCCAGCTTACCCGGCGCGGACGCCCAGACGTTGCATCATACAAAATCAACGCGCAATAATCCGACGCGATAATCTCGCGCACATTCTGGATGCCCGTCCGCAGAAGCTCTTCCACATCCAGCGAGCCTTGCACCGCCCGGCTGAATGTAGCGATTTGCTCCATACGTTCCGCCTGGCGTCTGCTGGCCTCCAGCAAGCGCACGTTGCGGAGCGCAACGGTGATTTGTGCCGTAATCGTGCGGGCGATGTCCACTGTCTCTGAACGAATTTTACCGGGCGTCTTAAAGTCCAGCCCGATAGAGCCGATGAACTCATCGCCACTATCCAGCAAAGGCAGGAACAAAATTGATTGTAGTCCTAAATTCGTCAGCATCTCGCGGGTCTTGGTATCCAGTCCATCCGCTTGACTGATTTGGTCAATCCGTATCGGAACCTTCTCGCTACGCAGACGGTTCTGGATGGCGTCATCCATGCCGATGACCACGCCCACCGCGCCATCTTTGGGGTACTCACTGACCACAGTGGATGTATCGGTTGTCGGGTTGTAAAGTGCCAGCCCCACATGGTCAACACTCAGCGCGTTGTACATCGCTTCGGAGGTGTTGTCGAAGAGCGTCTGCTGGTCGAGTGCGCCGGTGATGACTGTGCTCATGTGGTTGATCGTCTGCAAGACGCGCACCTGCGCCCCCAAACGGGCGGCGGCCTTTTGCATTTCCGTCAGCAGACGTTGGTTTTGCAATACAATTTCCACTTGGGCACGGATGGCGTTAATCAGCCGTTGGAATTCCCCATCAAACAGGCGCG
>DAIMZF010000108.1:0-11197 GCA_036734085.1 Aggregatilineales bacterium
TTCTGTGCTGACAGGCTCATCTGCATCGCTATCAGCCTCTTCTGTGCTGACGGGTTCATCTTCATCGCTATCAGCCTCTTCCGTGCTGACGGGTTCATCGCTATCGGCTTCTTCCGTGCTGACAGGCACAATCAAGCCGGATTCATCCGCATCACCGGGCGCTTCTTCGGTGGCAACGGGCGGCGGTGCGTCCGCGCTGGCGGTGCTGGGTGAATACCATGTGAAGTACAGTGCCACGCCCAGCATAATCGTGATTAACCACAGCGAGAGCGTAATCCGCATGGGCAGTTTGATGTTCTTGATTTTTAAAGCCGACGGCAGTTGTTTTTCAAACCACATGCGGATGAGCAGATAGGTGGCTAAAACCTGTGCAATGCCGCCTGTGATGAGGTGCAACACAGGCAACCAGACGCTTTGCTCGGATAGTCCATCCGGCACGGCGGGCGCGACAGCCTGCGAATAGCTGACGGCCATCACCAGCAGAATCAACACCCAATTCGCCAGTGTGACGGTGGTCATCACGAGTTTATGATGGGGGTCAAACTTTTGGCCGCGTGCAAACAGATAGCCAATAATCATCAATGGGGCCAGGATAAGCACATAGGCCAACAGCGTTAAATCTGCCGCCATGCTTGCCCCTGTGCCTAAAAAGCCGGAGCCATATTCCCGCAAGGAGTCCATCGTCTAAATCCTTTAATTAATGTCGATAAAGTATCTCATTAAGTCATAAGATATAGCGGCATTATAGGTCAATTTATTATCCGCGCAAGTAGGTTGGCGCTATAACCGCATGTGTGTTAGCCTGTGGGGTAACGCGGACTAATGACGGTTCATAAAAGACTATGATGATAAAGGAGTGGGGTTATGCGGTATAAGTTGCTTGGCAAAAGTGGGTTACGTGTATCCGAACTGTGTTTAGGCACAATGACGTTCGGGGAAACGTGGGGATGGGGCGCGAGCAAAGCGGAAAGTCAAAAACAGTTTGACCTCTTCGCGCAGGCAGGCGGTAACTTTGTGGATACTTCCATCAATTACACCGATGGCACCAGTGAGGAATTCATCGGCGATTTCCTTAAGGCTGACCGGGATTACTTCGTGGTGGCGACCAAATATACCCTGACCAAAACCACCAATACCGACCCCAATAACGGCGGCAATCACCGTAAAAATATGATGCGCTCCGTAGAGACCAGCCTCCGCCGCTTGCAGACGGATATGATTGACGTGTTTTACTTGCATGTATGGGATTATATGACCCCCATTGATGAAATTCTGCGCGGGCTGGATGACCTTGTGCGAATGGGCAAGGTGAACTATATCGCTGTGTCGGATACACCCGCGCACATTGTCGCGCAGGCCAACACGATCTCGGAGTTACGCGGATGGTCGCGCTTTATCGGCCTGCAGGTGATGTATAACTTGCTCCGCCGGGATGTAGAACGCGAGCTATTGCCCACCGCCAAACATTGGGATATGGGGGTGATGGCGTGGGGGTTGTTGAATTCCGGTGTATTGACGGGGAAGTTCCTGCAAGATGTTGACGCCCCGACCCGGGTTAACAAAGACGGCCTGCAACTGAGCAATCAGGCATTGGATACCGTCAAGACGGTAGTGAAAATTGCGGAAGAAACAGGTAAGCCATCCGCACAAGTGGCGATTAACTGGGTACGCCAACAGCAACACCGCGCACAGATTTTCCCCATATTGGGCGCACGCTCTGCGGAACAATTGCGCGATGCGATGGATTGCCTGACATGGGAACTGACAGCCGAGCAACTGGCCCGGCTGGATGAGGTCAGCAAAATTGAAATGGGCTTCCCGCATGATTTTGCACCCGGTAGCCCGTTCATCTTCGGCAAGACCTTCAACAAAATTGATAATCACCGGGCTTAACGGCTATCCCGCAAAATCCGTGTGATTTGCTCAATATGGTCACTATCATGATGGCTGACCTGCATCAACGAGTCGGTCAACGTGATAGCGCCTGCTTCGGGATGCACGCCGCCACGCTCCCATTGTTCCGCGCTTAAGCTGTTGAACAGCGCGACAAAATCCGCACGGCTCTGGTTAAGTTCCGCTAATACCTGGCTAAAATCCTGATTGGTGTAGTCATTTTCTACGGCTAAAGCCAGATGGTCATACGCGGTCAATAAGGGGTTATCCTGGTCTAACATCAGGCGGACGCGCCCCTGAAATATGCCATCGAAATCACGCAGATGGCACAGCACTTCAAGGATTGTCCAGCCGTCTGCGCCATCGCGGAGCGTCGCCGCTTGCTCTGGCGTCACATCCGCCAAAACATTGTTCAGTGTGGCGATTGTCTTCTGCATGAGTGTGATGTGTTTTAATCGTACACGGTCTAAGAGGGTCATCGGGGTTGCGTACCTTTCTGGTTATGGATAAGGGTATGGGTGAATCAATAGCGGCATATGCTAGCGTTTTCCGCACAGCCTCTGAGTGTATTGTAATATGGCTGTGTGTGCTACTATGTCGCGCAACGGGTGGTTTAGCCCCCTGCGGATGTGCTACAAATAGATTGTAGCCAAACACGGAGATTAAACCATGACTGAGCAAACGATCATCGCCTTATACATCGGCCATGCGGATGACCCTACACAGGCGCGTTTCGCGGCGCGGGGGTGGCATCTCATCCAGCCGCAAAGCGTCTATGAAGCATTGGCGCAATACATCTTTTATGTGCCGCATGTCATTATTTTTGACGCCCGCACGCCGGATGCCGAACTTATCTTTCAGCACATCAGCACCGTGACATCGACTTCCCCTCGTCATACAGATGTGATGCTGGTGATAAACAACCGTGAGGCTTGGTTGCAAACTCCGCAGACTATTCTGATGCAACACCTGCACACGGATGCACTGGAAGCCGCAATTGTCGCGGCGATGCGGCAACGAGAATTAATGTTATTCGGCTTAGAGATGGTGACATAAGGTAGAGGAAAATTATGCTAAATTGCGACTCTCAGGACATTGTAAAACAAATTGCGTTAGAGATATGCCGCCAGGCCATGCAAGGGTACGAACGGCTGAACGTGGATGAGATGATGAAAGTTTCCCCTTGGGGACGCCGCCAGACAGAGCGTAACTTCCGCGATGTGATGTTGACCAGTCCACGCCGCTACTTCCGGGATTGTCAGGCCGAGATTGCGCGGGAGTATCTGCATTCTGGTGAAGACGTGTTGACGGCTTCGATGGCGGCGGGTTTTTCCAGCACGGGCAGGTTGCACGACGCGCTGGTGATGCGATATGGCCTGACACCGGGCGAGATGCGCCAGCGCGGGCAGGGCGTTAAGGTGTGTTATGGCCTCTTTTCCACCCAGATAGGCGTTGTACTTATCGCGGCGACGGAGCGTGGTGTGTGCTTTATTTCCCTTTGTGGCATGGTCAAGACGCCCGGAATCGTAGAGAGCCGCCTGGACGAACTGCGTGCATTACTGCCGCAGGCGACCCTGAACGAAAACGCGGACGCTGTGCAGGAATATGGCAATCAGTTGGTGGCATTTTTAGACCAGCGTTCGCCGGAGTTTTGTCCGCCACTGGATATTTTGCAGGGTACGACGTTTCAGCGCGAAGTATGGGCGGAAATCAAGCGCATCGCGCCCGGCGAAGTATTGAGCTACAGCCAATTAGCGCAACGCATTGGCCGTCCGAAGGCCGTCCGGGCGGTTGCACAAGCCTGTGGGCACAATCATTTAGCGATTGCTATTCCGTGCCATCGCGTGATGCGGTCGGATGGCACGCTGGCGGGGTATCGGTGGGGGGTGGAATGGAAAGAGCGCCTGCTCTCTCTGGAAGCCGCGCTGATGCCAGAGGCGGAATAGACGCCTGTTTGCTTGTTGGATTGCTTATTCCGTATTGAGGATGGTGTGAATCGCATGGGCGAAGCACACCACTTTCCCGGCGGCGTTCTTCACTTCAGCTTCCATAAATAGTTGACGCCGCGTTTTGTGCGTCATCTTGCCCGTCACGACGATAAATTCCTCATCCGGCCCCACCGGGCGGATGTAAGTCGTGTTGAGTTGTGTGGTCACACTGGGGTTCGCCACCATAAAACTAAGTGGGCCAATGGTGTTATCAATGAGGGCGGTCAACAGCCCGCCTTGCATAAACCCGAATGGATTTTGATAAACTTCTTTGACCGGATAACGAATGGTAAGCGTTGTATCCGTCGCCTCCAGCACTTCACCCCCCAAAAATATAAAGACAGGCGGGGGTATCTTCAGCCCGCCATCCTGCGGCAATTTATCGCTGATGGCATTCAGCCCGTTATCTGATGGATCACTCATGTTGTACCTTTCGTGGTCGCGCTTGCCGGATGATAGTTAACGCACTTGCTCGAAGTTCACCTCTGCGATGTTTTCCGCGCAGGTATCGCGTGTGAAGATGAGAAATGGCTCCGAAACGGCTGACCCTACCGGGTCAAACAGTTGGATCGTATAGCGTTTTTGACGGGGTGTGTTACTCAGGAATTGTTCGTAGACGCCCGGCCCCAAATTCTCAAAGACACCACTCCTGACCGACACACTAAAGCGTGCGTCTTCAATATCAATAATCTGGATACTGTAGTTATTGAGTGGCTGGCCGTTGATGTCAAAGATGGTTCCCGTGATGCTCTCCCAACTGCACGCCCGTTGATTGCTATTCTGGCGGTACACAACACCCGGCTCTTGTAATGTGAACACGAATTCCGGGCGTGGGGTATTGCTTGGTTCGGCGGTTACATCGGCTGTTGGCGGTGCTTCCGGCTCAAATGTCGGCGGCGGCATATCCACCATCGCCTGCGCCGTTGGGCGGATGGCGGCCAGTGTAAGTTCAGTCTCATACGTAGCGATAGCGATAGTATCCGGTGTGGCGCTGACTTCGATAAACGGCGTCGGCGGCGCAAGCGGATTCAGGGGCGAATAGGGGTCTACCCAGATGGTGGAAAAATAGACAATCAAACCGACTGTGCCTGCCAGAAAAACCAGTGTCATCAGGTTATACAGGCAACCGCCGCCAGCTTGTTTGTGTGGCGTGGGGGCTGGCTGTGCCTGGCTACGGGCCGGCGCGATAGCGTCGTTTTCTGGCTCGTAATCGTCCAACAGGGGCGGGAATCGCTCCGCGTTGGGTGTTGTTGGACGGCGGAAGCGCGAGTCTTCTTCCGCCGTGATGGTGATGCCGTCATTCCCGATGACCTCTGCGGCTAAGTCCGAAAGCGCGGAGAGGTCTTCTGTTTCATCGGGCGGCGTCCGTTTTGGGTCATTGGGCATCGGCCTAGCCACTCCGCGTCTGTCTAAAGGTGACGAAAGCTACGTTACTGCCGCAATCCTGCGGGAAAGTCACCTGAACATCACTTGAGATGATGATGCCACCCAACGATTCCAACCGGACGAAATAGGTTTCCGCATTGATGATGTTGGCAACCTGAATTTCCCATCCGGCTACCGGGTCGTAGAAAGAGTTTGTCCCGGTCTGTACCGCAAAGTTCACATTGTTGTTAAACACACGCACCACGTAACGCTGGGGGGAGGGCAAGCCATCCAACCCAAAGACCGTACCTGCTACACTCTGCCACGCACAACCGGCGACGTTAGCAATGTTCGGGCGGAACTCCGTAATGCCTTCCTGACTGAACAGGAACGGCGAGTCGGTCGCTGTGGGCGTGGCGGATGGCCCGGTGGGGGTGGGCGTGGGCGAAGGTAACGGCGTGTTGGTCGCCGTCGGCGTGATGCTGGGCGTAAACGTAATCGTCGGGGAAGGCGTGACTGTCAGCGTGGTGGTCGCTGTAGGTGTCAGGGTTTCGGTCGGCGTCAACGTTGCGGAAGGCACAGCCGTTTCTGACGGGGTAGGCGACAGCGTATTGGTCGGGGAAGGCGTGACCGTCAGTGTGTTGGTGGACGTAGGGGTATCCGACGGTGTTTCCGTTGGGATGACAATACGGGTGGCAAACGCGACGGCAGGTTGCCGAGCTTCCGGGTCTACGGTGAGGAATAAAAATGATACAAGCCCCACCATGCCGACAGTGAGTAGCAAAAATAGCAGGCTGATGAAGTTATAAATCCGTGCAGTTGAGCGAGACATACGTTTGTTTACCCCGATGCGAGGAGGATAACGACCACGATAACCCAGACAACCGATAGCGTCACAAATATCAGTGACATCAGGTTATAAATCCGTGCAGTTCGTTTGCTCATCGCGCTTTCTCCATTGATGGCCGACAAAATTTTAATTCATGACTTCTTTTAATCTACATATCGCTCGATGGTTGCTGTGCTCATCTGCTCTGCTAACCATTGTGCAAAAACCTGTGCGCGGACGCTGGCCGCTTCCTCCGGTTGTGCCGGGCGCTCGCTACGCGCTAACGTCTGGACGATGTGCCAGCCTAGCATGGTAGGGAAAGGCTCGCTGTAACTGCCGTCCGGCTGGCGCAGGGCTAAGGTCGCTAATTCCGGCACGATTAAATCGTCCGCGATGATCCAGCCGCCATTTTCGCCTAAATCACCGCCGCTTGTGCGGGTGGTCTCGTCTATAGACATCTCGCGGGCGACAGTGCCGAAGTCTTCCCCTGCTTGTAATCGGGCATAAGCGGTCTGGGCTTCCGCCTGGGATGTCACCAGAATATGCCGCGCTTGCACTTGCTGGATGGTCAGGTTTTCTACCTGCTCCAAGACCACAATCTGCACTTGGGCGGTTGTCAGCGCGTCGAGTGTCGCCAGACGGAATTCGCTCTCATTGAGAAAGCGATTATTCGTCAACCACTGCCGCCACTCGTTATCGTCGGGCATAATCTCGCGCATGGCCTGGTATTCCGCTTCGATCTCTTCCGCACGTACATCAATCCCCAGCCCTTCGGCGGCCTGGTTGATAATCGTCTGCTCGATGAGTTTATCCAGTTCCCGTGCCGCTATCGCGTCGTAGCTGGCGATGTCCGTAATTTCAAAGCGATCAAGCACACGCTGAAATTCAATCAGAGTAATTGGCTGGCCGTTGACCAACGCCACAATCTGCTCTCCGCGTGCCGTCAATGGCAGGGCGGGTTCTTCCGGCGCGGGTTGCGGCTGTTGGATGGGCGCGACTGTGGGTTCATCAGCTTGCGCGACCACCGTGACGGCGTCTTGTGCTTCCGTCGCTTCCGTTGTGACAATCTCGTTTGCGGTGACAACGACTTCTGTCACCTCGTTGTTACTGGGGTTAGCTGCCGCACTACTACTGCAAGCCCCTAGCACCAACGCGCCTAGTATAATCAATCGCTTCACACACGTTCCTTAACTGGTTGGCTTCAAACATAGGTTAATTATGCTATCAGTGCGCTATCCTAGCAAGCCATTATAACCTATTCACCCCTGATGATGAAAAAACACCTCATTTATGTGCGCGATTTATGCAAGTTGCGGTAAGATAGTGGCAACTATTTAAATACTCGTTCGATTATAGATTTTTAAAGGACTTTAAAAATGACCGATATTGTTATTGTAGATGCCGTCCGCACGGCTTTAGGCCGCCGCAATGGTGCTTTCCGCGAGACTCATCCGGTGCGGTTAGGCTCCTTCGTCGTGTGTGAAGTGCTGGCACGCGCTAACCTAGACCCCGCGCTTGTTGACCATGTGGTGTTCGGGTGTGTGAGCCAGGTTGGTGAACAAACCTTCAACATTGCGCGTAACGTTGCGCTGGATGCTGAACTGCCGATTGAGACACCCGCTACCAGCGTAGACTTCCAGTGTGGCAGTAGCCAACAGGCGGTACACATCGCCGCCGCGATGGTTGCCAGTGGGCAGAATGATATTGTGATTGCCGGTGGCGTGGAAAATATGTCCCGCGTGCCGATGGGGAGTTCAATGGTGGGCGGCCAACCCTTCACCGACCGCATCATGACAAACCATGACATGATTCCGCAGGGCATCTCTGCGGATAAAATCGCTAAAAAGTGGGGCATAAGCCGCCAACAGGTCGATGACATCGGCTACGAGAGCCATGTCCGCGCCTCTAAAGCCACCCAATCCGGCTGGCTATCGGCGGAAATTCTGCCGCTTGAAGGGCTGGATAAAGAAGGCAATAAAGTGATGGTCACGGCGGACGAAGGCATCCGCCATAATGCTGACCGCGCCCGGATGAACGACCTTGACCCCGTATTTACGCCGGATGGCGTGACCACCGCCGGGAACAGTAGTCAAATCAGTGATGGGGCGGCGGCGGTGCTGGTCATGACGGCTGACCGTGCCAGAGAATTAGGGCTAAAGCCCCGCGCACGGATTGTCACCTCTGTGACAGTCGGTAGCGACCCCCACCTGATGCTGACCGGGCCAATCGGCGCGACCCAAAAAGCACTCAGCCGCAGTGGGTTGAGCATGGCGGATATTGATATTTTTGAAGTGAACGAAGCCTTCGCCGCCGTCATTGGCATGTGGCACAAAGAGACCAACGCGGACATGAGCAAGGTGAATGTGCATGGTGGCGCAATTGCGATAGGGCATCCGTTAGGCGGCAGTGGCGCACGCTTGATGACGACTCTCATCCACGCGCTGGATACACACGACAAGCGTTACGGCCTGCAAACGATGTGCTGTGGCGGTGGCATGGGCACAGGCACGATTATTGAGCGGTTAAGCTAAGAGGAAAACACACGGGCGGAAACATCGCTTTCCGCCCGTTGATGTAGACTGCGTTGATTGCGCTTGATTGCGCTAAAGAATCTGTGATAAAAACAGCTTGGTGCGGTCATGTTGCGGATTCTCGAAAAAGTGCTCCGGCGTGCCGACTTCCACCACACGCCCACTATCCATAAAAATCACACGGTCTGCTACTTCCCGCGCAAAGCCCATTTCGTGCGTCACAACAACCATCGTCATACCGCTACGTGCCAGTTCTTTCATCACGTCCAGCACTTCTTTAATCATCTCCGGGTCAAGCGCGGATGTCGGCTCGTCGAAAAGCATGATTTTCGGTTGCATGGCTAAAGCCCGTGCGATAGCGACGCGCTGTTGTTGGCCGCCGGAAAGCTGTCCGGGATATTTATAGGCCTGGTCGTGGATGCCCACACGCTCTAAAAGGTCAAGCGCCACTTGCTCCGACTGGGCTTTGGAGCGACGGCGGACGTAGCGTTGTGCCAGCGTGACGTTATCAACAACCGTCAGGTGGGGGAACAGGTTAAACTGCTGGAACACCATGCCAATTTCCCGGCGGATTGCGTTGATGTTCTTCAAGTCATTACTTAGCTCGATGCCATCAACAAAAATCTGCCCTTCCTGATGTTCCTCAAGGCGGTTCATACACCGGATAAGGGTTGATTTGCCGGAACCAGACGGGCCAATCACGACGACGACTTCGCGCTCTTTAACCCCCATGTTGATGTCGCGCAGGGCGTGGTAGTCGCCATACCACTTGTTCAAGCCGATGCACTGGATGATGTCATTCTCTCCGATATGATGCGGGTTAGCCGTCGTATCGAGTTGTGTCTCTGCCATTATTTAATCTCCGTAACGGGCTTACAAATTCGTGTGGCGGATGCTTCCTGCACCGGTACGCTCCAGGCGACGGCTGACATCTGCCATGATATACGCAAACAAGAAGTAGGCAACACCCACGTATAAGTAACCTTCGCGGGTGAACAGTGTATAGCCAGTCTGGGCATCGCCCAATACCTGATTCATCGTGCCGAGCATCTCGAACAAGCCGATGACAAACACCAATGAAGTATCTTTAAACAGGCTGACCGCTTGCCCCATAATCGCCGGGATGACGGCGCGTAGTGCCTGCGGTAGCGTGATGAAAATGGCCGTCCATAAACCATTCAGACCCAGTGCCTGCGCCGCTTCTATCTGGCCTTTGGGGATAATCTGCAAGCCACCCCGCACCACCTCCGCCATGTAAGCGGCAGTGAAGAACGTGAGCATGACCATCGTCCGCACAACAAGGTCAACATCACCCAGACCAAAACCGAAGAACGGAAGAATGAAGCGCCCGAAGAACAGCAGGGTAATCAACGGCACGCCGCGCACGATTTCGATAAAAACCGTGCAAAACAGGCTGACGATGGGCAAATTACTCTGACGCCCTAACGCCAATAAGATGCCGAGTGGGAACGACAGCACAATCGACACAGCAGACAAGAGTAAGGTCAGCAACATGCCGCCGTAGTTCTGGCTATTGATGACCGGGAAACGTGGGTTAACGCCGCCGTCAATTGCACTTAATCCGGTCAGTATCGTCCAAATCACCGGGATTGAGACAAGCCACAAGATGACCAGCCCGCGTGACGCATCCGTGACATTGCCTTTGATGAACTGTAGTGCCGCATACAGAAACGCGACGAGAATCAGCGTACAGAATATCATAAAACTTAGCTGATTAAGCACGGTTGCGCCCGGCGAGAAAAACAGCGTAAATTGTACGCCTAAATACAATAAGATGAGGAAGCCGCCCCCCATCGACATGGTACTTTCCAATGATCGGATTGTGTCCGGCGTGCCGAAGCGCACGTTAATTAACATTCGCCCGATGAAGTACGCCGCCGCGCCAACCAGCACCAACCGCACGAACAAATCGCGTGTTTCCAGTATCAACGGGGTAAGTTGCAGGCTGAAGAATTCGCCCAATGTGCGGCGGCCTTCAAAGCGCATGTTGGTACGTGCGGTGGTTGTGACGCAGTTGGTGCAGAAGGGCGCGATAACTTCGGGTGCAGGTGTTTCGCCATATATCTCCGCGATTTCTTGCCGTCCGCGCACTGTACTACGAAATATCTCGACATTATCCACGCGCACCCACGCGCCACCAACGCCCGGTTCTTCGTCATACTCCACATATATGCCGAACCATCCTGTGCTGGGAGCTTGCCACGTAAAGCGGAAGTCTGCTTCTCGGCTTCCTTCCGTATAATCTGATGTTGCTATAACCGCGCCCGCACGGTCAACAATCAAAATGCGGAAGTTCAGATTATATTCGTCAGGGTCAATCGTGCCGAAGGAAACAACGTTCGCGCTTCGCTCACTAAAGGCCACAAATGATGTGGTCGCCTGTCGGTTGTTATTCTCGTAGTAAGAGGAGTCCACATTTGCGATGCGGTACTCGTCTTCTTCTAACGCAGGGAGCACACTAAACGTTATCGTCTGCTCTGCATCGGCGGTGAAGTTCAATACACGCACAAAATCCGTTTGCGCCCACAGGTGGACGGATGGTTCCGGCACACCACGCGCAAGCAATGGCA
>DAIMZF010000109.1:0-11127 GCA_036734085.1 Aggregatilineales bacterium
TCTACGCCATCCGTATAAGTGACCAAGCGCCATTCCCCGCGCTGATTCACCAAGACCCCTGTATAATTCTGGGCATCCTGATAATGCACAGCCAGCCCTACCGCCCATTCGTTACGAGACGAGACACTATCAATAATGATTTCAACGTAATGTCTATCCAGCAGACTGAGCGTGGGGTTCACTAATAAACCCGTCTGTGCGATGCCTTCTGCCTGCAAGGTGGCGATACCGTCTACTACATCAACGTTGACGTTATCCGGTATCCAATCGCCCTGTGTGATAAAGCGTTCGTCCAGAACAAAGGATGAGTAACCGGGAAGCATCGTCAGGACAAATTCGCCGGAAGTCTCGCCAAAGCCAGAGATAATCACCTCATACTCCCCTGTGCGCGGAATGGTGATGCCTTCGATGAGTGCGTCGCGGGTGTTGGGATAGTCGTAGTCATCGTTACCGATGATGCGCTGACCGTCCGCATTACGAATGGTCAAAACCGGGTCGAGTGTGCCATCGGTGGCCTGTACCCGGAAGGAAAGCATTTGATCCTGGAAGCCGTAGAACCCCCATGAGAATGACCGCACATCCGATGTAATCACCCCTTCTACGGGGATATTGACCTGTAAGCGGTTGGTGGGTTGGGCGGTGACGGGAACGGCCAGCATAAAGCAGGCCAACCACAGCCCAATAATAAGCAATTTATATCTCATGCCTGGGGCATCCATCCGGGAAAGTGGACTTGAAGATGAAGAATCAAAAGGTCGAGATGTTCGGGATCCATCTCTACACCGTCAATGCTACGGGCTGTTTCCGCCATGAGCAAGCGGCGTTGCTCTCCGGCAAGTCGCACATCTTCAGTAGCTTTATAATCCCGCCGACTCCCTTTTAACTCACGGTAGAGCGCGACTGATTCCAGTTTTTCAAGTTCATCCGGCGGGATGAGGGCATACACGGGCAGATACACATCGTCTTGTTCCAAAGAGAAGCCAGCAACTATCCAGCCTTTGGGCACACGAGAACGGCGCCTGGTGGTAAAGTGCCAGGCGGTTACATTGATTTTTTCGGTAGGGTCTATGCTCCGGCTTTCTTTACCGCCAAAGACAAATGCAATCCTAGTGCTGGAAACATGCACGAAGCGGTCGGATACCCAAACGGCGTTAAGCCCTTTTTCCGTAACAAAGGAAGCCGTCACCCCCCCCACCACGCCGAAAAACACACCAATCAGGCTACACCATCCTAGCTCGAACAAAGTACTACCGACTGAATAAGCGATGCCCGCACCCAACACAAACGATAAGAACGCATAAAGCTGGATCGCGTTGGGTTTGGTATCTACAGGAATGATGAGTTCATCTGTTTGTGATTGTGAAAGTGTTTTTTCTTGCAAATCCATAATCGCCTACAACTTTTGTAACATGAAGATAACACGCTCGACATCCAGCGCATTGACGTTAACCTCGCGCATGTCGGCATCCATCAGGCCGACAACATCAAACTGGTGACGCCGGGCAAGGGTGGCTACCGCCTGCACAGGGTATGCTCGATGGTAAAGCGTGGTCGTTTGTCGCCCCCATACATCCCCTTCGCGGGTGAAAATGTGATATGTCTGGGCGCACAAGTGACGCTCAAAATCATACGTGCTCTGGCGGAAAACCACCAGACTAGAATCGTTATGAACCATCACATCGCCGGATTGCCCTAAATGCGTGAGGCCGCGTGTGGTGTGTAAATCAAAGATAAAATACTTTTTTTCTGGCAAAATGCTGGAAACACTTTGCAGGACAACTTCAATTTCGCGCAGGCTAGTCATGGTGTTCATAGTATCTATGGACAAGGCCATATCCACCGTGTTGATGTCCGCCTGTGCTAATGCGCGGATGTCTGCCTCTACCATACGCACCTGGCCGGTCTGCCGTAGGGATGCCCGAAGTTGCTGGAGCATCTCCGGGCTGTTGTCCAGGCTGGTAATAGAGTAATTGGAGGAAAGCCCGGCAAACCACCGGGTTAACCCACCTGTACCACAGCCTAAGTCGAGTATACGCCGCCCGACCCAATCGCGTTGTTGGGCGGCGGTCAGTAGTTTGGATGCTATGTTTGTAGCAAAATCAGATAGTCCGAGCCGATCATAAATCGGTGCGATGATTGCATAATCAGACGACATAAGCGCACCTCATATCATAAGGATAAAAAATGAGAATAACGATGTCATCTAGGTTAGCATATTCCGCTAGGTTCGGCTAACTGCGGTTTAATGGCATCCAGTAGCCGCGCCCGGGCACAGTGACGATGTAAGACGGACGACGGGGGCTGTTTTCCAGCTTTTGGCGTAAGCGGCTGACGTTTACCCGTAATACTGAATAGTCGCCTTTGTAGCTATCGCCCCAGACCGCATGTAATAGTTCATCATGGGTGACGATATGCCCGGCTTTTCGCATCAACGTGACCAAGATGCCGTACTCGATGGGTGTCAGGTGCAGTTTTTCGCCGCCGATGGTGGCGTAACGGCGTGGCATATCCAGCTCTAGCTGGCGCACCTTGAGCACGGTCTCCGGTCGGGGTGTCCACTCCACACGACGCATGAGGGCACGCACTCGTGCAATCAGTTCTTCGTGGGAAAACGGCTTGCCCATGTAGTCATCCGCGCCCGCTTCCAGGGCATAGACACGGTCACGGTCTTGCCCCATGCCGCTAATGACAATCATCGGCAAAAATGAATTCGCACGTACCGCTTTGAGTAATTCCAGCCCGTCAATATCGGGCAGTTTTAAATCCAAGAGGACTAAGTCCGGCTTTTGCATCTCAATGTGACTGAGTGCCGTGTAGCCGCTATCCACCGCATGGGCTTTATAACCGGCTTCTTCGAGCAAAGTACACACCACCTCTGCCGTGTCTTCGTCATCTTCTACAACCAAAATAGAGAGCGTGTAATCTTCCACTATTGCCATATTGAAACATCCGTATAACCTATTTGTAACAATGATATTCGATTTTGTCCGGTTCGGCTAGTTTTTCTAACTTTGCTTGTGTGGCAAGGTTGGCAAAACCGAGACAAAATCGGGTTGTTGGAGGTTAATCTGTGTCCCAAACGGGTTGATTATTCACGATGCGGTCAAACTGCCGGACAAAGCGTGTTTGATCCAGTGGCTTGCCGATGAAACCGTTAAAGCCCAATTCACGGGCGCTTTCCATCTCGTTGAGGTGAACGGTGCAGGCGATGATAGGCACGCTTGCCCCCAGATGACGGCGCAACATATTGAAGGTGGCATAACCATCTATTTTAGGCATTTCCAAGTCCAAAAACACAATGTCAAACGCTGGTTGTCCCGCCAATATTGCATCGAGCTTGGTGGGATCCTGAACAGATGTAAAGGTTGCCCCTTCGGACTTAAGCAATAACCCTAGCACCTCTAAGTTCAGTTTGTCGTCATCAATGATTAGCGCGTGTGTTGCCATTGGATAGCCTCTCTGTAGGGTGGATTGGATGACTGTGATTGTATATTAAGTTGAAGCAAAGCTCGTACTGGATGATTCCCATATGGCTTTGCCTGCGAGAACTTCCGCAATCTGTTTGGTAAAGTTATGAAAATCAATCGGCTTGACAATAAACCCGGCAAAGCCTAAATCCTTAGCACGGGGGATAGCAACGGAAGCATCCGACGCAGAGACAGCCACTACGGGAATATGGTTATATTGCTCGTAGGCGCGGATTTCTGTAAAGACATCAAATCCTGTCACGCCACGCGGCAACATTAAATCCAGCAGGATGAGATCCACCGGAAGAAATTGACTTAGCCGTGCGACGGTATCCACACCCCAACGGTCAAATTTGACTATCGCGCCGGCATGTTCCAGCAACATCTGTGCGATGGCCTTGTTCTTCAGGTCATCTTCTACGATGAAGATTCGTTTGTCTTTTAAAATCATTCGGTTACTCCTTGCTTGGCAACGATGATTGAGAATGTTAAGTAATTATACAATACTCCACACTTCATCACCGTTGATGATACGCTTGAGTAGCGTATCAAAGATTGTCTGGTCTATGGGTTTGGCGATGCCACCATTAAACCCTGCTTGTTTTAATTCCTGTACTTCTTCATTCATCACGCTGGCCGTGAGCGCGATAACACGCACATCCTGATATTCCGGTTGGGCGCGTAACATGGAGAGCATCTGGAAGCCATCATAAGGGGGGACATGAATATCCAAAAACACGACATCCGGCTTATAGGGCAGGTTCTTCACACGCTCTATGAAGTCCGCGCTGTCTGCGAAGATGGTGACATCTTCCAGGCCAAGTTTTTTGGTTAACAAGATTGACATGACCATGCGGCTCATCGGCTCATCTTCAACATATAGGATGCTTGGCTTAGACTGCATGGCTTTTTCCTTCTGATGTGATGGTTGGCAAGAGTTGTGGGTTTTGAATGGGCATCATCATATGGAAGGTTGACCCAACGCCTAACGAACTATCGAACCACAGGCGGCCCCCGTGAATTTCTGCAAGGCGGAGTGAAATCGGCAGACCCAAGCCTGTGCCCTCCCCTTGCCGAAGCCCTGTATCCGTCTGGCGGAAGGTTTCAAACACGGCTTGATGGTCTTCCGGCGCGATGCCACTGCCTGTGTCTTCTACAGCAAAGTGAATGTGGTCGTCGGCTTGTTGCAACGTAATTTTGATATAGCCTTCTTCGGTGAACTTACAGGCATTGGACACAAGATTGAGCATAATCTGCCGTAAGCGCCGACGATCCCCAACCACTAGCGGCAGGTTATCCGCCACTTGGGTGATGACCTTCACGGGTTTGTCATCCAGCAAGCTTACTGCTGTCGCGCCGATAGGTTCCAATTCTTTGGCGAGGTCTATATCGTCTTCCACAAATAGCTTGAGCGCCCCTGCCTCAATCTTGGAAATATCCAACACATCATTAATCAAGCCGAGTAAATGCTTGCCGCTATGTACTACTTTGTCCAGCATATCCACCTGAGTTTCGTTGACGGGGCCAAGCATCCCGGTGGAGACAAACTGCGTGAAGTTCAGCACAGCATTAAGCGGGGTACGGAGTTCATGTGACATGGCAGATAAAAACTGCGATTTAACGATATTGGCTTGCTCAGCTTCATCTCGTGCTAGCTGGACTTCGGAGAACAGTTCCGCATTGCGGACAGCGACAGCAATCTGCCCGGCTAGAGATTGCAAAATATCCGCATATTCTGCACTGAAATATTCCTTAGAATCCGCTTGCATATCCAGCACACCAATAAACTGATTACCGACACGCATCGGGAGCGCGGCCTCTGACAATGTACTTGGTAAAAATGGATTGGCGAAGAAATCACCGGAAAGCGTCACATCATTGATAATCTGCGGTTGGTTCGTCCGCGCCGCAAGTGGGACTAAGCCTTTGTCGTCCAGCGAGAACTGCCTGCCAGAACTGAGCATCGCCGTGCCGACTGAACCAGAACTGGCCTGAAGCCGTAGAATTTTCTCGTCGGCATCATACAAAAACACAGAAACATGGGATAAGCCGAAGCCATCGCGGGTGAGGTTGACCAATGCAGGAAGCAAGTCTTTTAAGTCCAGCACGCGCGTTACCTGTTGGGACACCTCCGACGCAACCCGCAAATCGCGCGTGCGCTCATTAACACGGCTTTCCAGTGTCTCGATAGATTGGCGTAGCTGGCTGGTCATATCATTGAAGGTCTGTGCTAAGACGCTGATTTCGTCTTTACCGCGTACCACCGCCTGCCGGGATAAGTCTCCGCTTTGGATTTGCCCGGCAACTTGAGAGAGTGCTTCCACTGGGCGGACGACCTGCCGCACGACAATCACGACGAAGCCAACCGCAACCAGCAACGCAATCACGGTGATGATGGCCGAAAGCGTGAGTGTATCTGTGGCTAAGGCCAGCGCATCACTGAGTGGGCGTTCCGCGACGACGATGAGTTCCTGTGTGCCAAGCGTCAGGCGTTGGGTGGCTAGGATGACTTCATCCCCGTTTAAGCCTGTCGCGCGCCCGTCCTGAGCAGGTACGTTAAAATTGGTGGAGCGAAGCACAACGGTTGGGTTACGATGTGCGACTACGCGCCCAGCAGAGTCGGTAACGTAGATTTCGCCTTCAGTCGTCAGGTCGATGAGCGCGATTAAATCCCACACTTGACGGAAGCGCAAGGCCGCTGTGAGTACATAGCTGATTTCATTTGTACGTAAGTCGCGGACGGGCACGGCGATTGTCAGCAACGGCTCACGCACAGAATCGTCAAATTCGACCGTGCTGTAATAGATATTGCCTGTGTTAATAACACTGGCATATTCTGGCTCATCAGCGCGGGTGGTCAGGTCAGCATCCACAATGGATGCCAAACGCGAAAAGCGCACTATTTCGCGCCCTTCGGCATCCAACAGGGTAATCTCGTTATATTCCCGCCGTTGGGTGAACAGGCTTTGTAACTGAAGGCGTTGTTCATCGAGTGGCAACGCCGCCAAAGCGCGAACTTCCGCTAGAAAGCGTAATTCATTCTCGCTCTGACGGAGTTCAGCGTCAATTTCTGCTAGCACACTACGGGCGGCCAATTGTTGCAAGCGGATAGACTCGTCTTGCAGTGTGCCAAAGCTCTGCAAAGCGACAATGGTAATCGTGACTATTAGCGGAACAACAGCCAAAAGCACGAAGACAACCGTTAGGCGTACCCGTAAGCTACTAAACATTAGCCCTCCTCGCCAGCGCGCACGATGATATTCGCTTGTATGAGAATATCCTCACTAACATCAAACCCGATCGCTTGCGCGGCCAGTAGATTAACGGAGAATAGCGGCTCGGCGGTTTCAATCGGCAGGGTGCCGGGGTCTGTCCCTTGCAGAATTTGATCCACTAGGCGGGCTGATTGCTTACCGCTTTCATATGGGCTATAGCTGTAAGAGCAAAGCGCCCCTGCTTCCACATGGGCCAGGGATGAGCCGGATAGCGGCAGACCACGCTCCTGTGCCATCGCCACCCACTCAGTCAACAATGCCCCTACGCGGGCGTCTGACGGCAGGTAAATGGCGTCAATATCATCGGGAATATTTTCAATGGCCTGACGTACTGCATCTTCATCAGGTGCTTCTACTGGAACAAGTTCAACATTAAAGCGTGGAGCGACTTCTGCTTGCAGAAACGCCAGTGTACGAGATGGGCTGAGGTCGTCGGGGTTGTAGGGATAGTAAATGCGCTGGGCATCAGGCGCAAAAGTGAGTAACCATTCCAGACGGCGGTCTTCGCTTTGCCCACTGATGATGCCGGTAATGTTGCCGCCTGGCTCCACAAGGTCATCTACAATGCCTGCTGTGATGGGGTCGTTAACCGGGACAAAAACAACCGGTGTACGGGTTTCTGCGGTAGCCTGGCGCACGGCAACAGCGGCAGGTGTTGTGAGTACAACAATGACATCAACCCCTTGTTCTTCAAAAGCGGCCACCAAGTCGGGAATAGCATCTGTTGTGACAAGACCATCATATAGATAAGTCACATTTTGGCCTTCCGTGTATCCTAGTTCCGCCATGCCGTCACGAATACCATCAATCACCGGGTTTAGAATAGCGGCAATGTTGATAATGCCTACTGTAAACTGAGCATCAGCTTGTGTTTCTGTCTGGCTCTGGCTTCCCCCACCGCAAGCTGTCAACGATAAAACGGTAAGGAATAGACCTAAAAGTAAACGTAAGTTTCTCACAGTGCCCCCTAAATAAATTGAATGAAAAGTAAAAATCAATTAAATCACAACGTAGGATTTTAACGTTAAGCATATTATACGTCAATGATTATGGTTATTTGGTGTAAGATTTTAGTGGCTTGATTATTTTGGTCTATGGCTATGTCAATAAAATAATTTTATATTAAGGGAAAATATATAATGCGGGGTTGTCAGTTTTTGTGATAAATAAGCTGATTATGTCGCTGATAAATAACTGGTGCGATGCTCCACTGCCCTGTCGCTATTTTAGTGCTGGTTGTTATTGATGATGGCCTCTTCTGGCGTGGGGATAACTGTGCCTCTCCACCACCAGATTGAAAGATTTCGCTCAAGATTGGCTTAGCCGATGTGGGGGCGGTGGTCAATCCGGCGGTAGAGGCAATGACGATGATTAATTGATAACAGGGCTTGCCCCCTAAATGCAAGATAGCACGAGCATCATATGCTTTCTATTTGCCGACATTCGTCTTTTTCGCAAGTTTTTCTTCATAATGGTTGCGACTACGGATGTCGATAGGGACGGCAAGCAGGCGGCGTATTTCGTCGTCAGTTATCTTCGCATTAGAAAAATATGCTTGCGCGACTTCATTAATGCTGATGCGATCGCCCTGATATTGAGTAAGCGTGACAGCATCCCCTGCTTTCACGTCACCGCCTACAATCACGCGGCAATACGCGCCGAAGCGCTTGGCCTGTGCAAAATGCTTCACAAATTTAGGGTCTTCCATGCGGGCGGCCAACGTCTCACACGGGATACGCGGCGCGGTGACTTCCAGTGTAACCTGCCCAACTTGCAAGCGGTCACCAATGCACAAGGATGCACTCTCTAAGTCGGAAATCGTGAGGTTATCACCAAAGATGCCGGGCGGTAGCGTTCGGTTAAGTTCCGCCTCCCACCATGCGTAATCAACACACCCGTAAACATAAACTGCTTGGTCAACGCCACCGTGATGCTTAACATCCACAATGGTATCTCCGCTTAGTCCTTCGTGTGTGATGGTCACGGGGTCATCAGTTGGATTTTTGTAGATACCTGTTGCGCCGGATTTTGCGTTAATTACCTGTTTTATAGCGACGTTTACACTCAGTAATTGCACAGATTGTCTCCTAAAAATTGCTGATTATTTTCCGTCTATATTTTATTCCACACTGATTGATAGAGCAATCCGTCTTATGTGTGTGATGGGTTGGGTAGAGATAGAGATTCTATCCAACCCATCACGAGGTAAATTGTAAGCTATTCTGGTAGATAGTCTAAGGGATTTACAGGGACAAAGTTCTGTCCCTCTCGTATACGGATTTCAAAATGCAGATGGGAGCCAGACGAATTGCCTGTACTGCCTGCCGCACCGATACGTTGCCCGGCATTGACAATCGTACCGCATTGGGCGACTGGTTGATCTTCCAGATGAGCATACAGACTAAGGCTTGTTCCATGTGATAGTACCACCATATAGCCATACCCGAACTCATTCCATCCGGAAAATATCACGCGACCTGTGTTCGCGGCATAGACTGGCGTCCCGGTGACGACATTGAAGTCAATGCCGGGATGAGATTCCCTAAATTCCTGGATGAGTGTGTAGGGCGGGTCTATGGGTGACACCCATCCGGTATCCAGCATTTCAATACGCATTACACCGCAGTCGCCGGGCATCCCAGTCATAAAACTAATAGCACTTAAGTTTATATCGGAGGCGGTGGACGTAGTGATACTGACAGGCCACATCAGGCTTTCGGCATACAGCATAAAGCGTTCGCGTTCTTCTGCGGATAGTAGCACAGTCAGGCGCGTGGCTGTCTCGTGATTGACTGTCACATCCTCTCCGCGCACAGAGGCAGGCAAATTAACCCCGATGACACGCCCGGCCACGTCCTGCACCGCCGGGATACCGCGTGGTTCATCACCGCGATACTCACGTTGAAGTACGACTACATCCCCTAGCGCAATGTCTGTTAAATCCCCCTCATCAACAATTAGATTCAGCACGCTGTAATCCTGTCCATCGCCACGTGGCGTGACGACACCAAATTCCGTCACTGGAATCATCGTATACGGGACATTAGCCTCTAGCATCCATGTCAGTATATCCGCTTCTTCTGGCGTGATGTACAGCACGATAACGTCATCCATAAAACCCAAGTCACCTACAAAGCCAACTTCGGCATTAGCAGTCAGGCGGTCAGTGATGAGTTCACCTCCGGAGTACGCCAATTCTTGAAATTCTGTACCTTCCATATCGACAAAGCGCAGGCTGAAAAATATCGCCACGTTTTGACCACGTCGCAATCCGGCTTGGATTTCATCCTGAATGGGCAAAGTAACAGCTACCATGCCAGGCGGAATCGTGTCGATGAGAGAACCAAGTCCAACAGCTAATTGTTGTCCTACTGCGATAATGCTTGTCGGGCGCAGGTCGTTTATAGCAAGCAGATTAGCAAAAGGCATCTCATAGCGTGCGGCGATGCTCACCAGTGTGTCACCTGATTCAACGGTGTGATAGATCATTTGTGGCGGGATTTCACCCGATACAACAATCACCGCGCCGCCGTTTTGCAGACCAATGATACGGTAAGGCACTGCCCAGTTCGGGATTGTTGTTGATAAACCCTCACCATGCCGTATAAGTTCAGATAGCCATATCTCATTATTGATGTATGACTCGATGAGCATTTCTGGCAACGTGTCATCGTTGGGTGCGATAACAATAACAGCTTCGTCGCTTTGTAAAAGCTCTCGATAAGTGGCTGTATTTTCCAAAATTTGCGCGAAGTGTGTCAAATCTGCATCAGCAAGGATAGCTTCATAAGCAGTCTGAGGTACAGAGATCTCAACCTGCGTATCAACAGATGGTATTGCGACAGCACTATGGTCATCGAGTCGTACTTGTAAAGTAGTGAACGTGGACACTACTTCGCTTTGTGTAAATATCCATACACCAAACACTATCGCTATCAGCAACACAGCGACGGAAATACGCATCACAAAAGTCATCAACGATGGCGGCTGAAATGGCCGGGTACGCGGAGGGCGCATCTTTTCTTTATTATCTAAAATATCCATTAGTTTTTGCTCCTGTTTGTATGCGTTATTAAGGGGCAGAACAGGCAACGGTGGCAGAGTATAGGCGTGCTGATGGGCGCGATGCTTTACCGCGTCGGCAATTGCCTGCCATGCCGCGATGTCCTCCGCGCTAATTTGCCCGGTTGCCACGAGCGCGTCAAAACGTGTACGGTCGGCATCGGTCAATGTGCCGTCAAGATACATCCGAATTAAGTCTTCCGGTTCAAACATGGTCAACTTTCCTGCAATAACTGGCGTAAAGTTTGTTTAGCACGGTGGAGTTTGCTCTTAAATGTATTGATGTTGACTCCGGTTTGCTCCGCCGCCCGCATAATGGATAG
>DAIMZF010000110.1:0-11097 GCA_036734085.1 Aggregatilineales bacterium
CATGGATTTCATCCTGTGCGCCGATGCGGGCGAAGATGCGGTCTACAAGGCCAATTGTCGCCTCGTCCGCCGGGACGAAGCTCCCAATCTGCGCCATCAGGGTGATGATTGCCACTTGCCGGATGTAGGTGGATTTTCCGGCCATGTTTGGCCCCGTGATGACGTGTACACGGTTCATGCTATCAAATTGAGTGTCATTCGGCACGTAGCGCGTGCCCCCATCCAGCATTTGTTCTACAACAGGGTGGCGGCCATCACGGATGATGAGCAAATCATCTTCCGTGAGCATAGGCCGCGTATAGCCTTCACGCACGGCCACCGTCGCTAAAGATAAAAAGGCGTCCAGGTGTGCCAGTGACCGCGCCGTGCGGATGATGCGCTCCGCATACGCGCTCAGGTGGCCGCACAGCGTTTCAAACAGGCCGCGCTCAATATTGAGGATTTGCTCCTCAGCGTTCAGCACCAGAGTCTCATATTCTTTTAGCTCCGGCGTGATGTAACGCTCCGCGTTGACCAATGTCTGCTTGCGGATGTAATCATCAGGGACTTTGTTAACGTGGGCGTGCGTCACTTCAATATAATAGCCAAACACCTTATTAAAACCCACTTTAATCGTCGGGATTCCCGTTCGGCGGCGTTCCTGTGGCTCCAGGCTGGCGATCCATTCCCGCGCATGGGCGCTCTTATGCATGATGTCATCTAGTTCTTCCGCGTAATCCGTGCGGAAGATGCCTACATTATTGAGGGTCGCGGGTGGCTCATCCACAATGGCGCGTTGGATGTGGTCAATGACTTCAGTACATTCGTCCATGCGTTCTGCTAGCGCGTGCAGGGCAGGCAAGCCGCCGATGATGTCTTTTATCTGCGGGATGACGCTTAAGCTCAACTTTAACCCGATGAGGTCACGCGGGCCAGCCCGCCGGATGAGCAGGCGGTTGGTTAATCGCTCAATATCGCTGACCTGTTTTAATGCACTGGCTAACTCTTGCCGCAACGCTTCGTCACCCGTCAGGGCTTGTACCGCGTCCAGGCGTGCATTTAATCGTTTAATATCCAATAGCGGTTGGTTCAACCATGTATGCAGTAGCCGCGCACCCATCGCCGTAACCGTCCGGTTGAGCACCCCCAGCAGGCTTCCCCGTGACTTACGCCCGCGTATAGTTTCAGTCAATTCCAGGTTACGCCGCGTAAACTGGTCTAGCACCATAAAACTAGCGGTGGAATAACTGCGGATGGCCGTAATCTGCGCCAGGTTATTCATCTGTGTTTCACGCAGATACCCCAGGATTGCCCCCGCCGCACAGATGGCGTGTGTTTGCCCCTTAAGCCCGTATCCGTCCAACGTCTTAACCCGGAAGTGGTTCAACAGCGCCTCATGTGCGGTGGCTTGCTCAAAGCGCCAATCCGCTACAGACGTAAGGTGATTGCCTTCCGGCAGGGTAATCCGTTTCGCCCATACCTCCGGCACAATGACCTCACGCGGGTTCAGGCGTGCCAGTTCTTCCAGCACATACAGCGCGGTGTTCTCTCCTTCAAGCTCCGTCGCGGCGAATTCCCCTGTTGTGATGTCGGCATATGCGATTCCTGCTTGTTGCCAGCGTCCGGCCTCCGGGTTGCCATAAGGCATAATCGCCATCAAATAAGCAGGCTTATCTTCGCGGAGCATCTCAGTTTCGATAATCGTGCCAGGCGTGATGACCCGCGTCACCTCACGGTCAACCGGGCCGCGTCCGTCGGGTTCGCTCACTTGGTCGCAGATGGCGACATGATAGCCTTTTTCCACCAACCGCGCGATGTATCCCTCCGCGCTGTGATGCGGCACACCCGCCATTGGCGTTTTTGTGCCGCCTTTGGCATACGCTCGTCCCGTTAACGTCAGGTCAAGCTCCCGCGCCGCAAGTTCCGCGTCTTCATCGAACATTTCGTAAAAGTCGCCCAGCCGGAAGAACACAATACATTCGGGATATTGCGCTTTGACATCCAAATATTGCTGGCGAACAGGGGTTACACGCGCCATGCGAACTTCCTCAAGGGATTGTGCTGACAAAAGACAGATGAATCATCGCTTATGAAGTGGTATTCTAACAGCGTATCAATCGCGCAACAACACCCGACAAACGGAGAAACAGCTATGTCAAAACACATCATCAGCGTTGATTTGGGGGGGACACGTATTCGCGCCGCCCAGCTGGATGCTAAACTGAATATCATCCAACGACACGAAACACTCACACGCGCTGACGAAGGGCTAACACCCACCCTTAACCGCATCAAAGAAGAAATCCGTAAAGTCCTGCCGCAAGACCCCGCCGATATACTTGGCATCGGCATCAGCGCACCCGGCCCACTCAATCCACAGACCGGCGTCATCGTCAGCCCGCCCAATTTACCCGGCTGGCATAATGTGCCTCTGGGCGATATTCTACATGATGAATTCAACGTACCAGTTTATACCGGCAATGATGCTAACGTTGCCATCCTTGCGGAAGCCGCAGTGGGCGCGGCACGGGGTTACACCCATGCGATTTATGTGACAGTCAGCACAGGCATCGGTAGCGGCATCCTCGTGGATGGCCGGCTGTTGCTTGGCAAGAGCGGCCTGGCGGCGGAAGCCGGGCATATGATTATGTTGGTGGAGGAGCGTGTTTCCACGCTAGAGCTAGAGGCCGCCGGGCCAGACATGGCTGATCAGGCGCGTGCCCGTATCCGTAATGGAGAAGCCTCCAGCATAACCGCTTTAGTTGATGGCAACTTAGACGCTATCGACGGTGCGACGGTAGGCCGTGCCGCCCAAAGTGGCGATGCGTTGGCACTCAGCATTGTAGACCGCGCCGGGCGCATTATCGGCATGGGCATTGTTAACCTGTTGCATCTCTTCAATCCGCAGATTGTTGTCATTGGTGGCGGTGTGACCCAATTAGGTGATTTGCTGTTTAAACCTATGCACGAATCAATACAAAAATATTGTATTGATGAAGCCTATTGGCGCGATTTAATCATCACACAGCCTCAGTCCGGCGAAGATGTGAGCGTTATCGGCGCGGCGGCGTTGGTAGCAATGGAAGGCGGCAGACGCTCCTTGCAGGATGTTTTGGGCTAAATTTCTTATACATTTCTAGTTTGAGTCATTAGGCGGCGGCGTGATAACATAAGAACATGATGAAAAATAAACTGATGCTTCCGCCTATCGATGATTACCGCGTGCGCCAACGAGATTTTCTGCTGGAGATTTCTCGTGCTATTACCGCACAACTGGATTTAATGGAAGTGCTACGCCTCGCGCTCCATGCTTCACTAATGATGTTAAACGGCAAGGTTGGCTTGGTCGCCTTGCGTGCACCGGATGACATCTTCTATATTAAAATGGTCAGTGGCATTGACCGTGATAAAATCCCATCCGTGAACGATCACTTGCACCGCCTGAATGACATCGTGCGGGCAGGGCAAGGGCAGGACGCCTTCAATGAGGAGTTAACCCGTCTTGCCAAGACCATTGATGATAAACTTCTGCAAGCCTTTGCACTTCCGCTAAAGTTTGCCCAGGAACCACTCGGCATGATGATTGTCTGCCGCGATTATGCCAATACCACCACCGCCAACGACTTTCAAATTCTCCAAAGTTTTGCAGACCAGGCCGCGATTGCCGTACATAACGCGCAATTGTACGAGCGCATCAACCAGGAACGCCAACGCCTTGTCGCCATCCTGCAACACAGTGCGGATGGTGTGATGATTCTCAGCCCAGATTTAATCATCATGCGCTTTAACCGTGCGCTGGAACGCATGACCGGATGGGAAGCTACAGACGCTATTGGGCGGTTTCAATCGGATGTCATCCAGTGGGAACGCCTGGAAGGAAGCGACCTCAGCGCGGCTATGGCGGATGGCTGGCCTTTTACACTCGCCGCCGCGAATTATGGCGAAGCACCGCTTTATGTGGAAGGTGACTTAAGCCGTCCAGATGGCATGTTACTCAGCATCGGCATCACCTATGCGCCCATGTTTAGCTCGGATGGCACACTCAATGGTATCATCGCCAATGTGCGCGATATTTCCAACTTCCGCCAAGCGCAACAGATTCAAAATATGTTTATCTCGGTGGTGTCCCACGAACTCAAGACGCCGGTTGCCATCATTAAAGGCTACGCCGCTACACTCAACCGTCCCGATGCCCAATGGGATGCTGACGTTATCCGCGATACGCTGGAAGTCATCGAAGATGAAGCAGACCGCCTCAATGACCTCATCCAGAACCTATTGACCACCAGTAAGTTGCAGGCACAAGGCCAGATGACGCTGGAAGTTGGCGAAGTTCGGCTGGATAACATCATCCAGCAAAGCGCGGCACGCTTCCGTAAGCAGACCGCCGCCCATCAGATTGTGACAAACATCGCGTCGGATTTTCCGCTTATGGAAGGCGATGCAACCCGCTTGCGTCAGGTGGTGGATAACCTCATCAACAATGCCATCAAATATTCGCCTGATGGCGGCACAATCACGGTCAGCGCCCATCATGATACAAATAGTGTATCGGTTTACGTCCGGGATGAAGGTGTTGGGCTGGCGTTGGAAGACCAAAAGCGCATCTTCGAGCGGTTCTTCCGCGTGGATGGCAAACTTTCCCGCAAGACACAAGGCACGGGCTTAGGGCTGTATCTCGTGCGTACCATCATAGAAGCGCATGGGGGCGCAATTGGTGTCGAGAGCAAACCAGGCGCTGGGGCTACTTTCTACTTTACTATCCCGCGTTAGTGCGTTAGCGTTGTAACGCAAAATAATTCTACGGAGACAAAGAACCCTAAATGAATAATCAAACCAATCCGACGACCGCCAACGAGACTCTTATCCGTTGTTCCAACTGTGGCGCACAGTTCCCTACCCGCATTTATTCTTATATTGATGTTACGCAAGAGCCACGTGCGAAGGCGCTCTTGTTAGCAGGGCAGGTCAACATTGCCGTATGCCCCACCTGCGGCGCACAGAATAACCTGGCATCGCCGCTTCTTTACCATGACGCGACCAAAGAGTTACTCATCGCGCTTGTTCCGTTGGAACTCAACATGAGCAAAGACGAACAGGAACGCGCCATCGGCCAGATGATGAATCGCCTGCCCAAAGATAACTTTAAAGGCTATATGTTCAGCCCTAAGCGTTCTATCACCATGCAAGGTCTCATCGAGCAAGTGCTGGAAGCGGACGGCGTGACCAAAGAGATGCTTGATGCCCAAAAAGCTCGTGTCCAGCTTGCACAGCAATTTGTAGAAGCAGAATCCCAAGAAGCACTTGTCGCGCTCATCCAGGCCAACGACAGCCAGATTGACGAGCGTTTTGTCACCACATTAACCGCATTAGCGCAACGTGTGTTGGAAACCGGCCAGCAAGAACTCGCGCAACACATCGCCACCGTGCAACAAATCGTGATTGCTAACTCTGCTTTTGGTGAAGAACTCGCCGAGCGTCAGCGCCAACAGAACGTCATTGTGCAGGAAGTCGCTAACGCTATTGAAAAACTAGGCGCGGGCGCTCAACGTGAGGACTTTTTAGATTTGGCGCTCACCTATGCCGGCCAGGACATGCACCTGCAGGCACTGGTCAGCCTGGCACGTCCCGCATTTGATTATGACTTCTTCCAGTTGTTCACCACCCGCATTGGGCAAGCCCCTGCCGACCAACGCGAAATGATGGAATCCGTGCGTGACAACATTTTAAAAGTGACAACCGCCATCGACCAGCAACAACAGATGATGCTTCAGCAGGCGGCCAGCTTTTTACAAGCGGTCATCAACAATCCTCAACCCCGCGAAATGCTGATTGCCAACGCCCCGCTTGTTGATGACACCTTTATGCAAGTGTTGGAGATGAACATTCAGCAGGCGGAACAGCAGGCCAACATTCAGCTATCAACCCGCCTTAAGGAAGTCCAGCAAGTGGCTTATGAGGTCTTGCAATCTCAAATGGAGCCAGAACTGCGCTTCGTCAACGAACTTCTGCAGATGGACGAAGCCGACGCACAACAGGCCATCATCGACCATGCCGGGAGTTTTGGCGAAGAACTTCTGGAAGTGATGCAAGCGATTGAATCTCTGCTGGAACAACAGGGCAATGCCCCGCTCATGGCACGCTTACAGTCGCTTCGTGCGCTGGTAAGTACCCAATTAAACGGTTAAAATGTCCTACGATTAACCTACGAAAACCTGACCAAGACTGGCAAAATGTATCTGCCATGAGTAGTCTTATCAGGATTCTTTTGACCATCTAGTCGTCAAATTATTTATTGAGGGAAAAGCAATGCAAAATCAGTCCAGCATCAAACGGCAATTCAAAGGGATGTCCTATCTGTTGATTGCCATCTTCAGCATTCTGTTGTTATCCGTCGGCGTGGTACAAGCGCAAGACGAAGACCAACCAGAACCTCCCCCAGAAGTTACACGTAATGATCCTCTTTGGGTACAATTCACGGCGGCACGTCGCGCCATTGAGCAAGAACGTAACGTTGACTTGACCTTTGTCCGTAGCTATCTCTATGCTCAACAAGAGTATGCTACTGGCATCGACTGGCAATGTGACAGCGAAATCCTGGAAGTTGACGTTCGTCCTGTTTACTTTGGTTTTACATGGACGATCACCGACCTGAACGGCACAGTTCACCAGGCGCGTACATCAGCACTTCCGGCTGGCCCTACGGGCGTCAGCGAAATTGTCGTTGTCGTATGTGATGAAGTGCTGGAACTCGGCGTAGAAGCCCCCACAACAGGCGATGGTGGCCCTGTATTGGGTAGCGGCGCGGTCGGCAACTTCGAGCTTGGCGGTCACGTTGACGGCTTGGGCGCGGATACTGTCCAGTACATGCAACAAGCAGGCATGACATGGGTCAAGAAGCAATTGCGCTACAGCGTCGGTGGTAGCACGGCGGCGGCACAAAACCTCATTAACGATGCGAAAGGCAAAGGCTTTAAGATTTTGCTCGGCATCGTGGGCTTTACCAACGAAATGGGCAACTTTGACTCCTACATCACATCCTATGCGGATTTCGTCGGTCAGGTAGCCGCGCTCGGCCCGGACGCCATCGAAGTATGGAACGAGCCGAACATCGCCCGCGAATGGCCGCAAGGTCAAATCACCGGTGCGAACTACACCCGTTTGCTCCGTGCCGCCTATGAGTCCATTAAGGCCGCTAACCCCAACGTCATCGTTATCAGTGGTGCGCCAGCGCCTACCGGTGCAGAAGCCGCGTTTCCGGGTCAGGTTGTCAACGATGACAACTTTATGATCCAGATGCGTGAAGCAGGTGCAGGCAACTACTTCGACTGCTTAGGCTTGCACTACAACGAAGGCATCGTTGCCCCCACCACCAGCAGTGGCGACCCGCGCGATAACTTCCCGACCCGTTACTTCGGTACGATGCTGGCGCGTGGCGCGAACATCTTCCCGGAGCGTCCGGTTTGCTGGACGGAACTCGGGTATCTTACCGGACAGGGCATCGGGGCGTTACCGGCTAGCTTTGCATGGGCGGGTGATGTGACATTAGCCCAACAAACCCAATGGCTGGCGGACGCCGCGCGTCTTTCTGCCCAGAATGGCCGCGTGCGTATGATGATTGTGTGGAACATCAACTTCACTATCTTCAACGAAGACCCGATGGCAGGCTATGCAATTGTCCGCCGCAGTGGTGGCACAAGCGGCGCGACCTCTTGCCCGGCCTGTGCTTCACTGGGCACGGTCATGGGTGTGGGTGGCGGTAGCTAACCAACCCCTTTAACTGAATAAAATAAAAACCGCCGGGAGAGAAAGTCTGCCCGGCGGTTTTTTGTTACCTGCTTTATCCATCAATCACCTTGTGGCGTGATGGCGCTGGCCTCTGCTTCGCGTTTGGCTTTTTCCTTCGCATGTTCACGCGCAAAAATAGTATCTTGTGGCTTTAATTCTGTCGGGATGGTCGCTTCTTCTTCAGCGATTAACCCTTCGGAAAGCAACACGCGCTTAAATGCGGCGATGGCAACTTCCAGCATATCGTGGTCAGGCTGGCGTGTTGTCAAATGTTGTAGTGCCAGGTTCGGCGTAATAATCATCCGCACCCACGGTTTATCGACATTTTTAGCCGTCCAGCGTAGAAGTTCATAAGCGATGCCTGCAATCACCGGGATAAGCAGAACACGCGATAAAATCAGCAAGAGGAACGGCGGACGCCCCAGTAAGGAGAACACCATCACCCCCACAAAGAACACCGTCAGCAGGAATGCTGTACCGCAACGCGGATGTTCAATCGGGTACTTCGCCACAATTTCCGGCGTCAATTCGTCGCCTGCTTCGTAAGCGTTGATGGTCTTATGCTCCGCACCGTGATAGCCGAACAAGCGCCGCGTATTGGATTCCAGCCCGATAAGCCCGATGTAGCCTATCAGGATGACCAACTGCACCGCGCCCTCAATCAAATTGACGAGTGTCGCGTTAATGCCAATCGGCGCGACTCCGCTTTCGCCTGTTAGCCCTAGCAAACCGCCGATAAATGTTGAGACTGCCGCCGGGATAAACGAAAACAGAAATAACCCGAACGCCAGTGCAAACGCCACCACGCCAAAGCCGATAACGCCGCTAAAGTTTACTTCGTCTTCTTCACCCTGCACATCCGCCGACCACATCAGCGCCCGCATCCCTAGCCCTAACGCATCCCACAGGCCGACCAAACCACGCACGAACGGCGTCTTCATTACGCGGCTTTGATACAATGCCTTGTTCAAGGGTTGTTCATGGACGATGATTCGGCCTTCCGGGTCACGCGCCGCAATCGCGCTGACCTTCTGCCCGCGCATCAACACACCCTCGATCACGGCTTGCCCGCCGTAATTGAACTTCATCTCGTTTTTTGGTGTTAACAACACATCATTACTCATGGTCTTTTCCTAATTGAAAGTTTTAAACTATGACATCATCATAGCACTGGCACAAAAAATCCGTCAGCCCGAAGGCTGAGGCGTGATAGGTGTAACATCTCCGAAGACGAGCAGGTAGCGGTTGCGCGGAGTCACTTCCGTAGGTGTGATGTCCCCCTCCGGTTGAACCAGCATCCAAACTTCGCCACCCACCACACACCCTTCCGCGCCGCGTTCGCACGTCGCGCCCGGTAAAGTCATCGTATAGACCCCCGCCACCGGGCGGATAATACGCTGTTCACCATATTGGTTGATGAGATAGGCTTTTGTGCCAGTCGCAGGCACTTCAATCACGGCTGTCTGCTCTGTACGCGCCCACGCGCTTATCATCTGCCTGCCGTCGGTGTGCGTCGTCAGCACTGCGCTAATGCGCTCATTCCGTGCTAGGTCTGCCGTGTGTGCATCGTGCAATAGCTGGATGACCGTCTGCCATGCTTGGAAGGCCGGACGCCGTTCACGAGTAGCCGGGTTCAAAATCCCAAAGGATTCCGCGCCTTCCGGCAGAAGCTGGTCATACAGCTTATAGACCGCGATGCGCTCCGCACCTGCCGCCAGTCCTTGTAGCGCGGCCTGTGTCACAAAGGCCGCTTGTTGCTCCACCGTGATTTGAAACTGCGGGCGCACAACCGGCCAAGCGTCATCCCGGTTCGGGCTGGCGTTGGTTTCCACTATCCAGATGTCTTTGCCCACAAACCCGTGACGGTCGAGCAATTGGCGATAAATACGCACAATGTCGTATACCGTATCCGTGCGGAAGTAAATATGCAGGCTCAACGCATCAAAGTAATAGTCATGTTCGGCGGCGTCCGCGTCATTGGCGATGCGCTCCAGCAGACGGTCGGTATAAAGCCGTTCTCCACTGTTGATGTCATGCCAATAGGTCGTGCCTGCCAGATGAATCCGGGCGCTCGGGTTGCCTTCCCGTGCCGCGATAGCCGCCACCTTGACCATCATAAAATAGTCTTCCAGCGTGCCTTCAAATTCAAACCCATAAGTGCCCGGTTGGATGTCCGGCTCGTTAAGGATGATAAATCGAGTGACTCCGCGTGGTGCGTAATAAGCCGCCGCCTGCCGCATGAAGTTTGCCCACACGTTCTGCGGGTCATCAATTGGCAGATACAATCCGCGTGGCACGCCTGCACCGGGCAGGCCGTCCGTCGCCCATGCAGGCACTTGCTTAATTACCGCCACAACTTCGCGCCCACATGCGGCGGCACTTGTCAGCCATTCATCCGGGATGTTCAAAAAGCCGACGAATTCATCCGAGCTGTTGGGCTGGTGTGCGCTCCAATCAAAGATGAGCCGTTCCCATCCCACACCCAATTCACACGTTAAATCCGGGAACCACATGCCCTCCACAATGCCAAAACGATGACTACCCGGTGCCGGGGCAGGGGATAATTCATCGTCAGCCATCGTTGGCATCATCAGCCATAATCCGCACAGCACAATTAACATCCGCAAAAACAGTTTAGGGTTATTCATAAGTCGCTGGCCGTATATCTTGTAGGTTCGCTTGCAGGCTTCTTCGCCCGTTCCACTCGTTCATCTCTAGCTGGAACGCGATGTCGATACGTTCCGGCATCTGGTTCACCCAGTCACCCAGCCCAAAGCCGATAGCATCCAGTGGCGGTTGCGCCGCCCGCGAGATTTTCAGCTTCAGGTGGCCGCCATCCTTGCCCACTGTACGGTAATCCGCCACATGCACATTGCGGCAGATAAACGTCGGTTGCGGGTTGCTGTTTCCGCACGGTTCCAGCAGGGCTAAATCCGTGACCAATCGCTCCCGCAGATTATGAATGTCTAATTCCGCGTCGATGTTCAAAGTAGGTAGAAGCGTCTGGCCGTGCAGGGCTTCTGCCGCCATGTTGACCAATCGCTCCCGTAAAGCTGGAATGTTGTCATTCATCACGGTGAAGCCCGCCGCCAAGGCGTGCCCGCCATGCCGCACCAGCAAATCCGCGCATTGGTCTAACGCGCTTGTGATGTCAAATTGTGGGATGCTCCGGCAACTGGCGCGGCTTTCGGTTTCGCCTTGCTCCATCACAATCGCCGGGCGGAAGTATTCCTCAGTCAAGCGCCCGGCCACCAACCCCACCACGCCCGGCAATAAATCAGCGTTGGCGGCGAAGATGAGCGGAACGTCGCCTTCATGCTGTACCTGTTC
>DAIMZF010000111.1:0-2527 GCA_036734085.1 Aggregatilineales bacterium
GCTTTGTTTACGTTAAAATTACATTTCTCTTTCCATATAGGCTC
Organism: Aggregatilineales bacterium; assembly: GCA_036734085.1. Classification (GTDB taxonomy): domain Bacteria; phylum Chloroflexota; class Anaerolineae; order Aggregatilineales; family Phototrophicaceae; genus J038. The sequence goes on from DAIMZF010000111.1 coordinate 45, forward strand.
CGATATAACCAAAAGGGGCAAGCATGTATTGGTTTTATGCCGCCCCTTGCATATCATCTTTATAAATTAACTGTTGTGTAGCGCCTGTTTTTACTCGTCGGCGTCGCTGACGAAGGTCTGCATGTCACGGTCTAAATACTCGGCGGAATTTACGCGCTTGAGGCTTAACCCCAGTCGGCGGTTCTTCACGTCGATTTTGACCACACGCAACGTTAATTTTTCATCTTCGTTGACGACTTCTTTCGGGTGCATCACACGCTCTTCGGAAAGCTCCGAGATGTGGATGAGTCCCTCAATTTCTTCAGCATCTACTAAACTGGCAAATGCGCCGAACTTAGTCATCTTGGTCACAACAGCCTGCACCAAATCCCCGACCTGGTAGGTTGTCGCCACTTCATCCCAGGGGTCTGCCGCTTGGCGGCGCATACTTAAGCCGATGCGCTTACGGTCGCGGTCAACGCTGATAATCTCCACGGTTACTTCTTCACCGATGGTTAATATCTCGCGTGGGTGGGTGATGTGCTTCCAGGTAATCTCGGTCAGGTGAACTAGCCCCTCCGCGCCACCAACATCTACAAATGCGCCGAAGTCCTCCAGGCTAACCACCTTGCCCTGTACCACTTGCCCGACGTTCAATTCGTCGATAAGCTCCGATTTACGTTGTTCGCGTACTTCACGCGCCGCCGCCCGCTCGGAAAGAATGAGGCGATTACGGGCGCGGTCAACTTCCATCACCTTGACGAATATCTGATTATTCACCATAGCGCCATAGCGTTGTTCCGGCGTTTCGCCCGCCATCTGCCGACGGCGTAAATCCCCGATTTGGCTCTGTGGCACAAACCCGCGCAGACGCCCAAAGCGGACGATTAATCCACCTTTGTTGTATCCCGCGACGTTGCCTTTGTATACTTCGCCATTTTCGCTGTATTCAATGGCCTGCTTCCAGTCCATTTCCTCCAGCGCACGGTTGACGGAAAGTACCACGTTGCCGTTATGGTCATTGGGATTAACCACGTAAACGTCGATAGCCTCACCCTCTTGCAGGGTGTCAATCACACCGGCTTGCAGGCGCTCTAGCTCGCGTCCGGGAATGACGCCTGTATCGCCATCACCTAAATCTACCTCAACGGATGTTGGGCTGGTTTTGGTGATGGTGCCACTGGTTAAGTCGCCACGTTTAAAGCGCGATACAACCTCCGGCTTGGCCTCTTCTGCCGAAGCGACGACGGCTTCCGGTGCGGGTGCTTCCTCTGGTGCTGGGGCTTCCGCAATGGGCGCGTCGGTTTCTTCCGGCTCAAGGGTGCTTTCCGGCGTAGAAGGTTCTTCTGTGTTGTCAGGCTCTGGTGCGGCTTCAGCCGACGGCACATCTTCAGCGCCTTCTATTGCCTCATCTGCTGACTCAATAGATAGCTGTGGCGTTTCGGTGGCGGTTGTTTCGGCTTCGATGGGTTGTTCGGTTGCTTGGTCTTCGGCAGAAGTAACGTTTTGTTCCATATCTTCGCGTCCTTCGGCCCCTTGGGTATCAGAACTCATAGAAGTTGTGCTCTCGCTCGCTTCCCACATCTAGCGATGAACACATGCCTCCTTTCCGAATTATCGGGCGACTGTCAAGATGAACAGGTAAAATCTTATTGATACGCGATTATACCTTACAGTAGGTAATTATCAAACCGTGTTTGCATTATTTTATGAGTGATTGATTATCCTGGTTGCCGCGTGATGTTCAACGCCGCGCCGATGGGAGTCGGTTGTGCCCATGTCAGGGTTAGCCGCCCGTCTAAAGCGGCATAAAGCATCGGCAGACCAATCAGGCCGGGTGCTTGCAAGGCGACAACGGACTCATAACGGCTGACTTCGCCATTAGCAAAATAAATGATGCCTAATTCTTCCCCCAATTGCACGGCCAGTGGCAACGATGTCGGGATGAAATCCGTCTGTGCGGGTGACGCCCACGCCGCCTGAAACGTTTCTTCGCCGATGGCTACCGCAAGCGGCGCAGGTGCTGACCACGACGATAAAGCCGCAAGTGGGGCACTGCTGAACCACGTTTGTGCAAATCCACTACTTAGTTGTGTGATATTCCAGAAAGCATAGACATGGGTCAAATCTGCCGCAACATGCAGATGTTCCAGCCAATCGCCGTTGATCGCACGCGGGGCGGCCACATGCGCGGCGGGTGTCCCCAGTGTGCCTTCATCCGCCGCCGGGTTGAACAGCGCGCTTGTCAGCACGCCATCCGGGATACTCTGCCAGAATAAGCGCGTGCTACCATCCGCTAACCGGAGCGCCGTCGGGCGGTCTGCGCTGTTGGCGATTCGTACAGGGGAACGTGGGCGGCCTACGGTGTCAAAGTATTGAGCGTAGATGCTTGGCTCCGCAATAGGCTCACTACTGATGAACGCCCACAGTCCACCATCCGCGTTGGGTAAAATATTATAATGGTAGGCGATAATGTCATCATGGATGAACGCGCCCCGTATGGC
>DAIMZF010000111.1:2627-9596 GCA_036734085.1 Aggregatilineales bacterium
TTGATAATCAATGTCGGCGCGTCGCCTTGCTCCGCATAGCCGAAGGTCTGCACCATGCCCCAAGCGGATTGGGCGGCGCTGACTTCCACGATAACGCCCGGTGGCTCTGCGGTTGGCTGGCAGGCCGCCAGACATAACAAGCCTATCAATAGAAACCTGAATCCGCGCATAAGGTTAAATCTCGGTAAGGGGGACAAGGTTTTCCGGGCCGGAATAGCGCACAGGTTGCGGCGCATAAAACGCGATAGTTTCCAGCACATGCCGCGCCATATCCCATGTGATGTTGGGCAGAATGGCCTCGTGTGCGCCGTAATAAATGCCGACGTGATAACGTTCCTGGTTGCGAAAGATAAACTTTTTGACAAACCAACCACTCGGCCCGCCGATGTGCGGTGCAACCACAACTTCAACTTCTTCCACATGCTCCCAGCGTACTGCCTGCCCCGTAACAATCATCTCTGCGCCGTAAGCGTCGAACAACCGGGTCAATTGACTTTCCTCATCAGGCGATAGATTGCCCGCGCTAGGGCGATGGTCGATGCGTTGTAGATATGTCATGCTGGTAAAATCCTCACTTACTCAACCACGACTTCGACAGTGATAAATGTCTCGTCGCTAGGCGTTCCATCCGGGCGATAGGCAACAACGGAGAAGATGTGCAGGCCGATGCCTTGCGCTAACCAACTCATCTGCACACGGAATTGACGGTCTACACTGAAGTTAGCTGGGCCGCCATCCTGCACGGTGACTCCGTCCACACGGAATTCCACACGGGCGATGCCCACGTTGTTATCTTCTGCGTAAATATCAACCGTTAAATCTGTCCCTTGTAGAACGCGGGCATTGTTGGCGGGCGCTACGAAACGCACGGTAGGCAAGTCGGGCGTTGGGGGAGGTGCGGGATTGCTCAGGTTACATGCGCCGACAGTCAGCATCAGCAGTAACCCAAATAGCCCCAAAACAGATTTTGTATGCATTGTGTCGCTGTGCCTCACTTTAGATTATGGGACGCTTTGACGCTGAATACAAGCAATTATGCCGGATTTTCACGGACGGGTAAGCCCTCTATCATCATAATCTTAAGCGCGTTGGTCGTTGGGCTAGGACCAGCGCGCAATATGTAGTCAAAGACCATGCGTTCATCCGCGATATGTTCGCGGAAGTGATAGTTCGTAATCTGTGGGATGTCATCCGCCAGTTTAACAAGGTCTAGGTCATGGGTAGAGATTAACCCCATGCTTGCTTCGCCTACCAGAGCGCGGATGAAAGACTCGCTCCCGATGAGGCGTTCGCGGTTATTCGTCCCCCTGAAGATTTCGTCAATGAGGAAGAAAAGCGGGTAAACATGGCCGGACTTCAGCGCGTCCAGCAACGCCCGCAGGCGCTTAACTTCCGCATAGAAATAGCTGATTCCATCCACAACAGAATCCGCGACACGGATGCACGTAAATAACCGGAATAAGCCAATATGCAAATCCTGCGCGTTGGTGACGCCCCCCGCATACGCCAAGACCATGTTTAAACCCAGCGTGCGTAAGAACGAGCTTTTGCCGGACATATTCGAGCCGGTGATGATAACCACTTGTCCCAGCCCATTGAGCGTAAAATCATTGCTGATTTTTTCTGCATAGGGGATGAGCGGATGCCCGACCCCTACAGCGCGGACTTCCGGCGTGGTGATGATATGCGGGAACGTGTAATCCGGGTTGAGGTAGGCGAAGGTTGCCAGCGCGCTCAGGCTTTCAATCTCGTACCATACATCCAACCAGCGCGGCAGTCGGTCACTTAAATCACGGCGGGTACGGCCTAGCAGATAGGCAAAAAATACATCATAAGGCATGAACAAATTCAGCAACATCCATATCACCGGGTTACGCTGAATACTGGTCGCGCTGACAATCCACGCGATGCGGCGTAACTGTACAGATGGCCGATGGGCGGGGTCGGTAAAGGGTTTGCATAATACAGAGAGTCGTTCACCATGCGGGTAACGCTCCAATAAGGCAAATACCGCACGGATGCGAACGAGCGAAGATTGTAACGTCATTGCCTGGTTAAACAGCCCGGAAAAACGCGACCAGACCCGCACAGAGAACGCGGCGTATAAAATGAACGAGCCAATCCACAATGGCGGAATTGCGCCACCACTACTGAGAGCAAAAAGCAGGACATTGGTCACCGCTAAAAACGCCAAAATAAGCAATGTGGAAGCGTTCACGGTGGGCTGTCCGGCGCTTTCTGCCAGCCAGTTGACCAACGGTTGCCCGTCCCACCGTGCGGATTTGCGCCGTTCGCCATCCCCCTGACCTGCTAAAGTCAGTGCTTCACGAAAGGTCTTGCGTGGGATGAGTTCGTGCAGGGTATTGTGGCGCTGTGTGATGGTATCCGGGTTAGGGGCTTCCGCCAACAGCCACGCCAGTAACCGTTCACTGCCGCCGCGTGTGGCGCAGGTATCCAGCAGACGGTGCAAGCTGTAGTCGCCGGTGATGTCAATATCGAGCGCGAACGGGTGTGTTGCGGGGGCGTGTGCGGCAGGGCGGGGTAGACTAGCCCAGTCAAGCATCAGGCGGGCGTACAAATCCGCTTTGAGCGCCCGTGACGCCCGGAAGGAGTCCAGAGTCCGCTTGACTTTGGCGTGCTGTACGACGAATACCCCAAATAACACCGACCATACGCCGCCGACCAGCGCCACGACGACCCCGCCATAGCCGCCCATCAGGAACGTTGTGACGATGCCGAGACTAAACGCGCTCAGTCGCCACCGGGCAAGGCGGTCACTGCGCTCGGTTAAGATGACGATGTGACGATCTAGCCTGTTGATGACGTTATGCAGGGCATGGTGGCGTTTTTCTCTGGTGGTCAATGGCTTACCTTTAGACTTAATAGACGTTCAGCTTGTAATTACGGGCTGTTTTGTTTAAATTCACATTTGGTAATCATCCCAAACGATGAATCAAATTGCAAGAGACGGAGTACCTATGCGCGTGGATGTGTTGACACTATTTCCCGGTATGTTCGCCGGGACGATGAACGAAAGCATGATGTGGAAGGCACAGGATAGAGGTCTGCTGGATTTACGCTTGCACAACATCCGCGACTATTCCACAGACAAGCATAAAAAAGTGGATGACACCCCTTACGGCGGCGGCGGCGGTATGGTGCTTCGGGCGGATGTGGTTGTCCCTGCGATTGAGGCTGTATTAGAAGACGCGCCCGATGTTCCCGTAATTTTAATGTCTCCGCAAGGGCGATTGTTTACCCATGATATTGCGGTAGAGCTTGCCGCGCATCCGCGTTTGGTGCTGGTGTGCGGCCATTACGAAGGCTTCGACGAGCGCATCCGGCAATTGGTTGTGACGGATGAAATCAGCATTGGTGACTACGTGTTGACAGGCGGTGAACTGGCCGCGATGGTGGTCATGGATGCGGTATTGCGGCATGTGCCCGGTTTGCTGGGGGCGGAAGGTGGACAAGACCGGGACAGTCATGCTGATGGCCTGCTTGAGGGCGCACATTACACGCGCCCGGTGGAATATCGCGGGCGGGGCGTGCCGGAAGTCTTGCAGAATGGCAACCATGCGGAAATTTTGCGTTGGCGGCGGGCACAATCCCTGCGGCGGACGTGGGACAGGCGGCGGGATTTATTGATGAAGGCTGATTTAACGACGGATGAGCAATATCTGCTGGGGCAATTTGCGGATGAAGACGCTCGTAACATGCTTTAGGCTGTGGAGGGCTGGTCTATGCCGTAGCCAGCCCTCACAGAAGATGGATTGCTTTTAAGGCTTACGGCACGCTGAAGGGCACTTCATACGGTGCTTGAAGCACGTTGCCATCTGTGCCAATCATCGCTAACTTCAGCACATAGTTGCCGGAAGGCAACGCGGGCAATGTGCCAAGCTGACCGTTTACGACGCTGTCGTAGCGCACATCCTGGATGTCCGTCCAACTGCCGAACGACCCACCGATAATCTCCAGCTTGAAGAACCATGCTTGCTCCGGCGAGAACTGTGCTGTACCCATAATCGGGACTGCGCCGTTGATAAACTCGCCCGGTGCAGGCGACGAGATAAAGGCGGTCACAGCCGAAGGGCCAGCCGGTACGCCGCCCCCCGTGAGTAGTTCCAGTGTGCAGTCAATTGTGGGCAAAAAGGCGAGATTCCGCCCCTGTGCATAGCGTTCGGCTTCTGCCGCATCACTGGCGAACAAAGGCGGCCCGATGAATAACAGTTCCTGCACACCGGGCGCCATGCTAACGGCTTCCATCGGCACGCGGCAATACTTGGGCGGTGGGGGCGCGACTTGCCCTGGCCCGACCTGAAACTGAATCGCCTGCGCCACTGCCGGATTAATCGGCATGACCACCGTCCGATAAATTCCCGGCTCGACCATCTGCACATATGTCCCGGTGGCGGGGACGTTATTTTGTTGGGCGGGCGGCGCTTGTTGCGGAATCAGATTGCCGCGCCCGTCCGGTAAAGCCGCCGGATAGTCCAGCATCCATTCAGTAACGCGACTGTTGCACGCGCTGGCTGGGTCTGTCAGGTTACGCACGTCACAAATCTGCCGTTGGGATAGGCCGGGCGGTGGGCCGGGTCGGTCTGGTTGCAGTTGACCGTCCACGCGGAAGTGACCTAAAAAGTTATTGTTGCCGTAGATGGTGCTCATGGTGCGATTCCAGATGGGCGCGGCGCCCTCCACACCGGAAGTATTCCGCATGGGCTGGCCGTCATTGTTGCCCACCCAAACACCGACCGCAACGTTGGATGTGTAGCCTACCGTCCAGTTATCGCGTACATCATCGGTTGTCCCCGTCTTGACTGCCGCCGGAATGCCGTCGATGCGTAATGGACTGTTCGCGCCAAACGCGGGAGTCCGTGCGGAATTATCGCTGAGAACATCCGTGATTACATACGCGATACGGGGGTCAAGCACGGGCGTACTGGCGGCGCGGTTGGTGACTGTTTGTGGCGTATAGCGGATAGGGCGGCGGTCGAATGTGGCCGGGCATCCGTTTTCATATTCGTAGATAATCACATTTTCGTTGTTGAGTACACAGAGAATAGCGGTGTTCCCCACCAACAAACCCTGGTTGGCGAACACGCTAAAGCCGCGTGTTAGTTCGATTAACGTCATCTCGCCGCCGCCCAGCGTGAGTGAAATACCATAGCGGGAGGCATCCAGCCCCAACGACCGCACGCCGAAGCGTTGCATAAACTGTAGGAAGTAATCCACGCCGATATAGCGAATAGTCTGGATGGCCGGGATATTGTAACTATTGGCAAGCGCGGTGCGGATACGCATTGGCCCGTTAAACCCACCCGCATAGTTACGCGGCACATAATCCGGCTGGCCGGGAATTTGCACACGCACAGGGGTATCCCAGATGACATCGCCGGGTGTAAAGCCTTGCTCGATGGCGGCGGAGTACGTAAACGCCTTCACGGTACTTCCCGGCTGGCGGGCACGGTCTGTAACGTTGACGCGGCCATCAATGGCATCGTTGTTGTAGTCGATACTGCCGACCATCGCCAGAATTTCACCTGTCAGGGGTTTGACGACCAGTACGGCGGCATTGTTTACATTTTGCGCCGGACTCATCCCGCGAATTTGATTCGCGGCGATTTGTTGAGTCGCGTCGTTTAACTCCAGGTCAACCGTCGTGAAGACCTTCAGCCCACCCAGCGCGATTTCCTCCGGGCTGTAGCCTAAGCCAGTCATCAAAACTTCGAGTTCCTGCTGGGCGTAAACCGTAAAATGCGGGGCGCGCAGGTCAATGTAAGGGTCGGCGCGGAGCGCGTAGCCCTGCGCGAAGGCGGCATCGCGTTGTGCTTGTGTGATGAAGCCGTCACTTACCATTTGATCCAGCACTTGTATCCAACGCCTGCGCACCGCACCCTGTATCGTCGGGTCGGGGTTGAAGGGGTCAAGCTGTGAAGGCGACTGCGGCAGACCAGCTAGCAGGGCGGCCTCCGCTAAAGTCAGGTCGTTCACGTCTTTATCAAAGTAGATGCTGGCGGCGGCCTGTGCGCCATAGGCCAGATTACCGTAATAGATTTCGTTCAGATACATCTCCAGGATGTCATCTTTACTGCGGCGGGCGGTCAGTGCCAATGCCAGCGCGATTTCTTCGATTTTACGGCGGGCGCTACGTTCTGCGCGATACTGCGGCTCGAACAAGACGTTCCGTACAAGCTGTTGTGTGATGGTACTGCCGCCTGGCGTCTGCTCACCAGACCCCGCGCCAACAAATGCCAAGAAAGCAACAGTTGTTGCTGGTATGTCGACTCCGATGTTGCTATAAAACCCATCGTCTTCAATTGCTAGTGTGGCGTCAATGAGGTTCTGCGGCATATCCTCCAGACTCACGTTCGTCCGGCGACCTTCGCGGAAGACCTCATAAAGTGGGCGTCCGGTGCGGTCGTAGATGAACGTACTCTGGAAGTTCTGGTAACGGTCTAATTGCGCGATGCGCTCACCCAGTAGTTCATCAATGCGGACGTAAGCCACCGCCCCAACGATGCCTGTTAAAAGGGTCATGCCGCCGCACAGTGTCACAAACAGGCCAATGAAGATGGCAAAACAGCCAATCCCGCCGGATTTACGGCGCTTGGGTAGCACTTTAGCGCCTTGTTGGGCAGAAGGCCGGTTTTGGGGCGGCGCGGCAGGGATTACCGGGCGTGCGGCGGCAGGGGCCTGGCGCTGATACCGGGCATGTTCCGCTTTGCTTTGTACGGTGTTTTGCGGCACGGTATTCTGTGATACCGGGCGCATGTTTTGCAGGGTGGCATTCGCCTGGAAGTCCGGGTTGGGGTCTAGGCCGCCGCTACCGTGTAAAGTCTGCGCGGTGTTCCGGTTTTCCTGTTCTTTAGGCAGGCGGAATGGCACGTCCATATCCATTGTGTACTGGTTGGAGAATTCTTCTTCGCGCTGTGGTGGAACTGCGCCAGCTTGTTTATACAGAATCGA
>DAIMZF010000111.1:9696-11054 GCA_036734085.1 Aggregatilineales bacterium
GTCATCTGCTGGGAGAGGCGACCAACGTCTAAATCTTCTGTATCTTGTTTGTGGATGCTATCTAATTCGTCGTCGCTGTTATTGTTTTCGTAGCCCGGTTCCATTGGTAGGCGGAAGGGCACGTCATCATCGTAATCTTTATGGTTCGGCATGGGTCAATGGCTCTTTGCTAAACAGACTTATTCCCTATGATAGTGGAATATCGCGGTTGGCGTCTATGTGTAAGGCCAACGATAACCTGACGGTGTGTGTACGCACTCTAAGTAACCGGGTGCATTTATTGGATGCAATGTTTAACCCATTGCTTATTGCTTTGCCGTTGGTACTGCTTTTATGATAGCCATAAAACATCGTCGCAATATAATCATGGAGGAAACAAGGTGATAGACGCGCAAAAATACCCTAAACTCGCGGCATGGTACAGCGCCACCCGCCCGCGTGTGTTCACAGCGACTTACGTCCCTATGGCACTGGCAGGCGTGATAGCACTACAGGATGGCGTGTTTCGCCCCTTGCCGTTCGTGCTGGCACTCATCGGTGTGTTGTTTTTACAGACTGGCGCAAACCTCGTCAACGAATATTTTGACTACCGACGCGGCGCGGATGAACTGAAAGAAGCGGGGCAGGGCTTGACGATCAAGCAACAGATTTTGACACCCAACGAAGTGCTGATGGGTGCGATAGCGAGCATCGTCAGTGGCTCGTTGATTGGCTTATTCCTGCTGTCCCAAAGTGGCCCGCTATTATGGGTGATTGGCATCGGTGGTGTACTGGTGGCAATTACTTATACGGCGGGGCCGTTCCCGTTAGCCTATAACGGACTGGGCGAAGTAGCGGCGGGGGTCTTTATGGGGCCAGCAATCGTCGTCGGTGCATATTATGTGATGGACACCAATGTTGACTGGAGTCTGGTGTGGGTGTCTCTACCGATTATGTTTATGGTGGCCGCCATCTTACATGCCAATAACATCCGCGATATGAAAGCGGATGCGGCAGTGAATAAGCGCACATTGGCGATCATCTTCGGGCGGCGGATTGCCAATCACGAATATACTTTTCTGACGATGGGTGCGTATGGGCTGTTGTTTGGCCTAGTGGTATTGCGATACATCCCGCCTACCGCGTTGATTGCGTTCATCACATGGCCGGAAGCATGGGCGCTCACCCGAATCTACTACACATCGGACGACGTGCCGTTGATGCATCAGGCACAGGGGCGCACGGCTCGCTTACATGGGCGCTTCGGTTATCTTATCGCGCTCGGTTGGTTGCTGTGGCTGGCATTTGGCGTGGTGGTAGGGTGGCTCGCCTAAAGATATTTGACATGAGGGGTTAACCCTCTTTTTGCTGATTTCTGA
>DAIMZF010000112.1:0-11008 GCA_036734085.1 Aggregatilineales bacterium
TTACGTGCAACCACTGCCCTTACGTGCTGGCATGGGAAGACCGACTGATACAAATACAGGCGGATTTTGCCGAGCGTGGTGTGCGCTTTGTGGCTATCTGTGCCAATGACAGCGATAAGTACCCTACGGATAGCTTCCCGGCGATGAAACAACATGCGGCGGAAAAAGGCTTCAACTTCCCTTATCTACATGATGAAACCCAAGCGGTTGCCAGAGCGTATGGCGCGGAACGCACGCCGGAAATCTTCGTGTTTGACCACGCGCAGACGCTACGCTATCACGGTGCGCCGGATGACAACTACGATGACCCTAGCGCCGTCACCGCGCAATACCTGCGTGATGCCCTGACTGCGATATTATCCGGGAGTGACCCCGCGCCCGCGATGACCCCGCCTGTAGGCTGTACGATTAAATGGAAGCCGGAATAAGCGTAGGGCGTGGCGGATCATCATAGCGCCGCGTCGAACGAACCGCCAATACTTCACGGGGAGGTACAATGATTTTGGAAGCTGTATTTTTGCCGATCCTGCTGGGCAGAGAAGCAGAGTTTGAAGTGGCGTTCCGGCAAGCATCAACCATTATTGCCGCCATGCCCGGCTACATCAGCCACGAGCTACAACGCGGCATTGAAACACCGAATAAATATTTGTTGCTGGTACGCTGGCAAACGCTGGAAGATCATACAATTGGTTTTCGTCAATCGGCAGAGTACCAGACCTGGCGGCAGTTGCTACATCACTTTTACGAACCGTTTCCTGTTGTAGAACATTTTGAACAGATTGACTTGTAACCTGGCCGCTTCACTGCGGATGCGACTCCTGTTCCGGCGCGGTGAAGCGGTATGGGATGAAATCAACGTATGGCGGTTAGCGTTCAATCACGGGCAGGGCGATGCTGGAAGGGTATGCTGAATGCCGTGAGAGCGTCCATGTGGGTGTGCCATCCGTCGGTATGCGTGCGAAGGTCTCTTTATCCGCACCCGCAAGCGCGATACGCAGACGATGACCCCGCGCAATCAAAACGGATGTGGGCTGTAGGCCAATCACTATCTCAACGGTTTCACCCATAGGCAGGGGCGCGGCATCCCGGCGGGCATACGTGCGGTAAGGCATCCCGCTAACATAGGGCGCGGGCGCGGCACTCAACCTGTGATGAATACCCCGTAGCTGACCTTCGGTGATGTAACGCACAACGCCCTGCTCATCAACATCTTCCAGATACACGAAGAAAGCGCCGTCCGCATGGGTGGACGCGATGTAGAGCGTCACAACCGGATACCCGGTGATTTCAATGGCGCGTGTAAGCGGTGCAGAGGTGTAAGTCAACAGGCGTTCATCAGCCTTAGCACGGTCGGCATAAACAAGCGGACGCGCCATCGGCGTGTGCCAGCGATTTGTTTTGCCTGTTGTTGCCTCAAAATCAACCGTATAACGGTCTTCACCACTGGCCGAAGCCGGGGCTTGGGGTGATAAAGCATGGCCTTCGTGCAAATACCACGTCTGCATCTGCACTTCACGCGGCGGGAATATGTCGGTTTGCTTCCATGCTTCTTCCCCGAGTGTATAGTAATAGAGCGTTTTACCCTGTGGGGCTTCTCCGCCTAAGCTTTGCCGGAAGAATTGCGCCATCGCCTGCCATTGCATCTGTTTATCGGGGTTGGGCTTTGCGTTGGCACGCTGATACGGGCTACCGTGCGCGGTCATTTCGTGCTTCCACGCGCCAATCACACCAATTTGATGATTGCTCAGGGTGTTAAATGTGGTGAGAACGGTTCCGGCGGCTGTGCCATCAAGCCAACTCCCCCACATGAAAAGCGGTACGCCATCTTGCTCCAACGCTTGCTGATGCTTAAACACGCTGAAATCATCCAACGTCGCGCCTGTATCGCCGAACGCATCATCACGGTAAGTAATGTGCCGCATGGCGTCATAAACATTGGTGTTGGCCTGATGTTCCTGCACCGCTTGTTTGAGTAACGTGCGTTGCGAGTCTTCATCCACAGGCCGCACACCTTTGATAAACAATCGCCCCAGCCACGGGAATAATTCAGAAGTGCGGTTGTTATCAAGGCGCTGATTGCTGGCGTTCCACGCATGAATGAACGCCTCATTGAAGATGCCACCCGGCAGGGCAACATCAGTGTAGATGTCAAATTCGACTTCCTGCACGATAACGCCCCCCACCCCTTCGACGCCTGCCCCCGCAAGGAACATCGCGGTTGTGCCCTCATAGGAGATGCCATAAGCGCCAATCTTGCCATCACTCCATGTTTGTTGGCCTACCCAACGAGCAACTTCCGCGTAGTCTTCGCGCTCCTCTGGCGACCAGGGGTGACGGCTTGCGCCCATCGACGCACCACTCCCGCGCCCATCCACGACGACGACGGCGAAGCCCAGCGAGATAAAATAATCAATCGTGTTTTCACGCGGGCCAATGGGCGCTTTGTTAGGAGGCGAGGGAATAATAAGCGCCATACTACGCCAATACCGCGCCATGACCATCAGGCATGGCAGGCGCTCCTGATGGTCTCTATCGGAAGGTAAAATCACATCAATGGCAATTTTTACCCCATCGCGCATGGTCAGATATTGGGAGGTTGTATGCACGCCTTTGCGTGTTGGTTGGGGTGCTTGTGCCCAGAGTGATGCGATGTCGCTTTTAGATTGCGTTGCCATGACTGCTTCTTCCCCGTGTGGTTTGTGTGAGTGAGTGTGAGTGTTTGTGTTTGTTTATAGAAGTTATTACGCAAGCGGCTGTACAGGCGTTTCACACAAACCTGAACGAGAACACCCATAAAGCGGCGTACTACTCACGAAGTGCGCCCATTACACCGCTTACACGCTGATTCGCCTTGCCATCTGCTAGCAGACAAAGCACTCACTCTCGCTCACTCTATAGGGGCGTTGCCCGTAATCCCCCAGATAAGCCGTTGTAACGGGTCTGGCTGATTCTGACGGAAGTCTACCCATGTCATACCGGATAGAAAATACGGTAATTCGGGCGAATTCTCGCATGTGGGCAAAATAATCGGGATCACCGGGCACTGACGGCGCACAAATTCGCGGATAAATGCGGCTTGCTCCATGTCTTGCCAGGGGCCAATGCCGTTACTACCCACAAACACCGCCGCCGCTTTGACCCTTTGTAACTGTTCTTCCAACACATTCTGCCAGGAAACACCCGGCCTTAACTCCCATTCGTCCAGCCATGGCAACAAGCCTTTATTGCGGAGCTTAACACCAATCGCTTTGACGAACTGCTTATCCGCGCTGTTGTGGCATAAAAACACATCATAATCTTGCGTGGCTATTTTGCCGTTAATGGTGGAAACCGCCACGCTGTAATCACGCTTGGTATTGGCGACCTTGTTCATCTGGCGTATCCAGTCGTTCTTCGGCGGCACAACATCCACTGTCGCATGGGCCAGGGACAGATGCTTGTTGCAAACCGGGCAATCAATCCATTCCATCCCGCGTTCTTGCCGTAAGATGATGATTTCGTCCGGGATGACATAGTTGCAATCCGGGCAGACGACGACAGAAAACTGTTTAACCGTGTTGGAGACTGCCCGCCGTTTAAGGTGATTGTGCACATATTCCTCAAATTGATAATGGGCGTAGTCGCTGGTTTGCTCGCTAATGAACAACGACATTTCCCCTTCTGTCTCGGATAGCTCTTTGAAGTAAATGCCCATCTCTCCTTTGGAGTGAGCGATGGGGGTAAATACGGCGGCATTCTTCCACATTTCTTTGAGGGTGAATAATCCGCTTTGTGCCAGGCGCACAATGAGCGTAGCGTAGATGTTGAGCAGGACGCCCTCAAAGCGGAATTTAATGATCTTGCCTGTCGGTGTGGAAAAATCCGGCTTTTCTTTGGTTAGCTGTGATGGAAAGACGAGAAAGGATGAATCGTTGGATTGCACGCGCAGGGCAATTTCGTGCCGCAGGAGTTTTTCCACCGTTGCAATCAGGAACAGCCGCTCATGCTCTTTGTCCTTCACGCGGAAGTCGGACGGGATGCGTAAATTACCACTGAGGACATCTTCTTCGCGGATGTAGCCGAGTCCGTCCGATTCTTCTTTGGCGGCGTTTACAAATGCCGACGCATAAGAGTCGATAAGTTCCGGCTGTAACAATATCAGATTCCCGAAGGACAGCCGTTCAACTAAGCCACGAGAGGCCATTAAATCAATGCAGGCGGCAACCTGCGACTGTAGCTCCGTGTTGTTGCTTACGCCCATCGTCATCATAAATGCCAGATACAAGCTATCAAAGTTTAGCAGGGTGATGTTATGTTCGCGTTGGGTGATGATGAACTGCTTAATCTGGTTAAAGAGTGCTGTTGAACTCACACAGGGCAGGGAACTCCAATCAATGGCTCGCTTGATAGCCTCTTGTAATTCCGGGATGCCCCAGCCTTCTTTGGCGCTCGTCTCGAAGTGACCGTCTATTTCGTGCGCCTGGATGAGTTGCTCAATGCGTTGGCGACTAATCCCTACCGTGCCACGATCCACACGCGCCGCGACCAAAAAAATCTTAAGCGGCGTCTGGCTCTTGCTGGAACGGTGCGTCTGCCGTAAGGCTTTAATCCAGTAACGCACCCCTGCAAGCGGGTCTACTTCCTGCCGGGAATCATAAACGACCAACGCGAGTGAAACATCATCGAGGTGCAGTTGATGAATGAGGCGATAGCCGGGTTGTCCGGCTAAATCCCACAGCAGGGTTTCGCGGGTTTCCGGGATACCTTTGTCGGTGTTGACTTCCGTGTTGAGCAAAATCACCTTACGGCTATGGGTTGATTCTGTGATCTGGAAGGGTTGCTGGTTTAACACAATGCTAAGGCCGGATTTACCCACGCCGGTATCCCCGATGAGGACAACTTTGGCATTGATGTAATGTACGGCGTCTTCTGTTTTTTGTGCGCCATCCGCAGAGTGTGGTGTGTTGATGTCCCAAATGTTGACTAATCCATCACTCCCGTTGACGCTCGCCAATAACGGCTGATGGGGGTGGAATTGCATCCCGACCAGATACGGCCCGGAGACGTTGCGCTTTTCTTCGATAATGTGGATTGATTTTGAAGTCGGCACATGCCACAAGCGCACGTTGCCATCACCGGACTTGGAGGCCAGCAGTTGCCCATCGCCGGAAAAACTGACCGTGTTCACATAGCTGGTGTGTGCCTCCAGGATGAACGCCTGCTTCCATGTTTTTGTGTTCCATAAGCTGATGGTGCGATCTGCGGAGCTAGAAGCAAGAACAGCATCATCCGGTGACCACGCCAGATGGATAACCGCCCCCGCATGACCTGAGAGTCTTGTCTCCGGTTTCCATGTACTTGCCTGCCAAACAGTAATGATTTTATCGCTTGAGGCAGACGCCAGCTTTTCCCCATCGTGTGACCACACAAGGCTATAAATGACTTGTTGGTGGCCTGTGATGCGATGAACCACTTCATAGGTCGTGGTATCCATCACCCATACAGCATTCCGCACGGAAAAAGCTAACCAACGGCCATTGGGCGACCACACCACACAAAATGCGGCTTTATTGTTGACCACAGTTTCATTGACCAGTGTATCCGTCTTTATATCCCACACAATCAGGCGGCCATCGCGGGAGATCGTGGCAATGACGTTTTGATTGGGTGACCACGCGACACCATACACACGGTCAACATGCAGGGATAAATCCCGGTAAGAGTCTTCTTGTGCAATATCCCAGATACGGACTCTGCCATTCGCAAGGGGGAGCGCAATATAACGGCCATCCGGTGACCAATTCAAACGGTGAATCTCTACCGCAGGCTCAAACTGAAGCGTGTGTTTTAACACAACCTCTAAGGAATCGCTGGGGTAGGAGATTTTCTGTTTTTGTGTCATCATTAGGCTAACTTCTTAATTTTATCAACTGTTATCTAACTTCATTCTATCTCTATTTGTACTATAATTTACTTGAAGATTATACGCCACCTAAAGTAAAACATTTTATGTCTACGCACATATTACTGGTCGAAGATAATAGCAATCTGTTGGATACGCTCTCGTTGGAATTAGAGTTGCGTGGCTATCGTGTTTCATCCGCAGAAAATGGCACGCAGGCGCTACAGGTGTTGAGGCAAACTAACCTGCCTGTTGATGTCATCATCAGTGATATTAATATGCCGGATATGAACGGCTTCCAACTTATTGAGATTATCCAGCAGACACCTGCTCTGCGGGGCATCCCGTTTATTTTTATGACCGCCCGTAACTCCCAAGACGATGTCATGGTCAGCAAACAACTGGGCGCGGATGACTACCTCATCAAGCCGATTTCCATTGATGATATTGTGGTATCTGTGGAAAATAAACTGCGGCGGGTGGCAGTCTGGAAGGACATCGGCCAAAAAAACACGATAAACACCCGTCAGGCACTTAACGCTATTATAGAAAGCAAAAAAGATCACATCCACATGCTGTTAGAGGCTTATGGAATTTCCGGCCTGTTGCTGGAAGACCTGGAAGCGATGCCGGATGAATTCTCCCAACAGGCTTTAAGCGCCCTGCAACAGACTTCGCAACAGGTCAGCCGATTGATTAACCAGATTGTGATTCTGACCAAGATTTCGACAGGCGAAATTCGCCCATTCGCGCAAAATCAACTCGTTCCGCTTGACTTTGACACCATCCTCACCAATGTGATTGAACTGTTAAGTGCTGAATTTGATGATTGTGACCGCGTCAATTTTACGCCACAGACCAGCAAAAAAGCGAAGGTTTATGGCGTGTGGGATTTGACTGTAACGATTGTGAGCGAAGTAGTACGCAATGCCCTGCTGTTCTCTGATGCAGAGGTCAGCATCCACATCGACACAGTGAATCGCTTCGGCGTCATCCGTGTGGTAGATAGCGGCATTGGCATCCCGCCGGAATACAGCGATTACATCTGGGATCGCTTCTACCAGTTAACCGTCACGGGCAGGCCACAGCAAGGTGCGGGTTTGGGCCTGCCTATTGTGTATGAAGGGTTGCAATTGCTGAGTGGGCGCATCCGAGTTGATAAACTCCCAAGTGGCGGCACGGTCTTTGCCATCTACCTACCCTTAGTCCAATAGTCCAAAGGGTAGTCACTATAGCGCCTAGTGCGTGGCTACCATCGCTTGTGCGACTTTTAGCGGCAGATAAACTGTAACTTCTGTCCCTTCACCGGGTAAGGATGCAATTTTTAGTTCTCCGTTGTGGGCGTTGATAATTTGCTTAGCAATCACCAACCCCAGCCCTAGCCCTTGTTGCTCATATTCATCACGGTTGACCTGACCAAACGGTTGCAGGGCTTGTTCCAACTGTTCGGGCGTGAACCCCTGTCCTTTATCAATGATGACAATAGCAACTTTATCCCCTTTAACTTGCTGGCGGACGGTAATCTCGCTGTTTTCCGGCGAGTAAACCATTGCATTTGTGATAAGCTCCGCTAGGGCGTGCGTAAGGGAGGGCAGATGACCGGGAATAGCATGTTCGCCCACTGTGCCGACGACACTGACGGACGAGTCGGTGTTTTGGTTGGCGAAGCGGTGGGCGGTTGCAACCGCCTTCTGCAACATAGAGCCGACATCTATCTGGAATTCTTCCGATAAAACGGTCTCGTCCAAAAATCCCGCTTCTATCTTCATCATCAACACGGATTGCTCAATGATGCGGCTTAGGCGGCGGCTACCGGAATTTAATGTCTCTAAACAGCTTTCAATCTGCTCTGTGGATAAGCTCTGCCAATGGCGATTCATCATCTCCTGTGCCAGCATAATCGATGAAAGCGGGGTGTTTAGCTCGTGGGCGACGATGCGCGTTAACCGTTTGCGGGTTGGCACCATCTCATCTTTCAGGGATTCCACAATGTCTGCCTGACGCTCCAGGCGGCTACGTACCGCCGCCACAAGTTCCGCGTTGCTAAACGGCTTGGGCAAATAATCATCTGCACCAAGCTCCATGCCGTGCCGCATGAACGGACGCTCCGCACGGGCAGTAAGGAAGATTAACGGAATGGCCGCCGTCTTCGGGTTTTCGCGCAGGGCAATTAACACCTGATACCCGTCCATCTGCGGCATAGAGATGTCCGAAATAATGAGATTAGGCGCTTTTTCCTTCGCCAATTCATACCCGATGAGACCGTTCGGCGCATCGGTCACATCGTAGCCTTCTAAGGTCAAAATTTGTGTGATGCTGTTGCGTAGTTCGTTTTCGTCTTCAATGACAAGTATTTTTGCCATGATGTTATACCCTCTTACTATGATTGAATGAATTTATGATGTTTGTTGTAATGGAAAGCTAATGGTAATGGTTGTCCCTACCCCCACCTCACTGGTTAAATGGATTGAACCGCCGTGTGCTTCTACCGCTTGCTTGGCAATCATTAATCCCAAGCCTGTACCGGGAATTGTTTCTACATTGCTGGCACGTTGGAATGTCTGGAACAGGCGCTCCTGGTCTTCCTTGGGGATACCAATGCCACTATCCACAACACGAATCACCGCTTGACCGTCATGATGGGTCACATGGACGCCAACTTCGCCCCCTTTGGGTGAATACTTGACAGCATTAGAGAGTAAATTCATCATCACACGCCGCATCAGGTTGGCGTCCAGATGGGCGCTTAAGCAGTCGTCATCGCTATACAGATGAATAGAATGTGTGTCTGCGGCGGTTAACTGGACATGGTTGATGACTTCCTTACAGAACGCAATAAGGTCAACCTGTGCAGGCACAATCGATAATTGGCCGGTCTCCGCTTTGGTGACGGATAACACATCGTCAATTAAATCGCGCATATGCAACACTTGATCCTGAATAAGTTGGATGTGATGCGTCCGGCTTTCCGGCGTGATGCGGTCAAAGTAATTCTGCACTAACCCTGCTGATGCTAAGATGACGGCTAACGGGGTGCGGAATTCGTGAGAGACGACAGACACAAAGCCTGTCTTTAATTCGCTGAGTTCGCGCTCTCTTTCCAGCGTTTTGATGAGTTCTTTCTCAATCAATTTGCGCTGGGTAATGTCGCGGATGCTTAATATCAGGCTGGTTTCTTCGGTATCACGGTCAACAAATGCCGCCAGGCCGACATCAGCATCAAATATCTTGCCATCCTGCTTGAGCATCTGCGCCTCAAAACGTGAAGTCTGTTTTGACTGTGTGGTGTGGTTGATGGCCTGTTCCATCTCATCGTGGCAGAGGGGGTCGAAGATGATGGATAGTGGCCGATTGAACAGCGCGTCCGGTTCGTATTTAAACATCGTGTTAAAGGCCGGGTTGGTCTGGTCGATGCGGCCTTCATCCGTCACCAGAATAATTGCATCACTCGTGTTATTGAGGATGGCTTCCACATGCTCTTTAATGCGGTTTAACTGCCGCGTGCGTTCTTCGATGCGACGGTTCAGCTTGTGGGTATAGTCGCGTTCCGCTTGTTGGGCGATGCGAAGTTCTGTAATGTCTTCATGCACGATGATGATATATTCTTCATAATTCTCAAAATGATTCGCTGTCATGGCAAACCATCTCATTTCTTGCGGTGTGGGGCAGGCATACTCTGCCTTAAACACCGGGATCTCTCTGCTTATCACCTGCCGAATGCCATCAGCAACCTGATGGCTGATTTCCGCATCTTCGCCCTCAGCCGCATCACATACCGCCAGGTAATTGATGCCAACGCTGTTATAGTGGTTGTCTATACCAGCGTGCTGAGCAAACTGTTGCCATGCTAAATTGGTGGCGATAATCGTGCCCTGTGTATCCAATATGGCAACAAGCGCGGAGATAGAATTGACGGTGGCATGGGCAAACGCTTCGGATTCCCGTAGGGCGCTTTCATGTTCCTTGCGCGTGTTGATGTCTCTCAAGTAGACTGTTAGGCCGCTTTCCGCAGGATAGATGGATAACTCTAGCCAATGATTGTGTATTAAAGAAAACGTCTCAAAGCGGGTGGGTTGTCGTGTTTGGCTAACATGCATGTGCTCTTGATAGATAACGCCATCCATTAAGTAAGGGAAGACTTCCCAGATTGATTTGCCAATTAAGCCTTCGCGTGCTTTGTCCCATAGTGCTTCTGCGCGGCGGTTGACGTAAGTAAAGCGCCAATGGTTATCCAGCGCATAAAACGCATCATTGATGCTCTCTAAAATCTCGAAGATGCGTTGATGCGAAAGCGCGAGCATATAGTCAGATTTTTCACGTTCTATCGCACTCCTAAAGTAAACGGCCAGGCCATCTTCATATGGGTAGACGGTGACATCAAGCCAAGTGCCAAGCGGCGGGTAATGCTCCGTGAATGTCTGGGCAATACGGGTTTGCATCGTGCGATTGTATTCTTCATAGAAGGCCAGTTGCTTTGTCTCCGGGAATATTTGCCAGATGTTGTGGCCGATGAGTTCCTCCCGTGTGCGAAGCATAAGGTTTTCTGCTTCTTGGTTGACGTAAGTAAAACGCCAGTCACTGTCCAATATAAAGAAGGCGTCGCTCATGGTTTCTAGTGTGGTGGTATATTGCCTGCTGAGGCCGTCCACCTGTGCTTGCAGATTTTTCACGTCGGTTAAATCACGCCCATGAAGCACAAAATAGTCATGCTCGGTATCATAATTGACTGACCAACTGACCCAACCATAGGCATTTTCACCGATACGATAGCGACATTCAAAGCGGGCTTGATGCCTGATGTCCACCGGCATATCATCAGGATGAATGCATTCCATAAAATTTACGGTGGCGAAATCATCTTCACTCGTATGAAGGCGCTTTCCGCAAGCTGTATTCATCCAGATAAATTGACCCGCAGAATTGATGATGCAATAGAGGTCATCAAGCTGGTCTAAAAAGGCATAACTATTCATCGGGTGAGGCTCCAGCTTTAACCTTGTGTGAAGGTTCAGGTTTGGGTTTATCATTTGTTTTCCTGTAGCTTTCTTCTTCGCTATCTGTGGCTAGATACTTGTTTTTTGCTAAACACTGAAAAAGTAAGCCATCGTATGCTTTTAAATTATATAT
>DAIMZF010000113.1:0-10947 GCA_036734085.1 Aggregatilineales bacterium
TCTGAGACAATACATCAAAGATGAATCACGCTTTGATGAAGTAGTGGATGCTATATTGACGCTCATCCCGAATATTACCCAGCGTGAAGATTTGCGTCGGTGGGGAAGGTTACTGGAACAGGTTTACGAGCGCACAGAATTTGCCTTGAGAAATGGCCTGGACGGAGAACCCATTAATGGTAAAACCTCTGTTTTTGTTATTCAAAAAAGGCCAAAGATCCCTCAATTACCCACAAAGACGGTTCGACGTAAGCGGCTTTTAGTCCATCCGACCCAGCTTTTCGAGATCTATCTCATCTTATTTATGGCGTATTCTTACCCACAATCTCATGAGATTGACCGTCGAACCATCCTGTCTATTCTGCGTTTTGCGCGGCATGTCAACGACGCTTATTGCCTCAATAAAGCGCATCAGTCGATTGCCTATATCTACAACGCGCAACGCAAGTTTGAGCTAGCACTCAACCACGCGCACATTGCATATACCTATTACTTCGGCCAGAATGATAATCTCGAAGCAGGGATTTCTGCCTATGCTTTAGGGGTGTCTTATCAGCAGTTAGGTGAATTGACGAACGCTCAGGATTGGTATACACGCAGTGCAGACCACTACGCCAAGACGAATTACCGCCGTCAATACGCCGCTATCAGCATGTCCACCATGCTTTTGAAATATTCCCGCGAAGAATGGGACTTGGTGGTGGAATGGGCAGACATCACCATCCGCGAGAGCCATCAAATCGGCTCTAAATCGCATGTTGCGGTCGCACTGCACACACGCGGCCTGGCATACAGCCGCCTGGAAAGGTTCGAAGAAGCCTTTGAGGATCTTGAAGAAGCTGTGGCAATCTTTAAATCTCAGGATGACCAGAGCAATGTCATAGACACATCCTATGCTATTGCGCTTGTTCATGCGATGAGGGGTAACTTTAAAGAAGCACGCAACCGCATCACGACCCTCCGTAAGTTGGTAGAAAAACACATCAGCGAAGAATTTAAAGCTGAAAAGAATAACCTATTCGACCATCTCATCGCCGCTATGCAACCCGATGGGGATTTTGGCGCGCTTTTCTCACGGTGATCTAAAATGAGAAAGCTCGTCGCCACCCGGCTAACGAGCTTTTCTTTCCCAATCCTGTTCCACCTACGCTACGAACGGCGGTGGAATAGGAGGGGTAGGCCACATACTTACTACCATCTCTGTACCCTCTTTGCACTCAATTACCGATGTATTCATCGTCGCATTTTGAGGTCGGCGGCTGTTGTGTTTGCGGCCAAAAAACGGCCAGTATGCGGACAAAACATTTTTTATTACGAAGTGGTTCTTAGATAATTTTTTAGCAAGGAAGGAAGGGAGGAAGTAAAAAATGGATAAATCACTGCTTTACGACGTACCCCGAAACGTCAATGACAGAGTATGGCTTAAGGAGAATATCCAGGAGCTTTATGACATTTGCCGTAGCGTGCTAAAGCGTGGCGAAGCCCTGGAGGATGTCATCGCTGTGATGCTTGCTGTACTGCCTAAAGTGTTGGATTTTGACGAAGCCAAACGCTGGGGTAAATTGATGGAGCAAGTCTATCTGCATACGCCCTATGCCCAATACAACGGCATTGATGGTGTAAACACCACCGATGTAGCAGATATTTATGTCTTCATGAAACGGCCAAAAATACCACAATTACCCACCAAGACCAAGCGAAACAAGCGGGTGATTGTGCATCCGACACAAATGTTGGAAATTTACTGGATATTATTTTTAGCCTACGTCAAGCCACAGGACGTAACACGCCAGCAAATCCACGACATTCTCTATTTTGCCCGTGTTGTGGGTAATACTTATCTGAACAATAAGACCAATACAACACTTGCTTTTATACACATCCAACGCAACGAGCCGGAATTAGCCATCAACCATGCGGAGATAACCCTTAGCTATTGGAAGTCCGAGCGTATGATGCTGGAAGCCGGGTTGAATGCTTATGTGTATGCCATCGCGTTGCAACAGCTTAAACAACAGGCGGAATCGCTGTACTGGATGACCGAAGCGGCTAACTATCTGGCGAATACCACTTATAAAAGCAGTTACTTCACGGTGGAACTAAGCGCCGCCGCGTTGCGGTTGCAACTGGCGGATAGCCAGGCAGATATTAAGCAAGCGCAGGAGCGCGCAAACCTCACGTTGAATATGTTGAGCAAACAGGGTGATAAAACACAAGCACGGCAAGCTCTGCACCATGTTCAACCGCTTATTGATGATGGTAGTAGCCGCTTGACTGACTTCACACATCGTCTGCAATTGCTTGCGGACGAGTAAAAACGTGGATGTTGCAAAAATGGGGTATGATGTAAATCCTTATGCCCCATCTTTGCAGCATAGACTGGTTAACCTGTAACAATACCTTCTATTTGGAACATCTTCAACAACCGCTTGATGCGCTTACGATACGTATGATGTTCAATTTCCAGATAATGCCGTGTAGAGTCCAGATATTTGAACCCACCCCCTAAATCTGGCCGATCGGTTGCCTTTGTCTGCCGGAATTCATCGGCGACGGGGGCGTTATTTTGTACCGCCTGGATGAACTTCGCCATCAAATCTGACTGCAACGATGCAATCCAGAACTGCCCGGAATCCGGCTGAATAAGACCCACACAGAATAAATTATCGTATTCCCGGTGGAACGTGTTCATAAATAAATCCGGCTTTTTGCCATCCCAGCCTAAATATTTCACGTCGATGAACGGGAAGATGATGTTAAAGCCTGTGGCATAAATAAGCACATCAATCGGCTCTGTTGTGCCATCTTTAAACTTCACACTGTCCCCGCATAGCTCTGCAACATCCGGCTTGGCCGTAATCATGCCGTGCCCCATGTAATATGTCAGGTGTTGGTTGATGATGGGGTGCGTTTGCAGAAGTTTATGGTCTGGTTTGCGGAGGCCGTACTGCCGTAAGTCGCCCACCAGAATTTTTAAAATCATGCCATTGATGCTACGCCGCATCCAGATAGGCAGGCCGAGCTTAAGCGGCACTTCGTTGATGGTATCGGCAGGTTTGCCGAAGGCGTATTTAGGAACATACCAGTAGCCGCGCCGTGTACTATGGAACGTTTTTTCCGCATTTTGCGCCGCTTCTACCGCAATATCACAGCCGGAATTCCCCGCGCCCACCACCAACACCCGTTTCCCACGCATCACGTCTGGCGTTTTATACTCGGCGGAATGTAGAATTGTGCCGTCAAAGTGGCCGGGATACGTGGGGAACTTAGGATGCCAGTTATGCCCATTGCAGATGACTACACCAGCATAACGATAGGTCTGTCCGTCACTCAGTTTAACATCCCACAGGCCATCGTCGGTGCGCTCGATGTGTTCAACAGAGGTGTTGAACTGGATGTGTGGATAAAGGCCAAAATGCCGCGCATAATCGCGTAAATACGCGCACACCTGCTCATGGCTAGGGTAATCCGGGTAATCCTTCGGCATGGGATATTCCGGGTATTCAGTCATGGTTTTTGATGAAATAAGGTGTGTGGATTTATAAACACTGCTATGCGGCTTGCCGTAATACCAGTTGCCGCCGATGTCGTCTTCACGCTCGATAATCTCGAACGGGATGCCGTGTTGCTTAAGCGCACGGCCTGCCGCAATGCCGGAAGACCCCGCGCCCACCACGCAGTAAGTCGTGGCTTTACTCTCAAAAAATGTCATTTTTTACACTCCGATAAAAAGCTAATTCTTAGTTCCAGTATAATATTGTAAACGGACTGTAATAAAGATACCAAGTAATTATCGAGATTCTATGTTCCCAAATGCACTAAGACCCCATTCTTTACGCTTTCGCCTGCTGGCCTCTTATCTGGTTCTGCTGGCTTTAACGCTCATCGCCATCGTGATTGCCACCATCGTTACCACCAGCGTGCGGACTGCGCCCCCCCAACCGACATGGCAACAGCTAACAATGCTGGTACGTGGCATGAACCGCAATAACGTTATCAATGAATTTATGCGGCTTTCGCCCGGCACACAGGAAGCCACTGTGGGCGAATTGATGGACACCTACGCGCAGGCGGTCGGGGTGCGTGTGATTCGCTTTCAGGTGGATTCCAACGACTTGCCTTATATCATTTACGACTCGGACAATGTATTCACGCTTAATGAGCGCCTGCCTGCCCGCTTCTTCGATATTCGCTACGGCCCGCCCGACAGCCAAAGCCACCTGAACTTAGGCGCAATGCTCGACCAGGTTCACGGCACATTCCGGCAGGATGGCGTGGAGTGGCTGTTTAGTGGTTTCGTCAATGAGGTTCGCCCACGTATCGCCCAACGGCGCGGTACAGAGATAAGCGGCCTCATCACGGCTAGCCCACGTCCTACGCAGTCTTTACAGGCACTTTTAGCGGATTTTGGCCTGGATCTATTTTTACCGTTATTACAGGCTAGTCTCATTGGCCTGGTGATTGCCTTTGTGCTGGCATATCTCATTAGCCGGACGATTGCCCGGCCATTGCAGGCGCTCAGTCAGGCGGCTACGGCCATCGCACATGGGAATTTAAACCAGCAGGCGGACATTCACGGCCCGGAAGAAATCCGCGCTTTAGCAGAAGCCTTTAACTATATGAGTGAAGAAGTCCGTAAAACACAACAGGCTCAGCGCGATTTTTTGGCGAATGTCTCGCACGATTTAAAGACGCCGCTTACTTCCATACAAGGGTATTCGCAGGCCATTATGGATGGCACAGCCAAACAACCGGAACGCGCCGCCGCTATCATCTATGACGAATCCGCCCGCTTAACGCGCATGGTCGTGATGCTCACCGATTTGGCACGGATGCAGGCCGGACAGTTTGAACTCAACATCACTCAGCTAGACATCAGCGAGATGCTAAACGCAGTCACCAGTCGGCTGGAAGTGATGGCGCAGAAAAAGAATATTGCCCTGACCGTCAACGCGCCTTATCTGCCGCCGATTGCAGGCGATGGGGACAGGATGGTGCAAGTGCTGAATAATCTCATCGGCAATGCCATAAAATATACGGGCGAAGGAGGCCGTGTAGGGATTGTTGCGCGGGATGTTGGTGATGGTGTGGAGGTGCTGGTCAAAGATAACGGAATCGGCATCCCGACACGCGATTTACCGCGTGTGTTCGAGCGTTTTTATCAGGTAGACAAAGCGCGTGGCCCCAAGCGTGGCACAGGCTTAGGGCTGGCGATTACCTATGAAATTTTGCAACAGCATCACGGTAAAATCAGCGTGCAGAGCATCGAAGGACAGGGGACACAGTTCACAATCTGGTTGCCGTATGCCACCGACGACGGCGTTATCACCCGCCGCGTGCCCACTGTGCGCCGCAATAATGCATCCGCATAAATTGAGAAGGTGGTGATTATAGCTCGTTGCGGCCTTGTAGCGCCCGCATCAGTGTGACGGAATCCACATATTCTAAATCTCCGCCGACGGGTAAGCCCCGCGCTAACCGGGTGATTTTGACGCCCTTCCCGGTCAACTCCCGTTGAATATAAAGCGCGGTTGTATCGCCTTCTAAACTGGGGTTAGTAGCGATGATAATTTCCACGATGCCGCCCGCATCTACCCGTGCGACAAGTTCTTTAATCTTCAGGTTATCCGGGCCGATGCCGTCCACAGGGGAGATAACGCCGTGCAGGACGTGATATTTGCCGTTGTAGCTTGCGGTGCGCTCTAGTGCCAGCACGTCTAGCGGTTCTTCCACCACCATGATGATCGTGCTGTCGCGCCGCGCATCCGCACAGATTTGGCAGGGGTCGTGGGTGTCATCTGTGATGTTGTGGCACACAGAGCAGAAGCGCGTCTTCTGGCGTAATTCGTACAGTGCTTGCGCTAGATTTGCAGATATTTGTTCCGGCGCACGCAGGAGGTAAAATGTCAGCCGGGAGGCCGTCTTTGGGCCGACGCCAGGCAAACTGGAAAATGCCTCTATCAAGCGGATGACTGGCTCTGGAATCGCATTGTTCATTGCTTGTCCCTAAATTCATCGTCATGGGATAGAATTTCCCCGCGTGCGTCGTGCATGTTGCGCGTTAAAACGCCAATGGCAAACAACCCACCATTGATGCTAACCCCTAACAACAAGACCAACCAACCGGGTAATGCGCCGATGGCCGCCCGTGCTAAAAATTCATCAAATGACGCGACTGAATCCGGCATCAGCGATACTTTAAGCACCCATGCCGCCGCCAGCAGAAGATACAACCACATATAATTGCGGCGGTAACGGCGGCCTATCGCTTCGCGGAATTTGATTGTGAAGCGCGGACGATTGAGCGCATTGGCTAATTTAGATGCCCAATCCGGTGACGGACGGAATGGTGAAATAAGCATCGCGGCGAAGAAATCTGTTTCCAGCAGGCGCACACGGCTACTCCACACTTCATAGTAGCGATACCGCCGCGCTTCAATCCACAAAAACAGCGTGACAAGCAACGTACTTAAAATAATGACGCTGTGATGGGCGCTTTGCTCCGCAAATGCGAAGGATAGCACCGCACCTGTAGAGATTACCGCCCAGTTGGTGGTGGCGTCTAACCGTTGACGCCACACATTCGCACGGTCTAGCTCCCCGCGAAACAAATGCACCATCGCATTGGTGAATTCGCGGTTAGATAAGTGATAACCGCGATACGTCCACACATCTTCGGTATCAGGGTCTAGCTCGTTAAGTTCTTCTACAGTCATAGGTTGTTTGGTCTTATGCTAATCTAGCCGAACAGACCGCCTAAGCCGGGCATACCGGATAAGCCGCCTGTGATGGATTCTAAGCGGCTGGCCGCCATCGTCTGGCTTTGCTCAATCGCCTGGTTAATTGCCACGACGACCAAATCTTGCAGGTCAGTCAGCCAATCTTCTTCGGTGGTGTCAATCATCTCTTTGTTGATGGCGACGCTTTGCACGCGCTGGTGCCCGGTGATGACAACCGTCACTATGCCCCCGCCAACGGAGACTTCCACTGTTTCATGCTCAAGCGCGGCTTGGGCATCCGCCATGTCTTGTTGCATCTTCTGCAGTTGCTTCATCATATTGGGGCCGCTACCGGGTAGATTGCCGCCCGATGGAATATTGCCTTTATTCTTTGCCATGATTGTTTCTCTCACTTTCTGACAATGGGTTTAATAAAAACTAAAGTTTATGATTCTGGTGGTTGGGTATCGCCCGGCACAAACTGACCGCCTAAATTTTCCACCGCGCTACGAATAACCGGATTATCCATGCCGATGGTGTTGTCGGTGACTGCCGCAATGCTGTTGATGTCGTCCACCATGATAACCTGCACCCGCAAATCAACGCCGTGCACATCCCACAAGGCGCGTTCTACAATGTTGAGCTTCTGTGTTTCTCCGTTCAGACGTTGATAGTATAGCTCATGGTCGGTGCAAAGATAAACGGTATTACCATCGACATGATGCACCCGGAAGTATTCCACCACAGCCGGCGCACTTTTATTCAGGCGATGGAGAGAACTAAGCAGTTGCCCCCATTTGGTACGGATGGTAGAAGCATCTATCAACGGCTTAGAGCCAGGCGGTAACGGCGCTAACTCTGCTTGTGGCGCGGCAGGGATGGTTGCGGGAGCAGGGGCGGCCTGCCCGGTCGGTTGCTGAACGATGACGGGTTCAGCCGATGCGCCCCGTATCGCGTCGATGAGCGCAAGCTCCAGGCTTAATTGGGGTTGCCAGCCACTACGTAAGTCGTTGACGGCATCATTAAACAGGCGGATAGCCCGTAACAACCGCCCGCGCTCAATTTGCTTAGCCTGTATGCTGAATAACTCTCGGTCTTCTGCGGATGCTTCCACTAAATCCGCGCTGGCGGTTTGTGCCAGCAGGATAGCGCGCAGATGCTCGACGGTCTGTTGCCCGAACTGACGCGGGTCTGTGCCACTATCCACCGCATCATTGATGGCGTGCAAGCCTTGCGCGGTATCTTCCAGCAGGAAGGCGGCCACAAGATCACGTACGGCGCGGTTGTTGGCCGTGCCTAAAATACGCTGAACCATCGTCAGCGTGATGACCTCTTCCGGGTCGCTCACAATCTGGTCAAGCAAGCTGATGCTATCGCGCACGCTCCCTGTGCCTTGCCGGGCGATGACCTCTAACGCGCCCCGTTCTACTTGTAGCCCTTCATTTTCTGCGATGAGTCCTAGTCGGTCAGCCACATCATTCAGGGATACCCGCCGGAATTCAAACTGCAAGCAACGGCTTTTAATCGTGCTTGGCACTTTGTCAAGCTCGGTGGTCGCCAGCACAAAAATCGCGTGGGCGGGGGGTTCTTCCAGTGTTTTCAGCAGAGCGTCGAAGGCGTTCCCGGTGAAACGGTGAACTTCGTCAATAATATATACTTTGTAACGCCCCTCACCGGGAGAAAACGCGATTTTGTCGCGCAGGTCGCGCACATCATCCACGCCTGTATGGGTGGCGGCGTCAATCTCTATCAGGTCAAGGTAGCGGCCATCATTCATGCCGATGCACTGCGGGCACGTATTACACGGGTGTTGTGCTGGGTCGGGATGGGTGCAATTCACCGCTTTCGCCAACAGACGGGCGGTGGTGGTCTTGCCTGTGCCACGCGGCCCGCTGAACAGGTACGCATGACGGATGCGCCCCGCCTTGAGCGAATTGCGTAACGTCCGTGTGATGTGGTCTTGCCCGATGACATCCTCAAAGCTCAACGGACGCCATTTAAGATATAAGGCTTTTGCTTTTTCTCTGGCGTCTTTTTCGGACAAATGGTTTTCCCTTATTCAACAAATACCGCAGGCCGTCATATCACGAGTCTATCACAGGCGTTCTAAGCAAACAACTACTTGTCCATCATAGCGACCTGTTTTCGATTAAGCGTTTTTGGCATATCATAGGTTAAGTTTTAAAGTTGTTAAGGCACAACAACAACGATGACCGGACACGTATTTTATACAGGTGTGATGACGATAACCGCGCTTGTGGCGTTGGGCTTGGTCGGCGTGGGTTGGCGTCAACGGCGCACACCACCAGGCCGGGCTTATACGGTGTTCGTGTTTTTTGTGTTTATCTGGGCATTGTTTTATGCGTTGCAGTTAAGCGTCGTCGGTAACCCGGTACTGGATACCACGCTCGGCAAATTGTCGTATCTTGGCATTGTTGGCATCACGCCGACCTGGTTGTTATTCATCGCACTCTACACGGAAGAAATCCCCCAATTAAATACCTATCATCCTCGCTTTCGCCGGAATGTTACCCTGCTGTATGTGCCCAGCCTTATCTTACTGCTCAGTGTGTTCACCAATGAATGGCACAAACTGCACTGGCGTGAGGTGAATTATGTGGTCATTAGTGGGATAGAAGTACGGGATGCGGTCTACGGGCCGTTGTTCTGGATCAATGCGTTATACGCTTATGTGCTGATGACCTACGCGCTAACCATCGTCTTTCGCCTGACCGCGACTGCGATTCGCATCCAGCAACAGCAGGCCTTCCTCATTGTCCTTAGCAACTTTATCCCCTGGGTGGGCAACGCATTATTCATTACGCGCACCACGCCTATTACTGGGCTGGATTTAACGCCTGTGTCTTTTACGCTGACTGCCAGCATCGTCGCTTATGTGCTGGTGCGGTATCAAGGGTTGAATATGCCCATCATCGCCCGCGATGGCGTGGTGGATAGCATGACGGATAGCATCATCATTGTGGATAACGAAGATCGCGTTATCGACGTAAACATGGGGGCTTTGGTCTTCTTCCAGACGCAGACGAGCAAGGTATTAGGCCAACCCATGCGTACCTTCTGGCGGGAGCATCCAGACGTGTTAGCCGCCTACGAACAAATCCGCCATTTGCAGACCCCCAAGCGCGAACGCGAAGCACGGATGGGCCGCCGGGCGGACGGGGCGTATGTGTCGATTAATTTGTTTCATATGCGGTCTTCGGGCGGCAGGTCTGCCGCGCAACTCATCCAACTTTATGACATCACTGTGCGTAAGGAAGCACAAATGATGTCCGACCGCCGCATGACTGAACTTGCCATCCTGCGGGAGATTGACGCGCATATTTCCAGCACGTTAAACGCGGATAATGTCGTGCAAAATGCGCTGATGTTCGCCATGCGTGTGAGTGAGGCCGACTCTGGCTTTATTAGCCTGGTGGAAGATGATAAACAGCGCATTCTGCAAGTGGTGGGCAATTATCCGCGTCATATCGTGGGAGAACGCTTCCCTGTGGAGGTGGGCATCGTTGGGCGCGTCGTCCGCACCAGAGAGCCGGAACTCATCAAAAATGTGACGAGTGACCCCGATTATTATGTGGATATTCCAGAAACACGCTCGTTGATGGCGTTTCCACTCATCAGCCGCGATGAGCTTGTCGGGGTGCTAAACCTGGAAACATCGCGTGAAGAATCGTTCGCGCCGGAAGCCTTCGAGTTTGTGTGCTTGCTGGCCGCACGCATCGCAACAGCCATCGAAAACGCCAATTTATACACGACCACCCAACGCCAATTAGCAGAATTACGGGTGCTTTACGAGCAAGTGACCGCCCTTGAACATTTTAAAACGGATATGCTCCGGCTGGCCTCTCACGATTTACGCACGCCTGTTAACAACATCGAAGGCTATCTGGAGCTTATCAAGCTGGATTCACATATGCTCAGTGTGGAACATCAGGACTTCATCCAGGCCATACGCCAGCAGAACGAACGCATGGCCGCGATTATCTCCGATATTATGTCTTTGGAGAAAATGCGCGGTGAAATGTCCATGCATCCGGTGGATATGTGTGATATGGTCGCAGAGGTCACGGCGGCGTATCAGGCGCAGGCCGCCCAAAAGAACATCGTTTTAACCACAGATATGGACGCAGGCGACATCACCGCACATGGCGATTTCGCACAATTACGCGAGGCATTGGCTAATCTTGTGAACAACGCCTTGAAGTATACG
>DAIMZF010000114.1:0-10859 GCA_036734085.1 Aggregatilineales bacterium
GCTAGCTTCTGCACATAGTCATCCGGCGTTTTTCCGCTATTGTTGGTGGCTAACGCATAAGGGGTGGCGCTCTCGTCCAGCCAGTCGAAAAGCTCTGGTAAGCCGGGCAAGGGATTATTCCCACGCCACAGCACGCCGTCCATGTCTAGCACAATACCCTGAATGTTGGAGAATTTCATCGTTGTCTCTTTAGTCCTTCGCTATCGTGAGATATTATAGCGCCCTATGATGAACGATGTGAAGACACGCCCAACCTACGCACTTATTCTGGTGATTATGCTATTGGGGGCTGGCCTGCGCCTACAGTCTGCCGCCGCCGATGTGCGCTTTCATCCCGATGAGGCGCTGTATAGCACCTACGGGCGCAATGCCGCCGTGTTCGGCGCGTGGATGCTGGATGGCCCGGTGGATAAGCCGCCGTTGAGCTTGTACGCTAACGCACTGGCTCAACATTTGTTCGCCGCCCGTATCACCCCACAAAATGTAATTGATGTTCCCCTCCGCGCTGGCGAGTTCGCCGCCAAGCTACCCAATGTCTACGCGGGCATACTGGCACTGGCGCTCATCTACACGCTGGCTGTGCGGATGTATACAGACCGCCGCGCCGCGTTATTAGGGGCGTTGTTGCTAGCGGTTGCGCCCTATGGCATCGCCTATAGTGCTTCCGCCTTTACAGATATGCTCATGCTAACGCTGATGCTTGCCGCGTGGGTCGCGGCGGCCTATGGGCAGGCGGGGTGGGCGGGCGCTCTGCTGGCGTTGAGCATCTGCGCCAAGCCACAGGGGATTTTTTATGCGCCGTTGATTTTGTTTCATCTTCGTGGCCGTGCGGTTGTGGCGCTATTCCCGTTCAGCATCGTGCTGATGTTTCTCTTTTTATGGGACGCCATCCGCCCGGAGATGAGCCTGTTCACACTGGGCGCGACGAACATCAATCAGGGCGCGGCGTGGATGCCGCCTGCTAGCTGGGGACACCGCCTGCTAGCGTGGATACAGCACGGGCGGGTGCTGTTGGGTGTGCCCATGTTGACGCTGACTTTGGGGTTACTTGGGATATTTGGGATATATCGGCGGGATAAAACCCAAATATGGCGCGGAGCGATGGTTTTGTGGTGTATCGGGTATGTCGCCGCACATATCATCCTGGCAGTGCCCACATTTGACCGTTATCTGTTGCCGTTGATTGTTCCGTTGGTCTTGCTGGCCGCCCACAGCCTGATGACTTCAGGACAGCAGGCAAGCCGCCGTGTGCAATATGTGTCGGCCTTAATCATCGTGCTATTCGCTGTGTCAGGCCAGCATAACCCGCGTGCTGATGTGTTCCGTCCGGCGCAGGAGGATGCGCTTTTGCATGTAGCGGCTTGGCTCAATGCGCGGCCATTGGGCACGATTGTTTATGATCATTGGTTGGGTCATGAGATGGGCTATTATATGGGCGCGTGGACGGACAAACGTCGTGTATATTACCCGGATGCCTCCACACAGGCCACCGACGCCCGCCTGAACCCGGATGCCGCCCCGCGCTATCTGCTTGCGCCTGCCAGCGCGGACGATGGAGCGTGGCTGGATGCGCTGAGGTGGGCGGGCTTCCGCGTGCGTCTAGTCTATGATTGTGCGGATGTGCGACTCTACGAGCTTATTCCTCCGGTTCTGTGGGGGGTAGGCGCTTTAGACGTTGAATCATCTTGTCCGGCGGCGTGGTGACGACATGATGATGGGTGGCGTTCCCTGCGGCTTCGTGCCGGGCGGGGAGTGTTTCATCCTTAATGACGGCGGGGTAATGTTGCTTCCATTCCGTCAAAAAATCATCCATCCATGTTAGCTCAGCACGCATGAGGGCGATGCTGTGTGTAAACAGCGCGACGATATGAACGGGCGAACCCCCTTCTGCTTGTTGTCTTGCCCAGGATGCTTCTACAGCGTCCAGCCGTTGGGCTAGCTCTGACCGATGCTGAGACATCACCCGGTACACCTGCACGGGCTTAAGCACGAATAAATTAGCCAGACCTAGCTCGAACCCCGCGCCCAAAGAACGCGGCTGACGCAATAATTCACTGATGGCAGTCTGCAACACCCCACGTCCGGATTCCGTGATGCTATAGACCTTGCGCGACGGTGTGCGCCCGCTTGACTGCAATTCCCCTTGAAGCAGGTTTTGAGCTTCCAGCCGATTAAGGATGTAATAGACTGACGAAAACCCAACGGTTACCCATTCCCGCAGGCCACGTTCATCAATGGCACGTTGGACTTCGTGGCCGTAGCGCGGCCCCTCTGCTATCAGGCTTAAAATGGTGAGTTCGGCGTCAGTCATGGCTAGTTGCTCCGGTGGTTACTGGTCGCTCTCGCGCCCGCTATGGAGTAATTCCTGCACAGTGGTGATGAGGTTATTGGCAAGATACGGCTTGGTCAGGTAGCGGTCAGCGCCTGCGTCTAACCCCTGCCGGATTTTATCTGGGTCTGCTAAAGCAGAGAGGATGATAACGGGGATATGTTTAAAAGTGTCCTGTTCCCGTAATTGCTTCAGGAATTCCAATCCGCTAATGTCGGGGAGCATCATATCCAGGATGAGTACACGCGGCAGATTGTTCTGTTGTTGTGCGGTCTTCAGAACTTGCGCGGCTTCTGCGGCGGATTCGGCGGTGAGTGGTGCCATGTTAGCGCGGCTTAACAGCGTCACGACCAAGCGTTGCAAGGCCGTATCGTCGTCTACAACCAGCACACGCGGTTTATCGTCTACGGACACGCAACAACCCCTTTCTTTGTGATGTAAAAACTGAACCTAGCATACCACAAAAACAGAAATCAAACATCGTACCGTAACTTTGCCAAACTGCCGGATTAGATGTATCCTCAAAGGGATTGTAGATCGTAAAGACCAAAGGGGAAAACATGGCGTTAAAACGTCTCATAAGTGTGCTTCCGGTACTGTTAATTGTTTTGACGGGATGCTTAAAGCAAGCAAGCCCACCCGTTGAAGTGGTTGCAGAGGCACAACCGGGCGCGGGCTTCATCCCCTTAGAAGCACCAACGGATACGCCCGACCCGGATGAAATCATGGTGATTATTAACACGCCTATCGCGCCGACAGACCCGGAAGAAGAACCCGAACAAACAGATCAGCCGGACATAGACGAAGAAACCATAGACGATGATGAAGACTTCGGACTTGGCGATTTTTCAGTGGATGAGGAAGAAGTTCAGGAAGAAAATACGCCCCTTCCGCCGCCTAGTTCAACGCCGACCCCAGTCGTTATCCCTGTGACGAATACGCCTGCGGTTACGTCAACGCCTCTGCCGGAAATTGTGCTGTTGACTGCGACACCCATCCCGACAGGCACGCCGCAAAGTGCAGTAGACCCCGTCATGCTGGTCACCAGCACGCCCTTTGTGCAACAGCCTGTCATCACGCCTGGCTCACCGTTGAGTGGACAGAGCGCGATCGTGACACCTACCGCCGCCGCAGAGCAAGCCGTGACATCCGATGACGGCATCAGCGCGACCAGTACGCCTTCCGGCCTGGTGACACCGACAGACGCTTTCTTCCCGGATCAACCGCCGGATGAAGCCTGTATTTATACGGTACGCACGGGTGATACATTGTTCCGCATCGCGTTGAACAACAACACAACGGTCTCCGCCATCCAGCAGGCGAATCCCAACATCAACCCGAACGTTATCCGACCCGGACAGGAGATTACCCTGCCGGATTGCAACCGCACGCCGACGCCCATCCCGCCTGCCAGTGGACAGACAGACGTTGAAGACGGCGGCATCAGCGCCGGGTTGGAGACAGTACACATCGTGCAATCTGGCGATACACTGGGCGCAATTGCCCGGCGCTATGGCGTCACGGTGAACGCGATTGTCAGCCGTAATAACCTGAGCAATCCGAATCAGTTGTCGGTGGGGCAACAGCTAACTATCCCCGCGCCGGGAGGATGATGCTTGTAATGCGTGATAATCTGCATCAATGGGATTTAACCCCGCAGGCGGCTATCGCTCTGCAAAACGAGTTAGCCGCACAGGTGATACACGATACGCCGATAGATTTAGCGGCAGTTGAACTCATCGCGGGGGTGGATGTCAGCGTGCGTGATTATGTCTCGCGTGCCGCCGTTGTCGTGATGCGCTTTCCTTCGCTGGAAATCATCGAGACTGTCACCGCCAGTCAACCGACCCCGTTCCCGTACATTC
This sequence comes from Aggregatilineales bacterium, assembly GCA_036734085.1. Lineage (GTDB taxonomy): Bacteria > Chloroflexota > Anaerolineae > Aggregatilineales > Phototrophicaceae > J038. Next base: position 4,195 of record DAIMZF010000114.1, read on the forward strand.
CCGGCCTGCTCAGCTTCCGTGAGGGGCCGGTGTTATTGCAGGCCTTCGCGCAACTTCAACACACGCCAGATGTGTATATGTTTGATGGTATGGGGCGCATCCATCCGCGCCGATTGGGGATTGCGGCGCACATAGGGCTATGGCTGGACGCGCCGACGATTGGCTGTGGTAAGACGCACTTGGTCGGAAATTACGACCCGCCCGGAAGTGAAGCGGGGGAGTACAGCCTTCTAACACACAAAGGCGAGCAACTGGGAGTCGTGTTGCGTACACGCCGGAATGTAAAGCCCGTCTACATTTCACCCGGCCATTTGTGTGATATAGAGTCTGCACGGCTGTTAACCATCGCCTGCACAACCAAATACCGCCTGCCACAGCCTATCCGCGCCGCGCATAATGCCGCCGGAACGCCTGATAGTTAGCGCCGTAAGCCGGGAAAATCCAGGAACATCACTTCCAACGCCAGACGCAGATTAAGGTTGTACGTCAGATGATTGAGCGCGGTCTGTGTGGCACGGATGGCGCGGAGTGCCGCTTCCGCCGTAACGTCATAGGCCATGCGCTCAATGTGGGGGCGGCGGTCGATGTTACATACTCGTTCGGCATCGCCTTCTAAGTACAGCAGAACATCGCGCCAGTACGTTAGCCATAGCTCGAACAAAGGCGCAAGGGCGCTTTTATCCCGGCTGAGTTTATCCGCCAGTGCAAAACGCCCGCTACGGTCAGCGCGGAGTGCGTCGTCCAGCAGGTCTAAATCAGCCTCACGTTGGGCGAGCAATTCCGGCGTGCGGATGGCCTCCAACGCCCAGCCGATACGCCCGCCACTGATACGGGCTAACAATGCGGCATCGTCCGCGTTGATGTGGTAGCGCTCGGTTAAAATAGTGCGGATGTAGTGCGCGGGTACAGGCCGAAGTTGAATCACCTGACTCCGGCTGATAATGGTACTCAAAACTGACTCTAACGATGCCGCCAGCAGGATTAAAACCGCGTGGGGCGGGGGTTCTTCCAACGTTTTCAGCAGAGCGTCTTGGGTGCGCGGTTGGGCGCGGTCGAAATGTGGGAAGATGGCGATACGGTAGCGGCCTTCATAGGGCTTCATGGCGATGCGTGAGCTTATCGTTCGCACGGCCTCAATCTTGAGTGCGCCCGTAGTAGCATCTGCCTCTGCATACAGCACGTCGCTATGGTTGCCACTGAGAATTTTTTTACAGTCCCGGCAGATACCGCACGGACGCGCCATCATGTCCGCCTCCTGGCAATTGAGCGCCATTGCAAAAGATTCCGCGAGCGCACTTTTACCGACATTCGGCGCACCCGTGATAAGGTATGCATGGCGCACGCGGTTGTTCAACATGCCTTTTTGCAGATAAGTTACCGCCCAGTCGTGCCCATAAACTGCCCATGTATTTTGCATAATCAATCTGCTTTAGTCCCAACGCTCATCGAGCTTGTCATGGTAAAACAAGATTGCGTTTTGATAACGCTGAATTCCGGCATCCATGCTGGTATGTGCTAAAGTTCGGAGCAATAAAGCCATCGCTTCGGCATGTTGGCCGACGTTGTACAAGGCCATCGCCAAAAATACGGGGAATTGACCCGCATCGGGGAACTGCTTCATGCCATTGCGCAAGGTGTCAATGGCTTTATCATACGCTCCAATACAGCGATAGGTACTTCCTAGCCCCAATAACGCGCCTTTTAAGTCATCGCCCATCAACCCATTCTGGATAGCGGCGACATAAAAAGGCACAGCCTCGCGCTCTTTACCTTGCGCGTCGTGGAGCCATGCCAGTTGATAGTTCACCTGTGGGTTTAATGGATGTGCTGTGTAAAGGTCGATTAAAATAGCATGGGCTTCATCAAATAATTGCGCTTGCCGATACTCAATCGCTTGGGCTAACCGCTCGGTGATCATATATTCCACCTGTTTAAATGGCTAAAGTTGCAGGTAAATTATACTGTGCAATCGCATTATAGCATTGGATAAACCAGTAAAGGATTTCGCCACATGAGCGCCCAACAACAATTTTTACAAGATAACGCCAGTAAGCCAGGTGTTGTTGTCACATCTAGCGGATTGCAATACAAAATTGACCGCGACGCCGAAGGCGCAAAGCCCACCAGCAGTGATGCCGAAGTTGAGGTTCACTACAAGGGGATGTTGATTGATGGCACAGTGTTTGATAGCTCCTACGATAGGGGCGAACCGTTAACCTTCTTCTTAAATCAAGTGATTGCGGGCTGGTCGGAAGGGGTACAGTTGATGCCGGAAGGGTCTAAGTTTACATTTTATATCCCATCAGAACTTGGTTATGGTGCGCGGGGTGTTCCCGGCGTGATTCCGGCCAATGCCACACTTGTTTTTGAAGTTGAATTGTTAAAGGTTTGGGGATAGTTTTAAACGGCGGTTACCCTTGACAAGGCATGTATAAAGTTGACAATCTTTAACATAATGTGGATACTCATAACGGAGTCTTAAAATATTGAGCCAGTTAATGATTATGGTCAACCGCAAGCCGCGCTATCAACAAACACCAGAGCCGCAAACCCGTCACTTACAAGTTCAGCAAACCATTTTATCTTTGGTGCAGGGTGACATTGTACAGGAAGCAACCGATGCTATCGTCAATGCCGCCAATAGCTCCTTGATGGGCGGGGGCGGCGTTGATGGTGCAATCCATCGTGCGGCAGGCCCGGAATTGCTAGCGGAAACGCGCACACTGGGCGGATGTCGCACGGGAGAGGCGAAATTGAGCGGAGGCTATCGCTTGAAGGCGCAATACATCATCCACACTGTCGGGCCGATTTATCAGCACGATAATCCCGAAGTGCCTAAACTGCTTGCCAGTGCCTACCGCCGTAGTCTGGAAGTCGCCGCAGAAAATGGCCTGACAAGCCTTGCCTTCCCCGCCATAAGCACCGGTATTTATGGCTACCCCATGAGCAAGGCCGCGCACATCGCACTGGAAACAACTATCGACTTTTTGCAAACACAAGACCATGCGCTCCAACAAGTACGCTTTGTGCTATTCACGACGGAAGCATTGGCGGAATTCGCAACGGTACTGGATGAACTAGCGGAACAATACGCGCTCTCTATGGTGGATTAAATGCCCTGTCTTATTCGTATTCTACGCGGCACAGAACTTCATCCCGCCGACTACAGCGCGGAGTCGCTTGCACAGGCGGCGACATTCGAGCCGAAAGATGGCGTTTATACCGTTGCTAACACGTTCAACACTTACCAGACCCTTAAACTAGATGCCCACCTTGACCGCATGGAAGACTCCGCGCGGCGGGTGGGTATCGCGCTAACCCTAGACCGTGAACTGCTTAAAAAGTCGTTACGGCAACTCATCACGGAGGCGGGCTATGGTGATGTGCGCTTCCGTGTGACTGTCCCGCAGGATGCCAGCTATCTGATTTTATCCGTAGAGCCATTTACGCCCCTCACGCCACAATTTCTGGCGCAAGGGGTGCGCGTTATCACCGTGCCGGATAGCGCCCGCCACGAAGCCGCCGCTAAAACAACCGACTGGATGCACCAACGTCGTACTATCGCGGAGGCTATGCCGCCAGATATTTACGACGCAATTCTGCTGGATGGTGAGGGGCACTTGATGGAAGGACTCGGCGCGAACTTCTACGCGGTGTTGGACGATGAACTCCGCACAGCAGGCGCGGGTGTGCTTGCCGGAATCGCGCAGAGCATCGTCTTTGAGGTCGCGCCGGGCGTTTTACCTGTTGTCAAACAGGCGGTGCAGGTTGCGGATGTGCCGCGCTTGCAGGAGGCGTTTATCACCAGTAGCAGTCGGGGCATTGTGCCCGTCGTGGCGATTGACGGACACACACTGGGCACTGGCACACCGGGCGCTAAGACGCTGGAATTGCTAGCGCGATATAACGCATGGGTCATCAACAACCTGCAAGCACTATAACATCGGGATGGTGATGCCGCCATCAACCACATACACCTGACCTGTGGCAAAGCTGGACGCGGCAGAGGCCAGATAAACCGCCATCCCCGCGATTTCATCCGGCTCACCGACTCGATTCATCGGTGTACGGTTTTTAACCCCTTCCACCATATCGTCATTACTCCAGATGGCTTGGGCAAAATAGGTCTTAATGAGGCCAGGTGCGATGGCGTTCACTTGAACGTTATCGGCGGCGAGTTCCATCGCCAGCGTTTTGGTCATGCTGATGACGGCGGCCTTCGTCATGCTGTAAATCCCCTGGAAGCTACCCGGCCTTAAACCGTTAACGCTGGCGATGTTTACAATTTTGCCGCCGCCGCGCCGCTTCATCGCCTTGACCGCCGCCGCAGACAGCCAGAAGTTGCCCATAATGTTAACTTCAATGGTCTTTTGCCACATGCTGTCTTCACTCTCCAGCATCGTGCCGAAGTGCGGGTTTGTCGCGGCATTATTCACTAGAATGTCCACCCCGCCGTAATGCTGGATGGCGGCATCTACCAACGCCTGAAGCGCGGTTTTATCTCCATTATGGGCGGCCACTGGCAGAACATCAAAGCCTTTTTCGCGCATTTGGGTGGCAACTTCATCAAGCGCATCTTGTTTACGGCTGGAAATGACAACTTTTGCGCCGTGTTGGGCATAACGCTCCGCGATAGCGAGTCCGATTCCGCGTGAGGAACCGGTGATAATGGCAACTTTGCCGCTTAAATCAAATAAATTTTCCATGCTTGTAAAATCCTTTTTGTGTCAAATAAAAATTTAATGTGGAGGCTGTAGAGGTGCAGATTATCGCACCTCTACAGCGTTTTTTCAGGACTAAAACTTAATCGCCTGTTGCGGCGCGTTCCTGGTGCAGATGAATAAAGTTGAGCTTGGATAGCTCGCGCACTTGCCGGTCTGCGCGGTAACTACTGCGGACAAGGGGGCCGCTTTCCACCCACTTATAGCCCATCTCCATGCCCAGTGCTTTAAACTTGTCGAATTCTTCCGGCGTGTAGTAACGCTCAATCGGCAGGTGTTTTTTACTGGGTTGCAGATATTGCCCAATCGTCAGGATGTCCACGCCGACTTCGGCTAAATCCTGCATGACCTCTACCACTTCATCGAATGTCTCGCCCAAGCCGACCATGATTCCGCTTTTGGTTAATACCAGCGAATCCATGTGTTTTGCGTTGCGAAGTGTGGTCAGCGCCCACTCGTAGTTATCCTGTGGCTGAACCTTCTTGAACAAGCGCGGCACAGTTTCAACATTGTGGTTCAGGATTTCTGGTTGAGCATCCATGACGATTTTTAACGCGGCTTCATCCCCTTTAAAATCCGGGATGAGGACTTCAATACTGCATCCGGGCTGTAATTGGCGGATGCGCTTAATCACCATCGCAAAGATAGGTGCGCCACCGTCGGCGCGTTCGTCCCGGTTGACGCTGGTAATCACGACATGGCGTAGGTTCATCGCCCGCACGGATTCCGCAACACGGTTCGGTTCCGCCCAATCCAACGGGGAAGGACGCCCGGTTTTGATGTCGCAAAAGCCACAGGAGCGTGTGCAGGTATCGCCCATCATCAAAAATGTAGCCGTTCCGCGTCCCCAGCATTCCCCGATGTTCGGGCATTGGGCTTCTTCGCAGACGGTGTGTAAGGTTTTGCTCCGCATTAACTTGCGGACTTCTTCGTAAGTCTCGCCGCTTGGTGCTTTCACGCGGATCCACGGGGGACGGCGGCGGGGGTGGTTGGGGTCTGGTTGCCAGTCGGCATCACCGCTAACGGAGATGTCGCCTAGCTCGATTAAATCTGTCACAATATTACTCCAAACGTGTTAACTTATGACGTTGTTTCCTCTTGTCATTATATCCCTCAACGCAGGCGCGGTCTATAGACCTATAGCTTGACCAACGCGCTTAAGTCCTCCCAGTCTTCATCATATATCCGCGCAATGCGGCGCATGATGAGCCGTATGACAATATCACGCAGGACGATAAGCGATACTAAACCACTACTCAACGCCACTTGTGATAAAAAGACACCATCCGGCAGGATGAAGTAGATGATTTGTATGACAAAACCGGCACTGATGTATAACACCATCTGCATGACGAAGAATGCCCCGATAAACATCACCAACGCGACGCTACGCTCGGTTTTTTCGCCAGCCATGCCCATCCCCACCAGCCCGCCCATCACCGTAGACTGCACCGAGTCGAAGTAGATAGCAAACATAAATATCAGTACAGTGATGAGCAGTCCCAACAACGTTAATGTCACATCATCGCGCCAGATGAGCGCCGTCGGCACGGTGAATACAGCAATCACCAGCCAGAAGTAAAAGGCGATAGCCAAAATATCCCGGATGGAACTAATAATCGTGCGTGTTGTTCCCGAACGGCGATAGGCGATATAGAGCAATAGCCAGCCTGTGCCTATTTTGCCAATCGGCGTAATGCTCATCAGCCTGTCGCGCTGGCGTCGGCGCTCGAACGTCGAAAGTGTATTGACCTGTACGCCCAGCAAAGCACCGCCAACGTTGCCGCCGCCAAACATAAAAAAGACGTAGAAGATCAACAGTGCCATAAAGATGAGGATTGCGACAAAGTTAGAAAACACAACGCACAGCCCACAGGCGACAAATGGCAGGGCGAACGTGATGATATTAGCGAGTGGTGGGAAGCTACGTCTTCTTGGTTTGGG
>DAIMZF010000115.1:0-10826 GCA_036734085.1 Aggregatilineales bacterium
ACATTGAGGATAAGCTCTAGCGGGACGGCGGCATAGGCTGTCTCGAAGATGCGGGCTGATTTGGTAATTTTGTGGATGTAGTCACGGACGCGCTGTAGTTCATCCACGCTGACAAGATCCACTTTGTTGAGGATGACAATATCCGCAACGCCGATTTGGTTCATGGCTAAGACGGCGTATTCGCGGCCTAGTGATTGGATTTGCTCGGCATCAATAACGGCGAGGATGCTATCAATCATCACTTGCGGCATGGATTTAAACGTCAAGCCGATGTCGATGGGGTCTGCAACACCGGAGGCCTCTACAACGATGTAATCGGGTTTATCCGGACGGGTGATGACCTGCTGAACGGCGGCGACAAAATCGCCGCGAATGGTACAACAAATGCACCCGTTGGAGAGGCTTATCATATCTTCCTGAACATCCAGCACCAGTTGGCTATCTATGTTAATCGCGCCGAAGTCATTGACCAACACCGCAACACGGCGGCCATGTTCCGCATGGATGATGTGGTTTAGCAGGGTTGTTTTGCCTGCGCCTAAAAACCCTGTGAGTATGGTAATGGGGATTTTTTCTGTCATGCTTCATATTATACAAGGGTGGCAGGGGGCGAGTCTATCCCCCTGCCCTATGCTCTACATACGCAGAAGTCTAAAGCAGATGCTTGATGGCTTCGCGTTCTTCCAGTAGTTCGTCTTCATTGGCCTGGATTTTGCCGCGTGCGTAATCGCTGATTTCCAGCCCTTCCACATAAGACCAGTCTTTGCCGTCGGAGCGAAGCGGGAAGCTAAAGATGAGGTCTTGCGCGACGCCGTAGCTGTTGCCTTCCGCAAAAACGGCGGCGCTGAACCAGTCACCGTCGGGGGTGGGGGTAATCAAACTACGGACAGTATCCAGGGCGGCATTGGCGGCACTGGCGGCAGAGCTTTTGCCGCGTGCGTCGATGATGGCCTTGCCGCGTTGTTGGTTAACAACCATAAAATCGCCCTCAAACCATGCGCGGTCGGGGATGACATCCAGCGCAGGTTTGCCGCTAATCTTGGCATGTTCAAAGCTCGGGAATTGGGCGGCGCTGTGATTGCCAAAAATGCCGACATTGGTCACTTCCGCAAAGGTGACACCTGCACGCTTCGCCATCTGTGCTTTGGCGCGATTTTCGTCGAGGCGCGTCATGGCGAACCAACGATTGGCGGGAACATCCGGCGCGTTGGCCTTCGCGACAAGCGCGTTGGAGTTGCAGGGGTTGGCGACGACTACCACGCGGATGTCATCGGCGGCGTTGTTGTTGATGGCCTTGCCTTGATCCACAAAAATCGCGCCATTGGCGGCGATGAGGTCGGCACGTTCCATGCCCGCCGTGCGGGGCTTGCCGCCGACAAGAATTGCCCAATTAGCGCCTGCAAAGGCTTTGTTGGGGTCGTCGGTGGCTTCGATGGCGTGTACGAGAGTCTGCGCGGCGTCGTCAAGTTCCATCACGACACCTTCCAGGAATTGCATCGCTTCCGGCACTTCCAGGACTTGCAGAATGACCGGTTGGTCTGGGCCGAAGACTTCGCCATTGCCGATGCGGAACAGCAGGCTATACGCAATCTGCCCGGCGCCACCGGTTACTGCTACGCGAATTGGGGTTTTCATGCAGTTAATCTCCTTAGAGGGTTGTTAGTTGTTAAACGAAACATATCTCTATTGTACAAAGGCATTGCAAGAACGTCTTTGTTATTTTTGTCACCTATTGTACATTATCGCACGAAGGAACTTTAGGCTCATCTGCACGGGCGGGTTTACCTTGACTATCCCGCAGTAACAGGGCAGAATCAAGGATATTTAGGCAACCCAACACACAAGAAAAAGGCAAGCACGCTATGGCTGGGACTGAACTTTCAACAGAAGTACATCATGACGAACATCATCACCCGGAAGATGGGCCGATGGTATCACGCGATATTAACGAGCGTAACGCGCTTTCCGTGACATTTGCATTTGTGGCGGGGGCAGGCGTGACGTTGTTGATCCTGGTGGGCGCTATCGGCGTTATCCAGGGTGAGGCCGACGGCAACCTGATGGGCGTGCTATTCGCCATTGGCGTTGCATTGATACTCGTAGGCGGAATCACATGGGCAGGGATTGTGCGCCCGTGGGAGGAATTCCCTAGTGTGACGGAAGGGTTTTACAGCACACCGGCAACGATGGGGCAAGCATTACACGATGACCCGCACGAAGACCAGCCCGAAGCCCACCAAGTTGATACGCGGGAAGCAGACACACACACCAGCCCAACGGCCAGCCATTAAGCCTGCTTCTAACCCCTTCATCCACCCATGTTAACGTAGCGGCGATACGGGATTATCACCGCTACGGTCTGCTGAATCCCACCAAGTAAAGAGCGCCAATGGATAACCCAACAGATATTTTTAATGAAGATTGGCCGGAAGATCATCGTTCCGGTGTGATTGCTGTCGTCGGGCGGCCTAATGCGGGCAAATCCACATTGATTAACCGCATCATCGGCCAGAAGATAGCGATTGTGACGAACAAACCGCAAACGACACGCAAGCGGCAATTGGGCATATATACGCGGCCAGAGGCACAGGCAATTTTGGTGGATACGCCGGGATTGCATAACCCGCATAACAAGCTGGGGCAATATATGGTCAGCGTGGCGGAGGAAGCCATCCGCGATGCGGATGTCATTTTGTGGGTGATGGATTCCACTGCCCCGCCGCAAGATGTGGAACTGGGTATCGCGGAACGGCTGGCAAAACTCAAAGGTGATACGCCGGTTGTGCTGGCGTTGAACAAATCCGACCTTAGCCCCAATGCGGAATTCATCGCGGCGCACATGGGACTGATTGAGCATCAGCAGGCGGTGAGCATCAGCGCAAAAAATGGTGATGGCGTGGATGCCCTGATGGATTACCTCATCCAACAATTGCCGCTTGGCCCGCGCTATTACCCGATTGACCAAGTGAGCGAAGTGAATATGCGCTTCATCGCGGCGGAAGTCATCCGCGAAGGGGTGATTGAAAATACCGCGCAAGAAATCCCATATGCTGTGGCAATTGGAATTGAAGAATACAAAGAGCGCACCGACAACCTGACGTATGTCAACGCGATTATCTATGTCGAGCGTGAATCGCAGAAAGGGATTATCGTCGGCAAGGGGGGCGCGATGATTAAGCGCATCGGCACTTATGCGCGTAAGGAACTGATGGACGTTGTGGGCACAAAGATATTCCTTGATTTACACGTTAAGGTGCTGAAGGACTGGCGCAGTAACGAGAACTTCCTGAAGCGTGTGGGCTATCGCTTGCACGATAAAGACAAGTAGACGTACAAGGAGCCTTGATGCAGGTATCAATTAACTATTCTGTGCCAGCCGCCGAACTGGTGGACGCCGGAGAAATCCAGGTGGATGTATTTAAATGCCCGGCATGGCCGCACCTGGTGCAAGCGTTGGCGGGACGAACAACCTACATGCACTTTCCGTTGATGTTGGGGCGCGACGCTGTTATGAACAGCGAAAGTAACGCGCCTGCCGACTTTGATATGATCGCGGATTTACGGGCAAAAACGAACACGCCTTTCGTGAACGCCCACTTCGGCACGTTACGCAGTGATTACCCGGAAATCCCGGCGGAAAGCACTACGCCGGAACACATTGAACACGTCCTGGCGGACTCGATACGGGGCGTGAAGGCGTTGCAGGCGAGATTCGGCAACGCAGAGGTTATCATCGAGAATGTGCCGGGAAGTGACGGGCGGCTTTTGGGGATATGCCAATTACCGGAAGTCATCACGCGGTTGGTTGAGGAAACCGGGTGCGGCTTTTTGTTGGATGTATCCCATGCGCGGCTGGCGGCAGAACACATGGGCATGGATGAAAAAGAATACATGAATCAACTCCCTGTTCAGCACATCCGGGAAGTGCATGTGACGGGGATTGATGTGATTGACGATGCCAAAGTTGCCCTGCTGGAGTCTTTGGGGATTACGGAGAGCTTTTATCACCAGTACAAAGGGCGACGGATAGATCATCTGCCGTTTACAGATGCCGACTGGGAGATGTTGGCATGGGTGTTTGGGCACATCCACGCGGAAGCATGGCACAGACCGGAGATTGTGGCGTTTGAATATGGCGGCGTGGGCGGCTTTTGGGAGAAAGTGTCTAACAAGGGCATCATCCGTGAGCAAGTGCCGCGCCTGTACGATTTGGTTAAAAACGCAGTACCGATGCGTTAATCGGCATCTAACGCGGTGAGATAAGCACGCCCGGCGTCGCAGTCGGCGTTAATCTGCTGGATGAGTGCCTCTAAATTCGGGTATTTGGCCTCTGGTCGTAAGAATTTTTCAAAGGTGATGGTGAGCGTCTGACCGTAGATGTCACGGTCAAAATCCAGCAGATAGGATTCTACCGTGACGCCTTTAAACTCGAAGGTGGGGCTAATGCCGACGTTGGTCATCGCCATAAAACGCTCCTCACCCAAGTACCCCCACCCGGCATAAACGCCATTCATGGGGATAATTTGCTCGTCCCAAGTGGCGATATTGGCGGTGGGAAAGCCAATTGTGCGGCCTAGCTTTTTGCCATGAATCACTACACCGGAGACACTATAGGCACGGCCTAGTAAATCGCGCACTTTTTCGACTTCGCCCACATGGATGAGGTCGCGGATGACGGTGCTACTGATGTTTTCATCAATGGCGTCACTGGCGACCATATCAATCGCAGATACGGCAAATCCTTTTTGCATCCCCTGTGTTGTGAGAAAGTTAATATCCCCTTCGCGCTGAAAGCCGAGCGCAAAATCCGCACCGACCCATAGTTTTTTGATATTCAGGTGCTGAGTCAGTAAATCCACAAATTCCACCGCAGGAATATGGCGAATGTCGTCATCAAACGGATGTGTAACAACAACATCTACCCCTAGATTGAGCAAGTACTGGGCGCGGGCGTCTGGCGTGGTGAGATAATAACGTCCCTCTAGTCCTTTGAGGACTTTATCTGGATGAGGAAAGAAGGTCATTACGACAGCGAGCTTGTCCTCCGCGTGGGCTTCCGCAACCAAGCGCCGGATTAGGTGCTGATGGCCGCGATGCACACCATCAAAAACACCAATGGTCAACACAGAGGGGCGCACTAAATGGACGTTGGAGAGGCCGTAGATATGGCTCATGGGCAGTTATTCCTGATGAAAGACTTTATGCGGACGCCAATTCCCGTTTTCGGCACGCAGTATCGCCATAAAATCCCCGTTGGGCGCATAGGCGCGGGCAAGTGCTTGTGCATCCGTGGGGGCGGCTAGCGCGTGTGGTGAGCGCCCATGCCGGATGTGTTCCGCGTCCGGCTCATCTAAGTATAACGCGGGGATGTGAGATAAAGCGACATGCGGCGGTGTTAAATTTGTCTGCCAGTTTTCATCGGTCAGGAGAGAGTCCAGGTTGAGCGCATCGGTAGCGAAAAATGCGCCGCTTGCAGTGCGGCGTAAATCCGTGAGATAAGCCCCTACGCCCAACGCCGCGCCGATGTCGTGCGCCAAACTACGAATATATGTGCCGGAACCACAGGATACATCCAGCGAAAAAGACGGCGCAGACCCGCTTAATACGCTTAAACTATGGATGGTCACATCACGCGGCTGTAAATCCACCGTTTGCCCGGCACGCGCCAGTTCATACAGTTTTTTGCCATCCTTTTTGATGGCACTGTATAAGGGGGGCAACTGCTGAATATCCCCCGTAAAGCGGGGGAGAACGGCCTCAACATCTGATTGTGTGAGGTGGTCGGCGGGGTGTTGGGTGACAATTTCGCCTTCAGCGTCGTAGGTGGTGGTGGTAGCGCCGAGCATTATATGGGCGGTGTAACGTTTTTGTGTGTGCATCACATATTCGCTAAGGCGGGTCGCGTGGCCTAAGCACACGACTAAAACACCTGTCGCTAAGGGATCCAGCGTGCCAGCGTGCCCGACTTTTTTAACAGACAATCCACGTCGGATTTTGCCAACTACATCATGACTGGTTAAGCCGTAGGGTTTGTCTACATTCAGGAAGCCAAAAACCTCAGACAATGGTCAGCTTTCCCGCTTTGGCGGCTTGCACCAGCATAGGCATAACCCGCGCTTTGACATCCGCAACTGTGCCCGGTACAGTCGCGCCAGCCGCTTGCAGATGCCCGCCGCCGCCTAAATCCAGCGCGACCTGCGCCACATTATAGCCGGGCTTAGCACGCATACTGATGTTCACACCCTCTTCAACTTCTTTGATGAGTACGGCAATCATGGCTTCCGAGATACGGATGAGGAAGCCAACCAGACCGAAGTCGTCGGTATCGTGCAAGCCAGCCTTAGCAAAATCCGCCGCAGAAATGCCCGCATAAACCACGCCGCCTTCGTGCAGTTCTACAGATTGGAGGACGTGCTTCCATAGGGTTACCGAAAGATAAGAGCGATTATCTAACGTGCGCTCGGTAATCTCCGTGAGGGAAGCGCCCGCCCCTATCAAAGCCTGGGCGACGCCGAGTGTATCCGCAGTAACACTGCTGGTACGAAAGCCAATTGTATCTGTGACCAGGCCAGTGAGCAAAGGCGCGGCAATTTCCGCATTCAGGGGAACATCCATATGATGAAGCCAATAGTAGGCTACTTCCGCCGCAGAACTGACATCTGACTTGACGAGGTGAATATCGCCAAAGAGTGTATTGGTGGCGTGATGATCCAGATTGATGACGGTGCGGCTGTGAGCGCGGGCATATGCCCCGACAGCGCCGGTACGCTCTTCGTCGCTGGAATCAGTGGAAATCATCACATCCCATTCGCCTTTGTAGAGCTTAGGGTGTATTTGCTCCGCACCGGGCAGAAAAGCAAACACACCGGGCAGGCCGTCATCCACGGCGCAATCAACCGTTTTACCCATGTGGCGCAAGGCGTTGGCGATGCCCAGCATAGAGCCGAGTGCGTCGCCATCCGGGTGCATGTGCGTGACAATCACGATGGTCTGCGCCGATTGGATGGCTTGTGTTGCCACCCCCCAATGGGTTGCATTAATCATCGTCGCTGAAGTCTCCGTAGTCGTCTAAGTCATCGTCGAGGTCGTCTTCAAGATTATCCCCTAAAGGAATAACGTCATTAGGCCCGACAGGTGGAATGTTGAGGTTATCCAGCAGGCGATTAATCTTCTCGCCCTGCTCTAGCGCAAAATCCCAATGAAAGTGTAAATCCGGTGTGTGACGGGTGGTAATGCGTTGCCCCACTTCGCGGCGGAGGAAGCCCTTCGCGCTTTTAAGCCCGGCCAGCACATCCCCCTGACGGTCTTCTTCGCCCAGTGCGTTGACATGCACATCCGCGAACATCAATTCCGGGTCAATTTTAACGCGGGTGATGGTGACACCCTGTAGGCGGGGGTCGCTAACTTCCCGGAGAAGTAACTCGCTGAGGATAATGCGGATGCGTTCCGCCATGCGTTCCTGTTTTAGTTTCATGGGTCTTCCCTCTCTGTACGCAAAAGGCTACCATCGGCTATAAAAGAAAGGGCGCTCATCACGCATGAGAACGCCCATTAAGTTTACCCAATAGTGCGCCGAAGCGTTAATTTACACGTTCCATCACGAAACACTCGATGATGTCGCCTTCCTGGAAAGCATCGAACTTGTCCAGAGTGATGCCGCACTCGAAGCCAGCGCGGACTTCGCGCACGTCATCTTTAACACGCTTGAGCGAACTGAGTGATGTCTCCTGCACGATGACTTTATCGCCGCGTAGCAAACGGGCTTTGGCATTACGGCGAATTTCGCCTTCCAGCACATAGCACCCGGCCACATCGCCTTTAGAGATATTGAAAACAGCGCGGACTTCCGCAGAGCCGATGGTGCGGGGTTTGTAGACTGGCTCCAACATTCCCTGTAGCGCGAGTTCAACATCTTCCAGCAGTTTGTAGATGATGGTATAGCGGCGGATGTCTACGTGATGTGTTTCTGCGGCGCGCTTACCCGCGTTGTCTGTATCCACATTAAAGGCCAGGATAACCGCATCGGAGGCACTCGCCAGCATGATGTCATTCTCGCTGACATTACCAACGTCTGATTGTAAAATCCGAACGCGGATGCCTTCGCTGTTCTTGCCGGATAGTTCGTTGAGTGAATTAACGACAGGCTCCAACGACCCCTGCACGTCGGCCTTGACGATGAGGTTTAGTTCCTTGGCTTGCCCGGCGGTGAACTGCGCGAAGACATCTTCGAGCGTCATCTGCGGGGCGACGGTGGCCGGAGAACTTTGTGCATTGATTTTTTCTTCCACCAATACACGGGCTTCCTTGTCGTTGGCAACCTTGTGGAAGGTATCGCCGGGATGAGGCGGCTCGCTAAGACCAAGCACAGATACAGGGGTCGAAGGCGCGGCTTCGTCTACGGCGTTGCCCTTCTCGTCAAACATGGCCTTAACACGGCCATAGCTCGTGCCTGCGATGAGGGTATCACCGCGCCGGAGCGTCCCATTTAAGACAAGCAAGGTGGCTACTGTGCCGCGATTGCGCTCTACCCGTGCTTCGATGACGACACCGGATGGTGCGGCCTGCGGATTAGCGACGATGTTTTGCTCCGCAGAGACCAATACAATGGCCTCTAACAAGTCGTCGATGCCGCCGCGTGTGGGTGCGGCGATGGGAACCATGAGCGTGTCTCCGTCCCAATCATCGGGGACAAGTTCCAACTCTGAGAGTTGTTGCTTAACGCGCTCTGTATTGGCGTTGGATTTATCTACTTTGGTGATGGCAACCACAATGGGCACATTAGCGGCGCGAGCGTGGGATAATGCTTCGCGGGTGGTGGGCATTACGCCGTCATCCGCCGCAACAACCAAAATCGCAATATCCGCGCCGTTAGCACCACGCGCACGCATGGCAGTAAACGCCTCGTGACCGGGTGTATCCAGAAAAGTGAGCCAGTTTTCCCCGTGTTGAACGCGATATGCGCCGATATGTTGCGTGATGCCGCCCGCTTCGCCATCCGCCACATTTGCCTTGCGGATGGTATCCAGCAGAGTGGTCTTGCCGTGATCTACGTGACCTAAGATAGTCACGATGGGGGGACGAATTTGCAGATTTTCGGATTTTTCTTCGGTATAGACTTTGCGCCATTCTTGCGTGGATTGTTCCACACGGCGCTGTTGTTCTTCGGCTTTGGCGACGGCAGTTGAGGATTGCGCGTCGTAGCCGAATTCTTCGGCGACAATAGCCGCCGTTTCAAAATCAATTTGCTGATTAATCTTCGCCATAATGCCACTGGCGATGAGTTTTTTCATCACCTCAATGGGGCTTGCTTCGATTAAGTCAGCGAGTTCACGGACAGTGATGAAATCCGGAACGAGGATAATTTGTTTTTCTTGGGCCATAATACCTCCACATCGTCGGGGACGATGAGCAGGCAATCCGGCACATCACATGCGAAAAGCTAAACGCGACTTCTCATCGTCCATTACCATTTTGAATGTCATCATGTGTATCATGATGACGGGTGTGCCTGCTGAATGCGTTGACGGTCGGCGGGTGTCAGCGCCACACGTAGGGCTTTTTCAAGGATATTTGTATTCACAGCACGTTCCCAGCAAAGCGGATTATTACACAGATAGGCTCCGCGTCCGTTCATTTTGCCAGAGGCGTCGAAGGTGACGCCAAGCTGGGCATTGTGGACAACGCGGTTTAGCGTGCGTTTATCTTGCTTTACGCGGCAGACAACGCACGTCCGTTCCGGTGAATGCTTGTGTTTAACCTGACCGTGTGATTGTTTCATCATGAGATAAATAAGTTATTGATGAGAGCTTTTTTCAAGGCTCGTCATCCCAATCGTACCATGCGCCTGTCGTCAGGCGCGGGCGTTCTGCCTGGCGGCGGCGCTTGCGTTTGACAATCACGGTATCGCGTTCTTCGTCATAAACAAGTTGCCGCCGTTTTTTGCGTGAATGGCTTTTGGGGCCATCCTTCAGGATTATTGGAGCCAAATCTTCATCGGTTGGTAAGTCATCTGAGGGCTCGAGTTCTGCTTGTCGTTTACTCTTTTGCTTACGTGCCCAGTCGATGCGATTTTCATCTTCGACTTCAACTTCGGGCACTGGTCGTTTTGATGGATTATTGGCACGGTTTTCTGTCATTTGCTAGAGTTCATCCCACGTATCACGTTTCCGGCTTCCCTTACGGCGACGTTTGGCATAGGTTTGGCCTGTATCTTCATCGAAGATAAGCTGACGACGTTTCTGACGCTCCTTCTTGCCCTTCTTCTTACCGGAAGCATCATCGTCGTCGTCGTCGTCGTCATCATCCTCTTCATACTCGAAGTCGTCATCTTCCACGATGACGCCCTCTGCTGGTAAGGGTGAGGGGGTTGACTGTACACCGACTAACTGCTCCGGGAAGGCCACTGGAATTACGTCCTGGTCGTCTTCGATGTCGGATTCAGGTTCATCTATTACATCAACATCGTCTGCCGCAATACGCTCTGATTTTACCACATTTTCGTATTCGTCAACCACTTCCTCAGCGATGGACTGTACTTCTGGTTCGGTGATAAATTCATCGGCATAGACGAGTTCATCCAATGCGGATTGAACACGCGGCAGAGCGGAGTCTGATTCTTTGCCAAGCAGACGACGTAAACGGGTTTCATCAATGAGGAAGCGGAGCATAATCTCGCCAACATTTTCGAGCGGTTGCAGGGCTTCGATGATGTTATCCGGTAAATCCAGGCGTGTAACCGGGATGGTGAAAGCGTGGGAAGGCAAGGTCGATTTTACCGCGTTGATTTCGCCTACGCGGGCGCGACGCGCTTCTTCGCGGGCGTTTTG